>NZ_JBVIIT010000001.1:458612-606296 GCF_055569615.1 Streptomyces sp. NPDC031379 | reverse complement strand
GGACAGGTGGGGCGCGAGGTGTGGTTTGGGGGGGGGGAGTATGAGGTGGGGCTAAAGTGTGTTGCCACGGGGGGGGGGGGGGGGCCCCTCCTCCCCCCCCCCCCCCGGGCCCCCCCCCCCCCCCCCCCCGGCACCGGCAGCGCTACTTGTCAACGGTGAAGTGCAGGGTGTCCTTCAGGAACGGGATCTCCAGCAACGGGTGGGGCTGGGCCATCAGCGACAGCAGCACGATCGCCAGGCCGAGCACTCCGTACGTGCTGATGTCCGTGAAGCGCGAGCGGACGGCGAGCATGCCGACGCGGGGCAGCGTCCAGCGCATGACCGCGCCGGCCAGCAGCGCGGCGCCGATCAGCAGGGTGCCGAAGCGGAACACGTCCAGCGCGGTCAGCAGCAGGCCGAGCCCGACCGCCGACAGCACGACCAGCAGGGGCCACTGCCGGGCGGGCGCCGGGGCGTCGCCGGGCGCGGCCCGGCCGCCGCCCTCGGGGCGCGCGGTGTCCTTGGTGCGCCATGCCCTTCTTCCGGCGGGGAACCCTCCGGACCCTCCGCGCGGGAAGCGGCGGAGGCTCCGCCGCCGGCCCCCCTCGGCGTCACGGGCGCCGGCCGCGGCGCGGACCGTCGGTCCCGTCTGCCCACGGGTGTCCTCAGCCGGCACTGCGCTCCGCCGCCTCGACCACGTTGACCAGCAGTTGCGCCCGGGTCATCGGGCCGACACCACCGGGGTTCGGGGAGATCCAGCCGGCCACCTCGAGCGCGTCCGGGTGGACGTCGCCGACGATCTTGCCCTCGGCGTTGCGGGAGACACCGACGTCCAGGACGGCCGCGCCCGGCTTGACGTCCTCGGCGCGGATCAGGTGCGGGAAGCCGGCCGCAGCGATGATGATGTCGGCCCGCTTCAGATGCGCGGACAGATCACGGGTGCCGGTGTGGCACTGGGTCACGGTGGCGTTCTCGCTGCGCCGGGTGAGCAGCAGCGGCATCGGGCGGCCGATGGTCACGCCACGGCCGACCACCACGACCTCGGCGCCCTTGATCTCCACGCCGTGGGCCCGCAGCAGGGTGAGGATGCCGTTGGGGGTGCAGGGCAGCGGCGCGGGCTCGTTCAGGACGAGCCGGCCGAGGTTCATCGGGTGCAGGCCGTCCGCGTCCTTGGCCGGGTCCATCAGCTCCAGGATGCGGTTCTCGTCGATGCCCTTCGGCAGCGGCAGCTGGACGATGTAGCCGGTGCAGGCCGGGTCCTCGTTCAGCTCGCGGACGACCGCCTCGATCTCCTCCTGCGTGGCCGTTGCGGGCAACTCGCGCTGGATGGAGGCGATTCCGACCTGCGCGCAGTCGCGGTGCTTGCCGGCGACGTACTTCTGGCTGCCGGGGTCGTCCCCGACCAGGATCGTGCCGAGGCCGGGCGTGACGCCCTTCTCCTTCAGCGCCGCCACGCGGGCGGTCAGATCGGACTTGATCGCGGCTGCGGTGGCCTTGCCATCGAGAATCTGGGCGGTCATGTCCCCATCCTCGCGGATGAACCGTCCCCGGTTCCAATCCGGGTGTCCGCACGCCTCGCCCCGCCTCTGTCACGAGGCGGTCCTGGATGTGCCATCTCATGATCAATGATGTTGCACTTGCACAACACCCGACGTTTCCGGCTGGACAAGTAAGAGTCCCCTAAAGAACGATGAGTACACAGTGCCGCGGGCAGTGCCGGGGGGACGGACCGCATCTGTAGAACTCTCCTCCGAACCGTGCCGCGCGTCGTCCCCGCACTTGAGCAACGGAGGAAGACCGCCATGAGCTTTGGCGACCCGAACAACCCGTACGGCCCGCCGCCGCCCCAGCCGCCCACCGGTCCCGGTTACGGCTACCCGCAGCAGCCCGGAATCCCGCCGCAGGGCTACCCCCAGCAGCCGGCGTACCCCGGCTACCCGGTCGCGAACATGATGCCGCAGACCATGCCCGGTCTGGTGACCACCGCGCGGGTCCTGCTCTACATCGTGGCCGCGACGCAGGTCATCGGCGGCATCTTCCTCCTGTTCGGCGCCGCGACGCTCAACGACGCCTCCAACGCCGGTGAGGACACCTTCGGCGACAACAGCTTCTCCGACATCGGCCACGACGGGGCCGGCATCATCCTCGTCCTCGCGCTGCTCGCCCTGGGACTCGCCGCGCTGTCGATCACGCTGGGCGTGAAGATGTCCCGTGGCGGTCAGGGCATCCGCATCACCACGATGGTCTACGGCATCCTGGGCGCCCTCGTCGGCGTCCTGGCCCTGATCGGCGCGGCCGACGCGAACTCCAGCGCCGCGCTGATCTGGGCGCTGCTGTGGATCGGCTTCGGCGGCATCATGGCGGCGGCGATGATCACCCCGTCCGGCGCGGCCTGGTTCAACCGCCCGCGCTACTGAGCGGCGACGACGGACGGCACATCCGACCGGGCCGTTCCCCCTTCCGGCAGGGGGAACGGCCCGGTCGCCGTTCGCGGACGCCGTCGGCCCGGCCGCTGACGACCGGACCGAGGGCACCGCGGACGCGGCTCAGTGGAAGAAGTGGCGCGTCCCCGTGAAGTACATCGTGACGCCCGCCTTCTTCGCGGCCTCCACGACCAGCTCGTCGCGGACCGAACCGCCCGGCTGGACGACGGCCTTGACGCCGGCCTCGGTGAGGATCTCCAGGCCGTCGGGGAAGGGGAAGAAGGCGTCGGAGGCGGCGTAGGAACCGCGCGCCCGCTCCTCGCCCGCCCGCTCCACCGCCAGCTTGGCGGAGTCGACGCGGTTGACCTGGCCCATGCCGACGCCGACGGAGGCGCCGTCCTTGGCGAGCAGGATCGCGTTGGACTTGACCGCGCGGCAGGCCTTCCAGGCGAAGGCCAGCCCGGCCAGCTCGTCCGCGGACAGCGCCTCACCGGTCGCCAGCGTCCAGTTGGCCGGGTCGTCGCCGTCGGCCTGGAGGCGGTCGGTGACCTGGAGCAGGGCGCCGCCGTCGATGGCCTTGACCTCGACCGGGTCGGCGGGCGCGGCCGGGGCCTTCAGGACGCGGATGTTCTTCTTCTTGGTGAGCGCCTCCAGAGCGCCCTCCTCGTAGTCCGGGGCCACGATGACCTCGGTGAAGATCTCGGCGACCTGCTCGGCCATCTCCTTGCTGACCGGGCGGTTGACGGCGATCACACCGCCGAACGCCGACAGCGGGTCGCAGGCGTGCGCCTTGCGGTGGGCCTCGGCGACGTCGGCGCCGACGGCGATGCCGCACGGGTTGGCGTGCTTGATGATCGCGACGGCCGGCTCGTCGTGGTCGTACGCGGCACGGCGGGCGGCGTCCGTGTCCGTGTAGTTGTTGTACGACATCTCCTTGCCGTGCAGCTGCTCGGCCTCGGCGAGGCCGGCACCCGTGCCGTCGACGTAGAGCGCGGCGGGCTGGTGCGGGTTCTCGCCGTAGCGCAGGGTGTTCTTGCGCTCCCAGGTGGCGCCGAGGAAGTCGGGGAACTGCGACTCGTCGACGGGGGCGTACTCGCTCGCGAACCAGCTCGCGACGGCCACGTCGTAGGCCGCCGTGTGCTGGAAGGCCTGGGCGGCGAACCGCTTGCGCAGCTCCAGCGTGAAGCCGCCCTCCTTGACCGCCTGGAGGACCGCGGAGTAGGCGCCGGGGTCGGTGACGACCGCGACGGACGGGTGGTTCTTGGCCGCCGCGCGGACCATCGAGGGGCCGCCGATGTCGATCTGCTCCACGCACTCGTCGGGCGAGGCGCCGGAGGCGACGGTCTCCCGGAACGGGTAGAGGTTGACGACGACCAGGTCGAACGGCTCCACGCCCAGCTCGGCGAGCTGCTCGCGGTGGCTGTCGAGACGCAGGTCGGCGAGGATGCCCGCGTGCACCTTCGGGTGCAGCGTCTTCACCCGGCCGTCCAGGCACTCGGGGAAGCCGGTCAGGTCCTCGACCTTGGTGACGGGGACGCCGGCGGCGGCGATCCGGCCGGCCGTGGACCCGGTGGAGACCAGCTCCACACCGGCCTCGTGCAGCCCGCGCGCGAGGTCCTCGAGACCGGTCTTGTCGTAGACGCTGACGAGCGCGCGACGGATGGCCCGCTTGTTGCTCTCGGCGGTCACTGGATAACTACCTTTCGTCCCTCAATGCGATAGCCGTTGCGGGCGAGCCGCCCCACGACCTCGACGAGCAGCCTTCGCTCGACTTCCTTGATGCGCTCGTGCAGCGCGCTCTCGTCGTCCTCGTCCCGGATCTCGACCACGCCCTGGGCGATGATCGGCCCGGTGTCGACGCCGTCGTCGACGAAGTGGACGGTGCAGCCGGTGACCCTGGCGCCGTACGCGAGCGCGTCACGCACCCCGTGGGCCCCCGGAAAGCTGGGCAGCAGCGCCGGGTGGGTGTTCACGAACCGCCCGCCGAAGCGGGCGAGGAACTCCTTGCCGACGATCTTCATGAAACCGGCGGAGACCACGAGGTCCGGCTCGTACGCGGCCACCGCCTCGGCGAGGGCGACGTCCCACTCCTCGCGGGTGCCGTGGTCCTTGACCTTCCGCACGAAGGTCGGCAGCCCGGCCCGCTCGGCGCGGGCGAGCCCCTCGATGCCGTCGCGGTCGGCCCCGACGGCGACGATCCGGGCGCCGTACGACTCGGCTCCGGTGCGCTCGATCTCGTCCAGGAGCGCCTGCAGGTTGGTACCGGATCCGGAGACCAGCACGACGAGGCGCTTGACCGCTGGGCCGGCGGGGGTGGCGGCCACGATGGGGCCCTTTCTCGGGGTGGCGATGTGTCCAGCCGGCGCCTTGTACCTTCGCACGAATGCTTCGCATCTCCCGATACGGGGAAGTCTACGAAGCGGCCGACCGTCAGCAACGATACCGGCACTGCGGACAGCCCCCACGGGACGGGGGCGTGGCCGGAAGGTAGCGTTCGCAGGGAATCGAGAAGGGGCAGCCTCGGGAACGCGGTCGTCGTGCGGTGCGTTCACGGGGTGGAAGCTCACGCCGGACAGCCGTAGCCATCTAGGGGAAGACGCTCTTTTGATGCCCGATCGCAGCCTGCGACTCCTCACGTTCCCGCCGCCCCCGGCCCAGGGAGGCGAGCGTGGCGCCGTGCTGCTGCGGGAGCGGCCGGCCTCGCCGCCCGAGGCACCCCGGGGCGGGCGGGACGGCGACGGTCGGGGCGGCGAGCAGCAGGACGACAATCCGTTCGCGCCGCCGCCGGAAGGCACCCCGGACCGCCCCTGGCAGCCCCGCCACCCCGAGGGATCCTCCGGCCACAGCTCCGGTTCCGGTTCCGGCCACGGTCCGGGCTCCGGCCCGGGGGGCGGGTCCCCCTGGGGCAGCCAGTGGAGCGACCGCCAGCCCGGCCGCGCCCCCGGCGGGTTCGGCGAGCGGCCCGGCGGCGGTCCCCAGCAGCCCGGCGGACCGGCCGGCCCCGGCATGCGCTGGGACCCGACCGACCCCGCCCAGCGGCGCGCGCGGTACGCCCTGCTGTCGGGCATGTGGGCGGTCTTCTTCGTCTTGTTCAGCTGGCCGTACGTGGCCCTGCTGCTGGGCGCGCTGGCCCTGTACTGGGGCATCAGCGCGCTGCGCGCCAAGCCGCGCACCCCGGACCCGGACACTCCGGCCGGCCCGGCCGCCCCGGCGCCCCCCGGTGGCCGGCCGCAGACGACGGCGGCCATCGGCGGCCTGGTCACGGCGTCCCTGGCGCTGGTTCTGGTCGCCTCGACCTTCACCGTCCAGCTGGTCTACCGCGACTACTACACCTGCGTCGACGACGCCCTCACCCACGAGGCCAAGCAGTCCTGCGAGAGCCTCCTGCCGAAGGAGCTGCGGGGCGTGCTGGGCGTGGGGAACGACTGACATCACGCTCGGGACCGGTCGGCGGCGCCGCGAGACGACCGGCGGCACGGCTCAGGGGCTCGGCTCCGGGTCCGCGGGGCCGGTCCGGGGCGCAGGCGGTGGTGTGCCGGGGGCGTGAGGCGGGTCCTCCGGGGCCGACGGCTGCCGCAACGGCCCGCCGGAGGCGTCACGGGAGGCGGCGGCCTCTCTCAGGGCCGCCCAGCGGGAGGCACGCGCGAGTTCGTCGTGCCAGTCGGGGGTGAACGGGTCGTCGGCCGGCAGGATCTCGTACGGCTCGTCCTCGGCGGCGCCGGACAAGGCGGGTACGACGCCCGGCCGGCCGGATGCCTTTTCCTTGGGGGCCCTGGACTTGGGGGCCTTGGGCTCGCGGACCTCGGAGTGGGTGCCGTCCTTCGGCTTGCTGCCGTCTTTCGGCTCGGGGGCGTCCTCCGACTCGGTCGCGTCCTCCGGCTTGCTGCCGTCTTTCGGCTCGGTCGCGTCCTCCGGCTCGGCGGTCTCGTCCTTGGACCTGCCTGCGCCGTCGGTCTTCGTCGCCGGCTCCTCGGCCTCCCCGGAGCCCGTCTGCGGTTCCTCTCCCTGCCCTGAGGTCGGCGCGGGCCCCGTCCCCTGCCCCGGTCCCGTCCCCTGCCCGGGCGCGTTCCCTTGTGCCGGCGCCTCCCCCTGTCCGGGGGCCTTCCCATGCGCCGGTGACTTCGCCTGCGCCGGTGACTTCGCCTGTGCCCGCTCCTGCGGCGCGCCCTTCGCCGGGGCCGCACCCGCGTCCGCCCCTGCCACCGCCCTCGCCGGCTCCGTGCCCTGAGCCGGAACCGTGCCGGGCCGGGTCCGCCGTCTCCGCAGCCGCCATGCCCGTACGACCAGCGCCACCGGCATCCCGAACACCGCCGTCCAGGCCCCTGCCGCACCCCCGGTCCGCCACCCCACCGGGCCGAAGCGGGTCAGTGCGGCCACGCCCAGCGGGCCGCCCGCCAGCTCGGCGAGCAGGCCCAGGAACGCCGCGCAGACCACCGCCGTCAGCAGGACCGAACCGGCGGTGCGGCCGGCCGACCAGGGGACCCGTGCCGCCTCCCCGGGTTGCCGCCGCGGCACGGCCGCCCGCGCCACGAACCACCCCGCCGTCATTCCGGCCGCCACCGGCACCAGGACCGCCGCCCAGTTCGGCTGTGTCCCGGCGCCCGCGTCCGGCACCGCCGCCAGCAGCGGGAACGGCGGCAGCAGCGGGGCCGGATCGGAGGCGAGCGGGTGCACCAGGTGCCCGGCGCCCAGGACGAACCCGGGGCCGAGGGCGTAGGACGCGGCCCACACCGCCGCGTTGGGGATGAGCGCGAAGCCCAGCAGCAGCACGGCGAGCCGTCCCGTCCAGCCCTCCGTCAGCTGCAGGAAGGACGCCCGCGCCGCGTCGCCGTGCCACACCAGCGACACCCCGAGCAGCAGCGCCCCGCCCCCGAAGAGCACCGCCGTCGCGGCACCGGCGGCCCGTACGGCCCCGGCCAGCAGCGCTCGTGCCCCCGCCGACCACACCAGCCGCCGCACCGGCCCCGGCAGCATCTTCAGCGCGGCCCCCTGGGCGCTCGGCTCCGCTCGAGCGGGAAGCGGCCGGCCTCCCGGGCGGCGGTGCGCCGACCAGGTCCCGACGCCCGCCCCGGCCGACGCGACGAGCGGCAGACACCCCGTCACCCAGGTCCACACGGGACGCAGTTCGCCGCTGGAGCAGTACATCGCGGCCGCGCCGCCGACGCCGAGGTAGCCGAGGACCACCCCCGTCCACACCGTGAGCGCCGGCACCGGCGGCGGCCCGTCGGGATCGGCGGAGACGTCCGACGCGTCGCGCGCCGCCCGGTACAGCAGCCACACCGGCATCGCGAGCAGCAGCAGCGGGGTCACGCCCACCGGCAGGGGCGCGCCGGACAGCGTCTCGGTGCGGACCAGTTGCACCCCGTGCCCCAGCAGCCACAACGCGGCCGCGACGTGCAGTGCGCCGCCCGGCCCGCTGTCGGGGTACGGCGAGCTGACCCACATCCCCAGGACGATCACGGCGAGCGAACCGAGGCCGAGCCCGGCCGCGACCGCACCACCGAGGAGGCTTGCGGCCAGCCCGGGCGAGCGGTCTCGCATCCGGGCCAGCAGAGGCGACGACGGCGGTCGGTGAGCGGTCATCTGGGTCACGGACTCCATGCTCCCAACGACACGCGCTTTCCCGTCGTAACAGGCGAACCTCCGAAGTGTCGCTCAATATACGTTTATGTTCTTTTTCGTACGAAAGGGTGCATGGTGATGACGCAGAGTTCTGCCACCTCGCTGCCACTGCCGAAGGAACGCCGACGCCTGCGCGTGTCCCACTCGCTGACGCAGACTCAGCTCGCCGCACGGCTCGGCGTCAGCCGCGCCACGGTGCGCGCGTGGGAGTCCGGCCGCCGCATCCCCGACGGAGGCGCCGGCGCGGCGTACACCCGGCTGCTGACCACGCTCGCCCGGCCGACGGCCGGTCAGGAACCGCCGGGGAAGGCCTGCCGCCCCGGACACGCTCCCGCGCCGGGCCCGCCCGAGCCGCTGACGCCCGCTCAGGCATTCGACGCCCTCTACGCGTTCTGCGCCCCCGCCCTCGTACGGCAGACCTATCTGCTCACCGGGCGCCGGGAGCTGGCCCGCGAGGTCGTGGAGCAGGCCTTCCAGCTGGCCTGGCAGCGCTGGCCCGAGGTGGCCCAGGACCGGGACCCGGCCGGGTGGGTGCGGGCGATGGCGTACGACTGCGCGCTCTCCCCCTGGCACCGGTTCCGTCCCCGGTACCGGCACCCCGAGCCTCCACCGGCCGACCCGGCCGACCGTGCCCTGTTGCATGCCCTGCTCGAGCTGCCGCCGGCGTACCGGCGCACCCTCGTCCTCTACGACGGGGTGGGCCTCGACCTGCCGGAGACCGCTGCGGAGACGGAGGCCAGCACACCGGCGGCCGCCAGCCGGCTGACGCACGCCCGCCAGGTCGTGGCCGCGCAGATCCCGGCGCTGGCCGACCCCGCCGTGCTGCACCGGCGCCTGGCCGAACTGGCCTCCTCGGAGCGACTGCTCGCCGGCAGGCCGACGGTGGTGCGCACCTGCGGCGAACGCCGGAACGTGTTCTGGACCCGTGCGGCCATCGCCTTCACGGTCGCGATCATCGGCTCGACGGCACTGACGCTGCGGACGGCGCCGACGCACTACGAGCCGCCGATCGCTCCGGCGCGGGCGGTACAGGGGGTTCCGCCGCCCGCCGCCATGGGCCCGCTGTCGAGGGCGGAACAGTCGCTGCGGGCGAAGCTGCACAAAGAGGCGGCGAACGGTCCGGAGCGGCTGGTGCCGGAGCTGCGGTGAACGCACGCCGATGGGCCCGCCCCAGCCAGGGGAGCGGGCCCATCGACGGTCGATCAGGAAGCTCAGGCGGAGAGGATCTCCCGAGCCAGCTTGGCGGTCTCGGTCGGGGTCTTGCCGACCTTGACGCCCGCGGCCTCGAGGGCCTCCTTCTTCGCCTGGGCCGTGCCGGAGGAGCCGGAGACGATGGCACCCGCGTGGCCCATCGTCTTGCCCTCGGGCGCGGTGAAGCCCGCGACGTAGCCGACGACCGGCTTGGTCACGTTGTCCTTGATGAAGGCCGCGGCCCGCTCCTCCGCGTCGCCACCGATCTCACCGATCATCACGATCAGGTCGGTCTCGGGGTCGTTCTGGAACGCGGCGAGGGCGTCGATGTGCGTGGTGCCGATGATCGGGTCGCCACCGATGCCGACGGCCGTCGAGAAGCCGATGTCACGCAGCTCGTACATCATCTGGTACGTCAGCGTGCCGGACTTCGAGACCAGGCCGATGCGGCCCGGCTTGGTGATGTCGCCCGGGATGATGCCGACGTTCGACTGGCCCGGGGTGATGATGCCGGGGCAGTTCGGGCCGATGATGCGGGTCTTGTTGCCCTTCTTGCCGGCGTGCGCCCAGAAGGCGGCCGTGTCGTGCACGGCGATGCCCTCGGTGATCACGACGGCCAGCGGGATCTCGGCGTCGATGGCCTCGACGACCGCGTCCTTGGTGAACTTCTCCGGCACGAAGATGACGGAGACGTTGGCGCCGGTCTTCTCGATGGCCTCGGCGACGGTGCCGAAGACCGGTACCTCGTTGCCGTCGAAGTCCACGGAGGTGCCCGCCTTGCGCGGGTTCACGCCGCCCACGACGTGGGTGCCGTCACCGAGCATGAGCTTGGTGTGCTTCATGCCGGTGGAGCCGGTCATGCCCTGGACGATGACCTTGCTGTCCTTGTTGAGCCAGATAGCCATGGTGTGTTGGTGTCCTCGTCCTGAGTGCTTACTTGGCGGCGTGGGCCAGCTCGGCGGCCTTGTCCGCCGCGCCGTCCATGGTGTCGACGCGCTGCACCAGCGGGTGGTTGGCGTCGGTGAGGATCTGCCGGCCCAGCTCGGCGTTGTTGCCGTCGAGACGGACGACCAGCGGCTTGCTGACGTTCTCGCCGCGGTCCTCCAGGAGCTTCAGGGCCTGGACGATGCCGTTGGCGACCTCGTCACAGGCGGTGATGCCACCGAAGACGTTGACGAAGACCGACTTGACGTCGGGGTCGCCGAGGATGATCTCCAGGCCGTTCGCCATGACCTGGGCGGAGGCGCCGCCGCCGATGTCCAGGAAGTTGGCGGGCTTGACGCCACCGTGGTTCTCGCCGGCGTAGGCGACGACGTCCAGGGTGCTCATGACGAGACCCGCGCCGTTGCCGATGATGCCGACCTCGCCCTCGAGCTTGACGTAGTTGAGGCCCTTCGCCTTGGCAGCGGCCTCGAGCGGGTTGGCCGCGTCCTTGTCGTGGAGTTCCTCGTACTCGGGGTGGCGGAACTCGGCGTTCTCGTCGAGCGACACCTTGCCGTCGAGGGCGATGACCTCACCGGAGGCGACCTTGGCCAGCGGGTTGACCTCGACGAGGAGGGCGTCCGACTTGATGAAGGTGTCCCACAGCTTGATCAGGACGTTCGCGACCTTGTCCGCGACCTCGGCCGGGAACTTGGCGGCCGCGACGATCTCGCGGGCCTTGGCCTCGTCCACGCCGTCGATGGCGTCGATCGCGATCTTGGCGACGGCCTCCGGACGGGTGGCCGCCACCTCCTCGATCTCCATGCCGCCCTCGACCGAGGCGATGGAGAGGAAGGTGCGGTTGGCACGGTCGAGGAGGAAGGAGACGTAGTACTCCTCGACGATCTCCGGAGCGGTCTCGGCGATCATGACCTTGTGGACCGTGTGGCCCTTGATGTCCATGCCGAGAATGTCCGTCGCACGGGCGACGGCCTCGTCCGCGGAGGCGGCCAGCTTGACGCCACCGGCCTTGCCGCGACCACCGACCTTCACCTGCGCCTTGACGACGGACTTGCCGCCCAGCCGCTCGGTGATCTCGCGCGCCGCCTCAGGCGTGTCGATGACTTCACCGGCCAGCACCGGTACATCGTGCTTGGCGAAGAGGTCCCTCGCCTGGTACTCGAACAGGTCCACGCGCTTCCGTCCCTATCAGTGATCTCGCGGTTCGTTGGATGCGTGGGCGTGCCGCGAAGGGCAACGTGACGTCCGCATGGGTCACAGGGGAAGCGCACACGGTGTCCGAGCGCGCGGCATGTCCGTCTCGCAGGTTATCGCCGCTTGCGCGGGCTCCCTAAATCGAGGGTCACACATGAGCGGTGATACCTGTCACATGATGCCGGGATTACTGGCACGGCGTGCCGACATATGGGTGACGTAGGGGCGATGTGCGAGGCCTCACCGGGCTGGGGTTGACCCGGTGAGGCCTCTGGACGGGCCCCTGGGGGGCCCGGGGCGGTTGATCCCCACCCCAATGGGGACCACCCGCCCCTTCCCGCGGGGGTCCGGCCGGACGCGCCGACGGCGTTCGGCCGTCCGGGTCCGTTCGCCCCCGCGGAGCCGGTGGCGGGCCCTCAGGCCCGCTGCGTTCCCTGGGCGTACGTCACGTACCCCGGAAGGTCCTGGGCGTAGCCCGGAAGATCCTGGGCGTGGCCCGAAAGGTCCTGGGCGTAGCCCGGGACGACGGACCGGGCGGCTCCCTGCGCTCCGGCGACCGCATGCCCGGCCAGCGGGCCGCCGGTGGCCTGCGCGGTCCCGCCGAGGTCCTGCGCGAGCGTCCCGGCCTGCCGCGTGAGCGGCCCGGTCTCGTCGGCGAGCCCGCCCGCGTAGTGCCGCGCGTCGCCGGTCACGCCGTACGCCAGCCCGCTCGCGCTGCCGCCGACACCGTCCACGACCGGCCGCACGGTCCCGGTGACCGTGTCCAGGACCGGCTGCACGGTGCCGGTGACTCCGGTGGCGAACGACGGCACCTGCCCGGCCACGCCCTCCGCGAACGCATCGGTCCTCCCGGTCACGCCGTGGGCCAGCGGCGGTACGGCGCCCACGACACCGTCCGCGAAGGGCCGCACGTCACCGACGACGCCGTACGCGAGCGTCCCCGCGTCCGCCACGGCCTGCCCGGCGACCGGCACGACACCGTGCACGGCCGTACCGGCGACGGGCGGCAGCACGGCGTGCACGGCGTCGGGGGCCACCTGCCCGGCCAGGCCGGTGGCGTAGGTCCGCGCGTCGGCGAGGGCGCCGGTGGCGACCCCGTGCACGCCCGCCACCGCATGCCCGGCCACCGGCAGGGCGCCGTCCACGGCGGCGGACGCCACCGGCGGGACGACCACGCCGGCCGTCTCGTCGACGACCGGCGTGACCGTGCCCGGCACGGTGCGCACCGTGCCGACGAGCCGCTCCTCGACGCCGGCGGCCGTGCCGGTGACGTGCGCGGGCACGCCGGCGACAGTGGCCTGCGCGGCCCCGGTCGCCCGGGCCGCCTCACCGTGCGCGAGGCCCGCCGCACCGGCGGTCCGGCCCTGCGCCCCGGCCACGGTCTGCTGTGCCGTCGTGCGCGCGGCACCCTGGATGCCCCCGGCCCGCCGGTGCGCGGCCGACTGGGTGGCCCGCAGCCTCGTCTGGGCGGCGGCCAGGGCCTCCTCCACCTCCGGGGCGAAGGAGGAGAGGGGGCCGAAGAGGTAGTCGATCTGGTCCTGGGCGGCGGACGCGGCGAGGTGGGCGGCCGGCTGGACCGCCTCGACGGCCCGGGCGGCCCTTGCCGTGGTCCCGCCGGCGAGTCCGTCGCCGGCCGCCCGCGTGTGCTGCGCGGTCCCCTCGGCCCGGGACTGGGCGGTCCGGGCCGCGCGGGCGCCGTGGATGGCCTGGCCGCCCCGGATCTTCGCGGCGGCCGGGGTCTTCGCCTCGGCGTGGTGGCGGGCCTGGCCGGCCGTGCCGGTGACGGTGCCGCCCTGCTGCCGGGCCTCGGCCGCCGGGTCCGAGACGGCCGGGACGGTCGAGGCGGCCGACGCGGCCGTCCCGGTCAGGCCGGAGACGGTGTCATGGACGTCGGTGAGGGTGCCGTCGACGGTGTCGGTCAGGCCGGAGACCGTGTCGGTGACGATGCCGAGGCCGGCGCCGCTGTCGGCGTCCGGTACGGAGAGCGCCGGGGTGGACAGCTCGTCGGCGCTGGCCACGGCCGAGCCGAGCGCCCATGCGCCGGTGACACCGGCGGCTATCACGATGGAGCGGCGGATGTTCTTGTTCATGCGTGCGTCAAGTCCTTCGGAGAACGGCTAGGGGGTTTCCGTCCGGGACGCGCCGGAGAGGCCGGCGGTCCGGCGGAGCGGGCAGACCTGTTCCGCCCCCGCGCGACAGGTCTGTGGCGGGGAGGTCGGCCCTGTGGCCTAGCCGGGGAAGACGGGGATGTCCCGGTGCCGTTCCCGGGTCCTCGGCGCGTCGACGCGCGCGGCGGTGCCGGGCAGCAGCCGCAGGGGCGCCCGGCCGTCGGGGGTGACGGCGTGCGCGTCACCGTGACGGGACGCGGTGCCGTCGGCCGCCTGCTTGCCGAGGACGCCGTCGGGGTCTCCGGTGGGCGCGGGCTGCTCGGGGGACTCGAAGGGTGCGGTGGTGTGACGGGTGGTCCGGTCCGCCGGGACCTGAGGCACGGCCGGGGGCTCGAGGCCCGGTCCGTACGCCGTGGCCGACGGCCGTGCGGGTACGTGGGTACGCGCCTCGGTGCGGGCCTGGCCGGCCTTGCCGTCCGCCGCCGGTGCCGTGCTGCCGTTCCGGTGCGGCCGGGGCTCCGGCGTGGACGGCGCGGGCAGCGGATGCACGGGCGGCTGCTCGGAGACTCCGGGGAGTTCCGGCAGAGGAACGGAGGGCACGGAAGGTGCGGACGGCACGGAGGGCGTGGCGGGCACGGAGGGCGTGGCGGGCACGGAGGGCGTGGCGGGCACGGGGGGCGTGGCGGGCAGGTTCTGCACCGCGGCCCGCGTGTCCTCGACCGTGTCGGACGCCGTTCGTGCCACGCCCCGGACGGGGGTGACGACCCGTTGGGTGACCGTGCGCACGGTGCGCGCCGCGTCCTCGTGTCCGGCCGGCTGGCTCACCGGACCCGCCGGCGTGCCCTCGGCCGCGTGTGCCTGCTCCCCGCACAGGAACCCGACCATGAACAGTCCGCCGACCAGCAGGGCGAGGTGCAGCGCACGCCGCCCGGCCGCCGTACGCAGTACGCGCACAGCGGTACCGAACAGAGCGGCAGGCAAGGTCAAGAGACGGAGCTTCCTCGGGTCGGCACGGGAGGCGTCGATCCTCGCACGGCCTGCCCGAGGTAGCGCAAGCCCCCTGTTACCGATGGGTAGTCATGTCCCTGTTCCTGCCTCTTTCCTGCCCGGCGTCACACGGTGTCCGGTATCGGCAGGGGCCGCTTCTCGAGTGCCGCCGCCATCACCGCCGGGAAGAGGTCGGGCGTGCAGGCGAAGACGGGTGCGCCGAGCGCGGCGAGCGCCGCCGCGTGTTCCCGGTCGTACGCGGGCGCTCCTTCGTCCGACAGGGCGAGCAGTGCCACGAACTGCACTCCGGACGCCTTCATCGCCGCCACCCGCTTGAGCATCTCGTCACGGATGCCGCCCTCGTAGAGGTCGCTGATCAGCACGACCACGGTCTCGGCGGGCCGGGTGATCTGCGACTGGCAGTAGGCGAGCGCCCGGTTGATGTCCGTA
Source organism: Streptomyces sp. NPDC031379 (assembly GCF_055569615.1). Classification (NCBI taxonomy): domain Bacteria; kingdom Bacillati; phylum Actinomycetota; class Actinomycetes; order Kitasatosporales; family Streptomycetaceae; genus Streptomyces; species Streptomyces sp. NPDC031379. The sequence goes on along the minus strand of NZ_JBVIIT010000001.1, from coordinate 591,400 downwards.
CCGCCGCCGAGCTGGGTGCCGAAGAGCACGTCGACCGGATCGTCCAGCTGGTCGGTGAGGTCGACCACCGCCGTGTCGAACACGACCAGCCGGGTGCTGATCGACCGCATGGAGGCGAGGACCGCCCCGAACACGGACGCGTAGACCACGGACGCGGCCATCGACCCGGACTGGTCGATGCAGAGGACGACCTCCTTCTTCACGGACCGCGCGGCCCGCCCGTACCCGATGAGCCGTTCCGGTACGACCGCGCGGTGCTCGGGCAGGTAGTGCTTGAGGTTGGCCGCGACGGTGCGGTTCCAGTCGATGTCGTGGTGGCGGGGCCGGCTGATGCGGGCGCTGCGGTCCAGGGCGCCGGTGAGGGTGGCGCGGGTGCGGGTCGCGAGCCGCTTCTCCAGGTCCTCGACCACCTTGCGGACGACCGCGCGTGCCGTCTCCCTGGTCGTCTCCGGCATCGCCTTGTTGAGCGAGAGCAGGGTGCCGACCAGATGCACGTCGGCCTCGACCGCCTCCAGCATCTCCGGCTCCAGCAGCAGGGAGGAGAGCCCGAGCCGGTCGATGGCGTCGCGCTGCATGACCTGGACGACGGAGGACGGGAAGTAGGTGCGGATGTCTCCGAGCCAGCGCGCCACGGACGGCGCCGAGGCGCCGAGCCCGGCCGAACGGTCCCGCCCCGGCTGCGGTTTGTCCCCCTTGCCGTAGAGCGCGGCCAGTGTGCCGTCCATCGCCGCGTCCCGGCCGGACAGCGCGCATCCGGTGCCGTCGGCCTGGTCGCCGCCGAGCACCAGCCGCCAGCGCCGCAGCCGTTCCCGGGCCGGGTCGTGCGCGTCCGTCAGTGGTGCTTCCGTGGTCATGTGCCCACTCCCGCAAGGCTGATGTCGTCGGTGGTCTCGTGCTCGGCCGCCAGGCCCAGCAGCAGCCGCAGCACCGGCAGCACGGCGTCGGCCCGTTCGGTGTCCGGTTCGGCGCCGAAGCCGGGAGTCGTGGTCCCCCGGCCGTCGCGTGCCGCGCGTTCTCCCGGTCCGCGCCGGACCAGTTCGCCGAGGGTTCTGCGCACCCCCGGCTCGTAGGCCGAGAACGTGCGCCGCAGCAACGGCAGGACGTCGGTGAACGCCTCCGCCGGCACCCGGGTCAGCCAGGCGTCGACCAGGCCGAGCAGCCGTTCGTCGTGCACCAGCAGCAGGCCGCCCCCGCCGCCGACGAAGCCCTCGATCCAGGCGGCCGCGTCGGCCGGCGGTGTCCCCGGCGACAACGCGAGCCCCATCAGCCGCGCCGCCTCCTCGGCATCCAGCTCCCCCTCGTCCAGCAGCAACCGCACGGCCCGGCCCCGAACGACACCGGGGACGGTGTCCCGCAGCGACAACTTCCGCAGAACCCCCCGCCAACGCCCTCGCAGTCCACCCCGCCCCGCACCGGAGTCCCCGGCCTCGCCGTGTGCGGGGGCCGGGGCGCCGGGCTCGGCGTGTGCGGGGGCGGAGACGCCCGGCTCGCTGTGTGCGGGGGCCGGGGTGCCGGGCTCGGCGTGTGCGGGGGCGGAGACGCTGACTTCACCGTGGCCCGAGGCCGAGGCGCCGGCATCACCGTGGCCCGGGGCCGAGGCGTCGGCCTCACCACGTCCGGGGGCCCGGGCGCCAGCCTCACCCTGTGCGGTGGCTGAGGCTGAGGCGCTGACCTCGCCGTGGCCCGGGGTCGGGGTGCCGGCCTCACCATGTCCGGGGGCCCGGGCGCCAGCCTCACCCTGTGCGGTGGCTGAGGCTGAGGCGCTGACCTCGCCGTGGCCCGGGGCCGAGGCGCCGGCCTCACCGCGTCCGGGGGCGGGGACGCCGGCCTCGCCGTGGCCCATGGCGGAGGCGCTGGTCAGGGTTTCCGACAGCAGTCCCACCGCCGTGTGCACGGCGTCCACGTGCCCGCGCATCTCCTGCGCCGCGTCCGTGTCGAGACCGGCGCAGGCCGGGGGCAGGCCGACGAAGATCCGCTCGGCGAGGCCCGCCGCGACCTCGGTCAGCGCGCCGGTGTCGGTGCCGCGCACGTCGCCGTAGCGCAGGGAGCGGACCAGTGCGGGCAGGGCCTGCGCGAGGTGGCCGACGTCCGTGTCGAGGGCCGCCCGATCGGCGAGCACCCGCATGACCACGGGCAGGGCGTCCGGCAGCCCGGCCAGCAGGCACCGCTCGGCGAGCGCGGTGACCTCGGCCAGGGCGCGCGCGGCGGTCGCGTCCGTCTCGGCCTTGGCCTGCGCCGCGGCGAGCACGGTCGTCCCCCACACGCCCGCCTCGGCGACCCGTACCGACAGCTCCGGCTCCCACCGCAGCCGCCAGGTCTCCCGGAAGGTGCCCGTACTCCCCCGGGATTCGGCCGGCTCGCCCCAGTGGACGCCGAGCAGCCGCAGCCGGTGCAGCAGCCTGCTGCGGCCCGCGTCGGTGTCACCGCGCAGGTCCAGTTCCAGCTCCCGCTCCAGCGCCTCCGGTTTGAGCCGCAGCGAGCGCTGCTGCCGGGCGAGGTCGCGTTGCAGCGGCACCGCGGGAGCCGCCTCCGGAACCTCACCCAGGACGTCCCCGACCACCAGCCGGTCGTGCACCAGCGCCAGCGGCACGTCCGAGCCGTCGCACATCACCGCGCGCACCGCGTCGGTGGTCTCGCCCAGGCCGGGCAGCGGGCGGCCGCGCATCGCCGCCAGGGTGTCGGCGAGCCGTACGGCCTCGATGACGTGCGCGGAGGAGACGATCCGGTCCTCCTCGCGCAGCAGCCCGGCCACCTTGGTCAGCCAGCGCTCGACCGGCCGGTCCGGGGCCCGGAACAAGTGCCCGTACCAGCCCGGTGAGTCGATGCCCGCGCCGTATCCACTGGACCGGGCCAGCCGGCGATGCGTCCACGGCACCCAGGTCAGGTCCACCTTGGCCTTGGCCAGCCCCTTGAGCAGCGCCCTGTCGGCGGCGACGGTGGTCTTCTCGCGCAGCGCCGGCACATGCCAGGCCCCGCACACCACGGCCACCGCGTCCCCGAACTCCTTGCGGGCGTCGCGCAGCCGGAGCCGCATGTGCGCCTCCCGCACGGCGTCCCTGGAGTCTCCGCCGACGCCGAACCGTTCGCGCAGCGCCCCCATGGCCTCGGCCAGCGCGGCGAACGGAGCGAAAGGATCGTGCTCGCCCGGACCCCGGTGCTCGACGACGTCCTCCCACCAGCGCTCGGGATCGTCGTACCCGGCGGCCTCCGCGAGCGCACCGAGCGGATCGACACGAACCCGGCTCCGGGCGGCGGGGTACCCCGCCGTCTCCTCCCCCGCGAGTTCCTTCTCCTCCCACGCGAGTGTGTGCGTGGCCGGCAGGTCGATGAAGCGGGCCGGGACTCCGTGCTCCAGGGCCCAGCGGACGGCCACCCATTCGGGACTGAACTCGGCGAACGGCCAGAAGGCCGAACGGCCGGGCTCGTCCACGGCGTGGGCGAGCAGGGCGACCGGGGGCCGCAGTTCCGGGTCGGCGGCCAGCGGGATCAGCGCGTCGGCCTCGGGCGGACCCTCGATCAGGACGACGGCGGGGCGGGCGGCATCCAGCGCGGCCCGCACCGCGCGCGCGGACCCGGGCCCGTGATGCCGCACACCGAGCAGCAGCGGACCGAAGGCGTGGACCGCGCTCCGGCCGGAACCGGTCATACGCTCACCTCGCGGCAGGCGCGGTAGAAGTCCGTCCAGCCCTCGCGCTCGCGGACGACGGTCTCCAGGTACTCCTGCCAGACCACCCGGTCGGCCGCCGGATCGCGGACGACGGCGCCGAGGACGCCGGCGGCGACATCGCCCGGCCGCAGCACCCCGTCACCGAAGTGTGCGGCGAGTGCGAGGCCGTTGGTCACGACGGAGATCGCCTCGGCCGTGGACAGCGTGCCACTGGGCGACTTCACCTTCGTACGTCCGTCGGCCGTGACGCCGTCCCGCAGCTCGCGGAAGACGGTCACGACCCGGCGGATCTCCTCGATGCCGTCGGGCGTGGCCGGCAGGTCGAGGGAGCGGCCGAGCTGCTCGACGCGGCGCGTGACGATGTCGACCTCGGCGTCGGGGCTCTCCGGCAGGGGCAGCACCACGGTGTTGAAGCGGCGGCGCAGCGCGCTGGAGAGGTCGTTGACGCCCCGGTCGCGGTCGTTGGCGGTGGCGATGAGGTTGAAGCCGCGGACCGCCTGCACCTCCTCGCCCAGCTCCGGAACGGGCAGGGTCTTCTCGGACAGGATCGTGATCAGCGAGTCCTGCACATCGGCCGGGATGCGGGTCAGCTCCTCCACACGGGCCGTCATCCCCTCGGCCATGGCGCGCATGACGGGGCTGGGGACGAGGGCGTCCCGGCTCGGTCCGTGCGCGAGCAGCCGCGCGTAGTTCCAGCCGTACCGGATCGCCTCCTCCGGGGTGCCGGCGGTGCCCTGCACGAGCAGGGTCGAGTCACCGCTGACGGCGGCCGCCAGATGCTCCGACACCCAGGTCTTGGCGGTGCCGGGCACGCCGAGCAGGAGCAGGGCGCGGTCGGTGGCGAGCGTGGTGACGGCGACCTCGACGAGCCGGCGCGGGCCCACGTACTTGGGTGTGATCAGCGTGCCGTCCGGCAGGGTGCCGCCGAGCAGGTACGTCGCCACCGCCCACGGTGACAGCCTCCAGCGGGCCGGGCGGGGGCGGTCGTCCTGCGCCGCGAGCGCGGCGAGTTCGGCGGCGAAGGCGTGCTCGGCGTGCGGCCGCAACGCCTGGGCGCTCTCCTCGCGGTTCGGTTCGGCGGTCGTCGTTTGCACGGACACAGACATGGCTGAGGCCCCCTCCAGCTCGGCCGGTTCGGATCTGGCATCCACCGTGCACCACGCCACTGACAATCGCTCTGACCTGCACGGACACGCTCGCCGGGGCGATTGTCAGTGGGGGGACCTACCGTCGTCGGCATGACTGAGCAGGGGGTGCGCTGGACCGCGGACCAGGTGCTGGCACTGGCGCCTGACGCCGCGTCACGCAAGGCCGGAAGCAAACTCGGCACGGCCGGGCCGTGGTCCGAGGCGGGCAGCGGAGAGGGGGCGCTATGGGGGCTGTGCAAGGGCAGTGGCAGCAGGCCCTACCAGACGGTGGTGGACCTCGCCGACGCGGCCGGGCCGGCGTACAAGTGCAGCTGCCCGAGCCGTAAGTTCCCGTGCAAGCACGCCCTCGGTCTGCTCCTGCTGTGGGCGGGCGACGACGGCTTCGTACCGGCGTCCGCGCAGCCGCCGGGCTGGGCCGAGCAGTGGCTGTCGGGCAGACGCCGGCGCGCCGAGACCAAGCGGACGGCGGTCGAAGGGGGTTCCGCGACCGGGTCCGCCGATCCGGAGGCGGCTCGGCGCCGGGCCGAGCGCCGCGCCGAGCGGGTCACGGCGGGCGCCACAGAGCTGGAGCAGCGCCTGGCCGACCTGCTGCGCGGCGGCCTGGCCGCGGCCGAGCAGGCGGGGTACGGCCTGTGGGACGAGACGGCGGCCCGCATGGTCGACGCGCAGGCTCCCGGACTGGCGGCCCGGGTGAGGGAGTTGGGGGCGATCCCGGCATCGGGGGCGGGCTGGCCGGCCCGGCTGCTGGAGGAGTGCGCGCTGCTGCACCTGCTCGACCAGGGCTGGCTGCGCCGCGACCGGCTGCCGGACGCGCTCGCGGCCACCGTCCGCTCCCGGCTCGGCCTGCCCGCGTCGGCGGACGGCCCGCCCGTGCGCGACCGCTGGCTGGTCCTCGCCCAGTACGACACGGTGGACCCGAAGCTGACGACGCGCCGGATATGGCTGCACGGTGCCGTGTCGGGCCACACTCGGCTGCTCCTCTCCTACGGTGCGGCCGGCCGGGCGCCCGAGCAGGCCCTGCCGGTCGGCCTGGCCCTCGATGCGGAGCTGTCCGCCTACCCGGGTGCCGGTCGGTCCCGGGCCGCCCTGGGCGAGTTGTTCGCCCCGCCCGCACCGGCCGCGTTCCGGCCCCCGGGCGTGACCACGGCCGAGGCGGCGGCAGCGTACGGCGAGGCCCTGCGCGACGACCCCTGGCTGGAGTCGGTCCCGGTGACCCTGGACCGGGTGGTACCGGTCCCGGACGGCGACCTGTGGCAGCTGGCCGACGCCGACACGGACTCGGCCCTGCCGCTGTCCCGGGCCGCCCGGTCCCGTCCCGGCCTGTGGCGCCTGGTCGCCCTGTCCGGCGGCGCTCCCGTCACGGTCTTCGGCGAGTGCGGCCACCGTGGCTTCACCCCGCTCACGGCCTGGCCGGAGGGTGCGGGCGAGGCGGTGACGCTGTGCTGACCCGGCCGCCCTCGCAGGTCAGGGGTCGCGCCCGGCGCGCCGGCAGCCGCACCGGGCAGCCCACGAGCCCCACCGACAGCCACCCCGGGCGGCCCGCGAACCACACCACCGGCCACACCTCACAACTCGCCGACCGCATGGGCGCGCGCATCCGGCAGGCCGCCGACCGCACCGGCACGCGCACCCGGCGGCCGCTCGGACACACCTCCAGGAAGGGGCGGTCATGAACGAGACCCCAGCCGCTACGCCTCCCACCCACCTCTCCCAGACGCCCCCGGCACCTTCCGCACACCCCGCTCAGCCGCCCGCGGCCGCCTGGGACGACCTGGTCACCAACGCCCTGCTGGGTACCGACCGACGCCCTCCGGCGTACGGCGTGTCCGGCCGGACGGCGCCCGTCGCGCTGCTGGACGCGGCTGCCGTGGCGACCGTACAGCGGCGCGCCGGGCTGCGGGCCGCGCGGGCCGCTCGGCGGCCGGAGCCGGCCCCCGGGGATCCGCGCCCGGCGCTGCCCGCGGCCGCGGCCCGCAGACTCGCGATGCTGCTGGCCGACCGTTCCGGCGGCACGGCGGGCGGCCGGCGGGGCAGCTCCCCGGACCTCATGGAGCTGCTCCCGCAGTGGCTCGCGGCAGCCAACGCGCAGGGGTACGCGGCACCCCCGCAGACTCTTCCGGCGCTGCTGGACGCGGCCCGGGGCCGTACGGACCTGCGTCCGGCGGCGCTGGCGTTCGCCGGCCCGCGGGCGTTGTGGCTGGCTCGGCTGAACACGGACTGGCGGTTCGCCCTGCGCGCGGCCCCCGGCGGCGGCGCGGCGCTGCCCGACCCCGGCGACGCCGAGGCGGTGCGCCTGCTGTGGCGGGAGGGGCTGTTCGCCGAGCGGGTGGCGCTGCTGGGGGTGCTGCGTGTCCGTACGCCCGCGCTCGCGCGTGACCTGCTGACCTCGACCTGGTCGACGGAGCGGGCGGAGGACCGGCTGATGTTCCTCGACTCGCTGCGCGCGGGCCTGTCCGCCGAGGACGAGCCTTTCCTGGAGCAGGCGTTGGGCGACCGCAGCCGCAACGTCCGGACCACGGCGGCGGAGTTGCTGTCGGCGCTGCCGGGTTCGGCGCTCGCCACGCGCATGGCCCTGCGGGCCGTGGCATGTGTGGCCCTGGACCGCATGGGGAACTCGCCGGCGATCGTGGTGGAAGCGCCGCTCGAATGCGACTCCGGCATGGAGCGGGACGGTGTGGTGGCCAAACCGCCCGCGGGCAGAGGGGAACGGTCCTGGTGGCTGGGTCAGTTGGTGGAGGCGACACCGCTCGGCACGTGGCCGGAGCGGCTCGGCGGACGGACCGCACGGGAGATCGTGGCACTGCCGGTGGTGGACGGCTGGCAGGGCGAACTGCACGCGGCCTGGTGCCGGGCGGCGGTACGGCAGGGGGACGCCGCCTGGTCGCGGGCGCTGCTCGGCTCTCCGTCGGCGCCGGAGGCGGGCGGGCCGGGGGCGGTCTCCCTGGCGGAACGGGCGAAGCTGCTGGCTGCCCTGGAGCCGGCCGAACGGGCCGAGTGGGTGGCCGGATTCATCGCGGCCCATGGCCTGTCGGAGGCCTTCCAGCTGCTCGGCGGATGTGCGGTGCCCTGGGCTCCGCCGCTGGGCCGGGCGGTCGTGGACGCCCTCAACATCGCCCGGGACGCGGGTAGTTATCCATGGAGCTTCAGCGGGGTGATGGGACTGGCGGAGCGCTGTCTGGACCCGGCGGAGACCGCGCGGCTGGAGGCGCTGCTGGCGATACCGGACGAGCGGGAGGACGCGTCGCCCGGGGCCGGCGGATACTGGGCGGAGGCGTTCCAGCGACTGGTCACCACGCTGCGGTTGCGGGCGGAGATGGCGGACGAACTCGGCGCCGCCCCACCCGCTCAACCGCGGTAGGCACCCGAGCCGTCACCAGCACCCGCTCAACCCCCGCAGGCACCGACTCAGCCGTCACCGGCACCCGCGCGCCCTCCGCAGCCACCGACTCAGTCACCGCAGACACCCCCGCACCCGCCACAGCCACCGACTCAGCCGTCATCGGCACCCGCTCCGGCGCCGCGGGCGCGCGGACACCCGCCGCGGGCGCTTCCTCAGCCGCCGGACGCGGCCGGCTGCCGGACGTTCTCCCGGACCCACTCCACGATCGACGCGGTCGTCGCCCCTGGCGTGAAGATCGCGGCGACGCCCTTCTCCTTCAGCGGCGGGATGTCCTCCTCCGGGATGATGCCGCCGCCGAAGACGAGGATGTCCGCGGCGTCCCGCTCCTTGAGCAGCTCGATGACCGCGGCGAACAGCGTGTTGTGCGCACCGGAGAGGATGGACAGGCCGATCGCGTCGGCGTCCTCCTGGATGGCGGTGTCGACGATCTGCTCCGGCGTCTGGTGGAGCCCGGTGTAGATGACCTCCATACCACCGTCGCGCAGGGCGCGCGCGATGACCTTGGCCCCGCGATCGTGGCCGTCGAGCCCCGGCTTGGCCACCACCACTCGGATCGGACCGGCTGCCACACCCATCACTGCCTCCATCAAACGACCCCGGAAGCGATCGCTTCCGTCCGTAACGACAAGTACCGCACTTTTGGCGCGTTCCGCCACCCGTCGCGAAGTGAACGAACGTTATCTCCAGCATCCCGCAACCGGCAGTTTTACGGCGCGCAGGGAGGGGGAAATCACATGGTGGGACATCAAGGCACACGGGGGACGGAGCCGTCCTCCGGCGTGCCGACAGGAGGTCGGCCATGAAGGTCACCGGGATACCGCCGCTCTTCCTCCCACTCTGCCGCCGTCTGTGGCCCGGCAGTCTGGCCGGACTCTCCGTGGCGCTGCTCAAGGCGACCGCCCTGGAGGCCGCGATCCTCGCCGGTCATCTCCTGCTGTATCCGACGGGCCTCACCCAGGAACGCCGCGCGACCGGTCTGCCGGCGAGCGACGCGGCGACCGCCGACGGCACCGTTCAACTACCGGTGCGGCCCGGTCCGCCGGTGGTGCTGCTGCACGGTTTCATCGACAACCGTTCGGTGTTCGTGCTGCTGCGCCGCAGTCTCGTCCAGCACGGCAGGCAGCGGGTGGAATCGCTCAACTACTCTCCGCTGACCTGTGACATCCGCGCCGCCGCCGAGCTGCTCGGCCGGCACATCGAGGAGATCTGCGAGCGCACCGGCAGCACGCGGGTCGACATCGTGGGACACAGTCTCGGTGGGCTCATCGCCCGTTACTACGCGCAGTGTCTCGGCGGTGACTCGCGGGTGCGCACCCTCGTCACCCTCGGCACCCCGCACTCCGGGACCCGGGTGGCGCCGCTGGCCAACGCGCACCCGATCGTGCGCCAGATGCGGCCCGGCTCGGAGGTGATCGAGGAGCTGGCCCGGCCCGCGCCCGGCTGCCGTACACGGTTCGTCAGCTTCTGGAGCGACCTGGACTCCGTGATGGTCCCGTTGGAGGCGGCCTGTCTGGAGCACCCCGACCTCGACGCGCGGAACGTCCGGGTGAGCGGCATCGGGCATCTCGCGCTGCCCGTGCACCCCGCCGTGGCGGCCGGGATACGCGAGGCCCTCGACACCGTGCACCCCGGGGACCGGCTCGCCGACGGTCTGACGGTGGCCTAGCGGACCGGACCGCTCGCCGGCTCGCCCGACGGGCGGTCCGGAGGCAGGCCGAAGAGGCAGGGAAAGGGCGCGGCACAGCCGTCGCTCAGGTGACTCACTGTCACCCGAGATCGAACATTCTTCGAACACAAGGCCAAACTCGCGTCCGGCGTCCCCCGAAACACGGCCGAATGCCCGTTTCCGGTCCACGTGAAACCGGCCGAAGATTGTCGCGCCCGCGTACCGCCGGGTACAGTCGCCGCACTGCTCTGGCAGCCCCTGTTGTCGAGGCGAAAGAGAAGTTGGTGAACGACCGTCACCCGTCGGGGATCATGACCACCCCGGCCCCGGCTTCCGACGCCTCCACCCAGCACTACGCTCCGTACGGCACACCGGAAGTCTCCTACGACGACCTCACCACGTACGGCGGCTACGACGCCAACGGTTTTACCGGCGCCACCACCGGCACCACGGGCTACGCCCACGATCCCCTCTTCGGCAGCCTCCCGGGCAGCGAGCAGACCACCGGCGCGTACGACGCCACGCAGTGGCAGACGGGCACCGGCCAGGCCCTGAACTACGACCCCTACGCGGCCCAGCATCACGCCGCCTACGACTCCGGTGTGTACGACGCCACCGCGTGGACGGTCCCGGCGCAGCCCACCGGGAACGACGTGAGCGGTCAGTGGGACGCGAGCGCCTGGCTCCAGTCCGACCAGTCCGCCGGCGCCGACGCCACCCAGCAGTGGGAGTGGGGCACCCAGACCTTCGACACGGGCGCGTACGACGCCACGCAGTGGAACGCGGCCGGCCAGGCCGTGCCGGAGCCCGCGCAGGTTGCCGAACCGTTCGACCAGCAGGCCACCGCCACCTTCGAGCAGGTCGGCGACGCGCACGCGACCGCGGGCTTCGAGCAGGTGCCGTACGAGGACAGCGTCTTCGAGGAGCAGCAGGGCGACGAGGGTGAGCCGGGCGCCACCGGTGAACTGCCCGTCGTGCATGACCTGCTGGACGAGCAGGAGGAGGTCACCCCGCTCCCGGCGCCCCGCGCGGGCTCCCGTGGCGCGGCGCGTTCCCGGCGCCGTACGCCCGCCAAGCGCTCGGCGCTGCTGACCGTCGCCGTGCCCTCGGCCTGCGTGATGGGGGTCGCCGGGATCGCCGCGGCCTCGGTCGGCACCCTGACCGGCGGCTCCGAGGACACCACCGCCTCCGCCCCGGACGCGCACGCGGTGCAGCCGGCGGTCGCCAACAGCAAGCTGGACACCCAGCTCAAGACCCTCTCCGCCGGGGCCGACGACTTCGCCGACCGGGCGAGCCGCACCCAGGAACGGATCGACCTCAAGACGCAGCAGGCGCTGGAGAAGAAGAAGGCCGCGGCGGAGGCAGCGCTCAAGGAGCGACTTCGCCCCAAGTTCGCGCTGCCGGTCGGGCAGCGGGGGCTCAGCGCCTACTACGGCCAGGCGGGCGTGAACTGGATGTCGGTGCACACCGGCATCGACTTCCCGGTCTCCTACGGCACCACGGTGATGGCCGCCACCGACGGCACCGTCACCACCAAGTGGAACAGCGCCTACGGCAACATGATGATCGTGACGGCGAAGGACGGCACGGAGACCTGGTACTGCCACCTCTCCAGCTACCGCGTGGCCTCCGGTGCGGCCATCAAGGCTGGCGAGCCGATCGCCTACTCCGGCAATTCGGGCAACTCCACCGGCCCGCACCTGCACTTCGAGGTACGACCGGTGGGCGGGGCGGCCATAGACCCGTTGCCGTGGCTCCGCAGCCACGGACTGGATCCGACGTAGGACCTGGGGGCTTCGCCCCCAGAACCTCCCCTGCTACAACTTCTCCACCGGCGCGTACCGCAACAGCAGCCGCTTCGGCTTGGTGTCGCCGAAGTCGATCGTCGCCTCCGCGTTCGCGCCCGTGCCCTTCACCCCGACGACCGTGCCGAGCCCGAACTGGTCGTGGGTGACCCGGTCCCCGACGGCCAGTGCGACCACCGGCTTCTCCGCGGTGCGCCGCGTGGCGAACCCGGACGCACCCGACGCCGACGAGCGCGAGCGGGTCGAGGACAGCGAGGCCGCGATCCCCGAGGCCGGACCGGAGGACACCGGCCCCGCCGCACCCGTCCGCTTCCACTGCACATGGGCGGCCGGGATCTCCTCCAGGAAGCGGGAGGGCGGGTTGTACGACGGCTGGCCCCAGGCGCTGCGCATCGCCGACCGCGTCAGGTAGAGCCGCTCCCGCGCGCGCGTGATGCCGACGTACGCCAGGCGCCGCTCCTCCTCCAGCTCCTTGGTCTGGCCGAGAGCGCGCATGTGCGGGAAGACGCCGTCCTCCATGCCGGTCAGGAACACGACGGGGAACTCGAGGCCCTTGGCCGTGTGCAGGGTCATCAGGGTGATGACGCCGTCGCCGTCCTCCTCGTCGGGGATCTGGTCGGAGTCCGCGACCAGGGCGACCCGCTCCAGGAACTCGGCGAGCGTCCCCTGCTCGCCCTCGCCGCGCTCCTGCTCGAACTCCAGGGCCACGGCCGCCAGTTCCTGGAGGTTCTCGATGCGGGTCTCGTCCTGCGGGTCGGTCGAGGCCTGCAACTCGGCCAGGTAACCGGTGCGTTCGAGCACCGCTTCGAGGACGGTCGCCGGTCCCGCGCCGGAAGCGACGATCGTGCGCAGGTCCTCCATCAGCGTGTTGAAGCGCTTGACCGCGTTGGTGGAGCGCGCGGCCATGCCGTACGCCTCGTCGACGCGCTTGAGAGCCTGCGGGAAGCTGATCTTCTCGCGCTGGGAGAGCGCGTCGATCATCGCCTCCGCGCGCTCGCCGATGCCCCGCTTGGGCACATTGAGGATGCGGCGCAGCGGCACCGAGTCCTCGGGGTTGGCGAGGACACGCAGGTAGGCGAGGACGTCCCGGACCTCCTTGCGCTCGTAGAAGCGAACGCCGCCGACGACCTTGTAGGGCAGTCCGACGCGGATGAAGACCTCTTCGAAGACACGGGACTGCGCGTTGGTGCGGTAGAAGACGGCGACGTCCCCGGCCTTCGCCTCGCCCGCGTCCGTGAGGCGGTCTATCTCGTCGGCGACGAACTGGGCCTCGTCGTGCTCGGTGTCGGCGACATAGCCGGTGATCCCCGCGCCCTGGCCGGCGTTGGTCCACAGGTTCTTCGGGCGGCGGGACTCGTTGCGCTCGATGACCGCGTTGGCGGCGGACAGGATGGTCTGCGTGGAGCGGTAGTTCTGCTCCAGCAGGATCGTCGTCGCGTTCGGGTAGTCCTCCTCGAACTGGAGGATGTTGCGGATCGTCGCGCCGCGGAAGGCGTAGATCGACTGGTCCGCGTCGCCCACGACGCAGAGTTCGGCGGGCGGGAGGTCGTGCTCGCCGGGCGGGGCCTCGACGTCTTCGGCGGCGCGGTCGCCGGTGCCGACCAGTTCGCGCACGAGCGCGTACTGGGCGTGGTTGGTGTCCTGGTACTCGTCGACCAGGACGTGCCGGAAGCGGCGGCGGTAGTGCTCGGCGACGTCCGGGAAGGCGCGCAGCAGGTTGACCGTCGTCATGATCAGGTCGTCGAAGTCGAGCGCGTTCGCCTCGCGCAGCCGCGACTGGTACAGCGCGTAGGCCTGGGCGAGGGTCTTCTCGAACCCGTCGGTGGCCTGGGCGGCGAAGTCCTCCTCGTCGATCAGCTCGTTCTTCAGGTTGCTGATCTTGGCGCTGAAGGACTTGGGCGGGAAGCGCTTGGGGTCGAGGTCGAGGTCGCGGCAGACCAAGGCCATCAGGCGCTTGCTGTCGGCTGCGTCGTAGATCGAGAAGGAGGAGGTGAAGCCGAGCTTCTTCGACTCCCGGCGCAGGATCCGTACGCACGCGCTGTGGAAGGTCATCACCCACATCGCGTTCGCGCGCGGGCCGACGAGCTGCTCGACGCGCTCCTTCATCTCGCCGGCGGCCTTGTTGGTGAAGGTGATCGCGAGGATCTGGCCCGGGTGGACGTTCCGCTCGGCGAGCAGGTGGGCGATGCGGTGGGTGAGCACGCGCGTCTTGCCGGAGCCGGCGCCGGCGACGATGAGCAGCGGGGAGCCGGCGTGCACGACCGCGGCGCGCTGGTTCTCGTTCAGCCCCTCCAGGAGTGCCGCCGCGTCGATCGCCGGGCGGGGGGCGCCGTCGCGGTAGTAGGCGTCCCGGTCCGGCGGCGCGTCGAACTTCCCGCCGAACAGATCGTCCGGAATCGGCTCCGGAGCGTGATCGTCCTCGGGCGGTGGCGGAGGCTCCTCCTCGTGCCCGCGAGGGCGCTGGAGGTCCGCCAGGAAGCTGTCGTCAAAGAGGCTGCTCATCGCTCTACGAGTCTAGGGCGCCCCACCGACAAACCGTCCCCGTACCCGGAACCCGGCCCCGCGGCCGGGTCCCGCCCCCGGACGCGAAGCGGCGAGCCGATCGTCGCCCCACCGGCCCCGACCAGCCCCTCACGCTGCGGAACCGCCTGTTCACGCCCACGTGAAACCGACCCCAGGTCACGGAAATGTATCGGACAAACCGCACACCAACCTTCACAGGAGACACACGAGTTGGCTAAGTTGCCGTCAGGCCGCACGACCCCTCTCCGGCGAACGTCGCCGGGCCATGCGGCCTCCGCCGAGTCCGGCGCGCCCCGCACGGTGCCCGGAGCCGGGGACCCACCGATCCTGGGGTGAATCGGCCGACTCCCGCCCGGGACGACGCCGTAGGGCAACCCTTCCGAAGCACCCGCCCGAACCCGACAGCTAACCCGGTAGGCGGCATGTTGGAAGGAGTCGCCTCCCTTGGCGTCGCACCGCAAGCCGCGCCCCGGCGGCACCCTTGGACCGGGCCTGCGCGGCCCCGCCCTGGCCACCGCCGCGTTCACCTCCGTGGCCGTCCTGTCCCAGACGGCCGAGGCCGCTTCCGCCGACGACGGCCGGCCCAGCCTGGAGGAGATCGAGAAGAAGATCGACGAGTTCTACCGCCAGGCCGACTCGACGCCGGAGGAGGAACCGGCGGGCAGGCAGCGGGCGCATACCGAGGAACTGCGCCAGGAGGAAGCGCGGCGGGCGGGCCTGCTCGCCAAGGCCCGCGACGGGTGGATGCCGTTCGCGGCCACCGCGGACACGGCCGCCTCCCTCCTCGAGGAGTAT
Source organism: Streptomyces sp. NPDC031379 (assembly GCF_055569615.1). Lineage (NCBI taxonomy): Bacteria > Bacillati > Actinomycetota > Actinomycetes > Kitasatosporales > Streptomycetaceae > Streptomyces > Streptomyces sp. NPDC031379. The sequence goes on along the minus strand of NZ_JBVIIT010000001.1, from coordinate 576,396 downwards.
CCGCAGGACCACTTCGCCCAGAGCAGGGTGATGAACCGGCTGGCCTCGCGGGTGAAGGACACGGCCGAGCGGGGCAGGGCCACGAGAATCCCGCAGGCGCCGGACGCCCCGCCCTACGACGTGAAGGCCGCGAAGGCCGCCGTCCAGCACAAGCTCGCCACCACGCGCGGGCTGCTGTCCCGGCTCACCGCCCAGGAGGACGCGCGGCCGGCCGCGCCCGGCCGACGGCAGCCGGCGCAGGCCGGTCCGCAGGCGTACGGGACCGCCGACTCGCGGCAGGCCACCAAGGCCGGGAAGGCGGTCGCCTTCGCCCGGGCCCAGATCGGCAAGCCGTACGTGAGCGGCGCCAGCGGGCCCGGCTCCTACGACTGCGCCGGCCTCACCCAGGCCGCGTGGAAGGCCGCCGGCGTCACCCTCCCGCGCAGCGCCCGGGCCCAGGCCGCCACGGGGACCCCGGTCCCCCTCTCCGACGCGCGCGCCGGTGACCTGGTCTTCTTCCACGACGACAGCAGCCATGTCGGCCTCTGCACGGGCGACGGGATGATGATCCACGCTCCGGAGCCCGGCGCGTACGTCCGCGAGGAGTCCGTCGACCGCGGTGGTGAATCGATCATCCACAGCGTGGTGCGGCCGGCCTGACCGTTCGCTTTCCGGGCCCAGCCCCGCGCCGCCGGGCCCCCGCCCCAGAACGCCTGGCATCCCGCCTCGCCGTGCCGGGCGCCCCGCCCCGCCGTGCCGGGCGCCCCGCCCCGCGGCGCCGCGTCCCCACGCGCGCGTGACGGCGTTCTCGCGGCGTACGCGCGCGTACCCGCGTTTTTGCGCTCCCCGCACGCGTGCCCTGCCCGGCCGGATGCGCCCGGCTGCCTAGCATCGGGCGCATGCCCGGCATCTCAGGTCTGCGTGCGTGGTGGAGGGAGCGGCCTCCCGCGGCCGGGGCCGCCGTGATGGCGACCGGCATCCTGTCGGTGGCCCTGCACACGGCCGGCGACGAGGCGGTCTCCCGGGTGGCGCTGGCGCTGGCCTGCGTCGCCTGGGTGGCGCTGGCCGCCGACTTCGTCCTGCGGTTGCTCGGCGAACGGCAGCGCTGGCTGAGCGAGGCGCGGAGTCCGGGGGCGCTGACCGCCGTCGCCGCCACGACCGTGCTGGGCACCCGGATCTCGATGCTGGGCCGGCAGACCCTGGCCGAGGCCCTGCTGGCACTCGCGGCGCTGCTCTGGCCGGTGCTGCTCGTCCTCGTCGTACGGCGCTGGACCCAGGGCATGCCCGGAACGGTGTTCCTGGGTTGTGTGGCCACCCAGGGGCTCGCGGTGCCGGGAGCCACGCTGGCCGCGGCCGAGGGTACGGCGTGGCTCGCGCACACCGCGCTGGTGCTGTTCTGGCTGGGTCTGGTGCTCTACGGCCTCGCCCTGGTCCGCTTCGACCCGCGGCAGGTGCTTCAGGGCGCCGGGGACCACTGGATCGCCGGCGGGGCACTCGCCATCTCGACGCTGGCCGGGGCGAAACTGCTCGCCGCTGACAGCGGGCGCCTGTACCTGTGGAACGACGACGACCGCGGCGTCCTGCGCACCGTCACGGCGGCGTTGCTCGTCCTGGACCTCACCGGATACCTCGTGCTGCTGGCGGCGGAGGCGGCCCGGCCGCGGCCGGGCTACGACATGCGGCGGTGGTCGACGGTGTTCCCGATGGGGATGACGGCCGCCGCCACGCTGTCCGTCGCGGCCACCATGGGCGTCCCGTGGCTCACGGGCCCGGGACGCGTGCTGGTGTGGGTGGCGGTGGCGGCGTGGCTCGCGGTCGCCGCCGGAGCGGTGCTCGCGGCCCGGGCGGGCGACGGTGTCGGCTGACCGTCAGGTCCACAGGACGGCGATGAAGACGTTCGCCGTGGTCAGCAGACCGACCAGGCCGAAGAGCCTCTTGTCGACCCGCTCCTCGTCGCGCTTCACGTAGACCAGTCCGAGGATCACGATCAGCAGGGCCAGCTTCACGCCGATCTTGATGTTGTTGACGTGGTGGTCGTCGGCCTGGTTGAGGCCGACCAGGGCCACGCCGGTGACCAGCATGGTGAGGGCGCCGTGCAGCATGCCGGGGACGAACCGGGCCGTGCCCTGCCCTATCGCCTTCATCTGGGTGAGGAAACCGCCGAGCAGCGCGGCGATGCCGATGATGTGCAGGCCGACGAAGAGGTGGATGAGTACGTCCATGGAGCCGGAGCCTAACGAGGGGCGCTCGAGCCCTCCGTGGCCGGGCCCGCCGACGACGTTCCACCGGGACCCGCCCCGACGGCTGCTGATCTTGCATATATGCGCCCCATAGCACCCCGCCGCTCCGCCCCACCCCGCTTTCGATGCTTCGGTCACTACGCTGCGTGAAGACGACGACTCCACCCCGGCAACACGGTCACATACGGTCAGGTACCACTCCATCGAAGCCAGTTCCGTACACCGCGTTACCAACTCGTCACAGAGCGGCCTAGCGTCCTCCCCCAGGTGACCGGCTCCCCACCGCCGCCCGGGCCAGGGCGGCAGTCGGCCACCTCCGCCGAGAAAGGCCCGGCGGCGGCCGGCTCCCCCTGTGCCGGCCGCCGCCGGGCGCACCGACCGCGCTCGGTCGTACGAGGTCCCACGAAAGGACGTGACGGTCCAGGTGGCAGCGCACCGCAAGCCCCGGCAACGCCCGCTCAGCGGCCATACGGTCCGCACGGCCGCCACTCTCACCCTGGCGGGCGCGGCCACCGCTACGGGCTTCGACGGGACGGGACACGCCGAGCCACAGCTGACGCCGGCACAGGTGAAGGACAGGGTCGACACGTTGTACCAAGAGGCGGAGAGCGCCACCGAGAAGTACAACGGGGCGAAGGAGAAGGCCGAAACGGCCCAGCACCGGGTGAACACGCTGCAGGACCAGGCCGCCCGCAAGCAGGCCAAGCTCAACTCGGCCCGGGACGCCCTGGGCTCGTTCGCGGCGGCGCAGTACCGCGAGGGCGGTATCGACCCGGCCTGGCAGCTGGCCCTGTCCGGCGACCCCGACCGGTACCTGGCGGGCGCCGCGTTCGCGGAGCGGGCCGGTGACCGGCAGGCCGCCGCCGTGTCAGGGGTGCGCGAACAGCTCCGGGAGATCGAGCGGTTGCGCGGCGCCGCACACATCGAGCTGAAGTCCCTGCGCTCACGGCAGGCGGAGCTGAAGAGGCAGAAGAAGACCATCACCGGCAAGCTCGACGAGGCCCGGCGGCTGCTGACACGGCTCACCCCGCAGCAACGGACCGAGGTCACCGGTGACGGCGCCCCGGCCGGGCACGTCTCCCGGTCGGCCTCCGGCACGCGGCAGTCACTGGAACGCGCCGGGTCCGCCACGGCCCCGAACACGCGCGCTGCGGCGGCCGTCTCCTACGCCTACACCAAGCTCGGCAGCCCCTATGTGTGGGGCGCGACCGGCCCGAACGCCTTCGACTGCTCGGGCCTGGTCCAGGCCGCCTACCGCGCCGCCGGCGTCTCCCTGCCCCGCACCACCTACGCCCAGATCAACGCGGGCCGACGCCTCTCCCGCTCCGAACTCCAGCCCGGCGACCTCGTGTTCTTCTACTCCGGCATCAGCCACGTCGGGCTCTACGTCGGAGGCGGACAGATGATCCACGCCCCCAACCCGTCGGCACCGGTCCGGCTGGCCCCGGTCGACGAGATGCCCTTCGCCGGGGCCACCCGGGTGGCGTGAGGGCGGCCCCGCAGGGGTCAGACGAGACGGCGCGCGGTCGCCCAGCGGGTCAGCTCGTGGCGGTTGGACAGCTGGAGCTTGCGCAGGACCGCCGAGACATGGGACTCGACCGTCTTCACCGAGATGAACAACTGCTTGGCTATCTCCTTGTAGGCGTAGCCGCGGGCGATCAGGCGCAGCACCTCGCGCTCGCGCTGGGTGAGACGGTCCAGGTCCTCGTCGACGGGCGGGGCGTCGGTGGAGGCGAAGGCGTCGAGGACGAACCCGGCCAGCCGCGGGGAGAAGACGGCGTCGCCCTCCTGCACCCGGAAGATCGAGTCGATCAGGTCGGCGCCGGTGATGGTCTTGGTGACATAGCCGCGGGCGCCACCGCGGATGACACCGATCACGTCCTCCGCCGCGTCCGACACGGACAGCGCGAGGAAGCGCACGGGCCGCTCGGCGTCGGCCGTCAACGCCGCGCACCGGCGCAGTACTTCGACACCGCCGCCGCCCGGCAGGTGGACGTCGAGGAGGACCACCTCGGGCCGGGTCGCGGTGATGACCGTGACCGCCTGGTCGACGTCCGCGGCCTCGCCGACCACCTCGACGCCGGTCTCGGCGGTCTGGCCGATCTCGGCCTGGACGCCGGTGCGGAACATCCGGTGGTCGTCCACGAGCACCACGCGGACGTGCCGCCCGCCCGCGCCGCCGCCGGCGGGCCGGCCGGACCCGGCCGCCTCCGCCGCTGCCGCCGTGCCGTTCGCCTCGGTCGCGTCACTCATGACGTCTTCTCCGCCCTCTCCATCTCCAGTTCGACCTCCGTGCCGCCGTCCGGTACCGCCCGCAGCCGGGCCGTGCCGCCGTTGCGCTCCATGCGGCCGATGATCGATTCTCTGACGCCCATGCGGTCGGCGGGTATCGAGTCCGGGTCGAAGCCCGGGCCGCGGTCGCGCACGGACACGAAGACCGTCTTCCCCTCGACTTCGGCATAGACCTGTACGGCGCCGCCCTCGCCACCGTACTTGGCGGCGTTCACCATCGCCTCGCGCGCGGCCTGCATCTGTGCGGCGGTCTTCTCGTCGAGCGGGCAGTCGCCGACGATGACGACCTCTATGGGCACGCCGTGCTTGTCCTCCACCTCGGCGGCGTTGCGCCGTACCGCCTCCGCGACGGTGTCCGGCTCGTCCGCCTCGTCCTTGCCGGTGCCCTCCGGCTTGTACAGCCAGGTGCGCAGATCGCGCTCCTGGGCGCGGGCGAGGCGGCGCACCTCGCCGGCGTTGTCGGCGTTGCGCTGGATCAGGGTGAGGGTGTGCAGCACGGAGTCGTGGACGTGGGCGGCGACCTCGGCTCGCTCCTGGGCACGGATGCGCATCAGGCGTTCCTCGGACAGGTCCTGCGTCATGCGGACCAGATAGGGGCCCGCGAGCAGCGTGATGCCGACGAGGACGGCGAGCGCGGCCTGCAGGACGGCGCCGAGGTGGGCGGCCGAACCCTGCAGGACGAAGATGGCGGAGACACCGGCCGTGACGAGCAGGACTCCACCGGCCGCCCGCAGCAGGGTGAGGGTGCGCCGGCGCCGGCCGACCTCGACCCAACGGGCCCGGCGGGCGTTGTCCGCCTGCCGCCAGACCAGGGCGACACCGGCCGCGACGAGCACGGCGGGCAGCAGATACGCCTTGGCCGCGCTGCCCAGGTTGACGCTGCCGACGAAGACCATGGACACGATGACCATGAGGAGCAACGCGACGATCTGTCCCCGGTCCGGCTTGCGGGCCACCAGTCTGCGGCGGCCGTCCGGCGAGGTCTCGGTGCCGACCAGCGTCGGCGGCTTCTGCTCGCCGACGCCGCCGACCCCGAGGGGGACGAAGAACCAGAACGCCGCGTACAGCAGCGCCCCGAGTCCGTCGGCCATGAACAGGCCGACGAAGACGAGCCGCACCCAGATGACGGGCAGCCCGAGATGCCCGGCGAGGCCCCGCGCCACTCCGCCGAGCCAGCGTCCGTCGCTGCTGCGGTAGAGCTTGCGCGGCGGCCGCGGGTCGTCGAGTGGCGGGCTTGCGGCTTCCGGCATGGCAACGATGGTCACATGGCCGGCGGGGCAGAGCATCAGGGTCGGCCCCGGAGACGCCCCTGATCTTCGGCGGGGTCGGCCCGGGCTGCGCCGGGCGGGGCCGGTCCGCTGCCGCTCGGACGCCTCCCCAGCCCGCCTCAGGGCCGATTTCAGGGTTCGCCCAGGGTCGTCCCGACTGCCGTCGCGGCGACCGGGCCGTCACCATGGACGCATGACGGATCACGAGCACGCCGCGACGGGTCCGGGACCCGGCACCGGCCCGCGCCCGGCCCCGGGCACCGGACCGACGGATGCCGCGCCCGCCGCGACGGGGAGGACGGGAGCGGCCGGCACGGACACCGGCGCCGGCACCCACACCGGCACAGGAAGCAGGACGAGCGCGGGCATCGGCACCGGCGCCTTTGACCCGGAGCGTGAGCGGGAGCGGGGCACCGCCGAGGTCCCTGCCCGGTTCCGGCGCGACCGCCGGCACAAGATGATCGCGGGCGTGTGCGCGGGGCTCGGCCGGCGGACCGAGATGGACCCGGTGATCTTCCGCATCACCCTGGCCGTGCTGTCGGCGACCGGCGGCATCGGCCTCATCTTCTACGGCTTCGCCTGGCTCCTGGTGCCGTACGAGGACGACGAGGAGAACGAGATCCGCAAGCTGCTGACCGGCCGGGTCGACGGCCAGGCGCTGGTCGCGGTGCTCTTCGCCCTGGTCGGCTGCGGAATCTTCCTGACCATGCTGAGAAACGGCGGGGTGCTGACCTTCGCCGTGGTGCTCTCCCTGCTGCTCGCGGGCGCCGGGTACTGGTCGCGCCGCCGTGGCGCCTCGGACCCCGACCCGCTGGCGGCACAGGCCGCCGCCGACGCCCCACCGGAGGCCCAGGCGCCGCCCGTCGTCACCTTCTACCCCTCCTGGTGGCGGGACCCCATCGTCAAGGACGGCACCCATGTCGGCGGCACCGGATATCTGTGGGGTCCCAGCGACGCCCGAGGGCGGGACCTCGCCCCGGACCTCGACGTCTCCGTCGCCACCCCCTGGACCCACCACGGCCCCCTGCGGCCGCCGCACGCCACCGCTCCTCCGAGACCGCGCGGCCCGCGCTGGATCGGCGGCCCGCTGTTCCTGCTCGCCCTGCTGGCGGGCGGCCTGGGCACCGGGCTGACCTGGGACACGCACCCGCTGGGCACCAGCCTGCAGACGGGCCTCGCCTGTGCGCTCGCGGTCTTCGGACTGGGCGTCGCGGTCAGCGCGTTCCTGGGCCGCACGGGGGCCGGGACGGTGTTCCTGGCGGTCGTCACGGCGGCGCTGCTCGCCGGGGCGTCGGCCCTGCCGAAGGACATCACCACGCACTGGCGGGAGGTGTCCTGGAAACCCGCCGCGGCGGCGCAGGTGCGGTCCGCCTACGAGCTGGGCACCGGGCGGGGCACGCTGGACCTGTCCCGGGTCCGTCCGGCCAAGGGACAGAAGGTCGCCACCGGCGCCCATGTGGGCGCGGGGCAACTGAAGGTGGTCGTGCCCGCGGACGCGACCGTGCGGATGAGCATCGACGTGGGAGTGGGCGACATCCGGTTGCCCGGGGACAGCAGGAAGGACGTGGACGTGCAGCCGGGCAGGCACAAGGACGTGACACTGACGCCGGCCGGGGGCGCCGAAGACTCCGGCACGCTGGACCTCACGCTGGACGTCGGTGCGGGACAGGTGGAGGTCAGCCGTGCTGCGTCATGAGTTCCAGCCCGGGAAGCTGGTCGCCGGGCTCTTCCTGACCGCCACCGGTGCCGTCTACGCCGGGGATGCGCGCGGTCTGTGGGAGACGCCGTGGTTCGTGGTCGTCCCGCTGGTGGTGGGCGGCCTGTGCCTGGCCGGCGTCACGACCGCGCTGACCCGCCGTATACGCGGGCGGGGCGGCGCCTAGGGCGGCTGCCGAGCCCGAGGGGGCGAGGACGTGGTGCTTCCCCGGACGCCGGACGCCGGGCGCCGTCCTACGGTCGCTGTGGGGGTCCGGGTGCTGACCGGTCCGCCTTCAGTGGCCGAAGCCGCCGGACCGCTGTCGGCGCCGGGCGCGCCAGGCCGCGTCCACGGAGAGGTAGGGGGCGCCGGCGAGGATCAGGGGCAGCCAGGCCATCAGGTAGGCGAGGTCGTTGCCGTAGTAGTAGGGGGTCGTCGCCCAGCTGACCGTCAGCCACAGGCTGAGCGAGATCAGCGCGCCGCCGAGCGCGGCCAGCCGGCCGAACAGGCCGAGCAGGGTGCCGATGCCGACGGCCAGCTCACCGAGGGCGATGGCGTAGCCGAAGCCGACGGGGCTCTTGAGGGCCAGGTCGATCAGGGCCGGGACGGCGGCGGAGCCGCGGGCCGCGTTCATGGTCTCGGCGATCGATCCGGCGCCCTGGGCCTTCAGGAAGGCGCTGTCGGTGAGCTTGTCCAGGCCGGCGTAGACGAAGGTGACGCCGAGGAAGACGCGCAGCGGCAGCAGGGCGTAGTGGGCGGCGGTGTCCCGTAGGCCGCGGCGGCCGTCGAGCCGGGGGGTGGGTGTTTCCGTCCGAATGCCATGAGTCATCGCTGCCAGCCGCCTTTCGCCCGCCATACCGCCACCCTCGTCTGACGATACGTATGACGAGGGGGGCCGGTTCAATCCTCTCCTGGAGGATTTTCCGGATTTCAGCTCTTCGTGCGAACGGCGGGGGGCGGGTCAGATCCGGGCGAGGATCTGCCGCGCCGGGCGGCCGGGGACCGGGCCCAGGGCGGCGCGTTCCTCGGGGGTGGGGAAGAAGCGTCGCGGGTTCCGGGCGGCGGTCTCGTTCACTCCGTCACCTGGACGACGCACCGGTTGGTGGCCACCCCGGCCGCGGTCACCACCTGGATCTCCACCGAGCCGGGCTCGACGTCGGCCGGTACGGGCACGGTCAGGACGGTGTCCGTGGGGTTGCGGAAGCCGCCCGCGACGGGGACGAGCGGCACATGGACGTCGACCACGCCGATGCGGACGACCATGCGCGAGAGCCGGTCGGCGCCCTGCGCACCGGGCGGGACGAAGCCGGTGCCGCGGATCTCGATGTCGTCGCCGGTGCGGATCGGTCCGTCCAGGTCGCCGGGTTCGCGGGCGCGGACCACGGAGAGGATGGCCGGGCGGCCGCCCTCGGCGTACTTGCCGGCCAGGTAGGTCGCGGCCGAGATCAGCACGATCACGCCCAGTCCCCAGGGCAGGTCGGGCAGCCGGTCGGGGCGGCGGGCGAGCCGTACGGCGGCGAACAGCAGGGCGCATGCGCTGATGGCGACGTACTGGATGTCGGCGAAGGCGCCCCGGCCGGAGTCGTCGGTGAGCAGGTCGGCGGCGCGCGGCCGGTGGGCCGGCACCTTCTGCAGCCGCTGGGCGAGGATGCGCAGGCCCACCACCCGGCGGACCAGGACGGCGATGCCGCACACCACGCACAGGACGGTCACGACGGCCGCGCCGCGCGCGAGGTCGAGCCCCGAGATCAGCGCGTCGCGTTCGGTGTGGTCGGAGGCGGCGGCCAGCCGGGCGGCCAGCAGCAGGACGGCGTAGACGACGAACAGCACCCAGCAGGCGGCCACGGTGCGGGAGGTGGACATCCGGTTGTCCTCACCGATCACCGGCGCGAGTGCCCCGCCGCGTGCCCGGTGCAGCCGGCAGGCGGCGGTCAGCGCGGCGGCGACGACCAGCGCGGCGAGCAGGGCCGCGGTGCGGGCGTCGGTCCAGCCCGGGCCGATCGCGGTGAGCGCCTCGGTGAGCAGCAGGACGGCGACCGCGCCCCACACCACGCACACCGTCCGCAGCCACAGCCGGGCGAGCCGTGCCGTGCCCTCCGCGCGGCCGCGTTCGGCGACGGCCTCCGCGCGCTGGGTCAGCTCCTCGGAGACCCACTGGCGGGATGCAGAGGCCGAGTGCGCCACCGCGGCCGGCAGGCCCTGCCCGGCCGCGAACTCGTCGCGGTGACGCAGGAACGCGGCGACGGCCCGCCGGTGCCCCTCCCGGGCGCCGTGCGGGCAGTCCCCGCAGGTACAGCCGCCCTCGTGGACCCCGTGGGGGCCCGTTCCCCCTCTCGCTTCCTGCACCGCCACGCCCGACGCCCGCCTTCCCCACGACCTTCCGGCACGGCCGCCGACACCCGCGACGGGCGCGTCGGGGCCGCGCAACTCCCCGGTGACGACAGCGAATTGTGCCCTACCCCGGACCTTCTGGGGGCGCGGGGCCGGGGCACCGCGGGTGAAGCACGCGCCGCCGTGTTGACCCGGCTGCGAGAATTTCCGTATGGCCGAGATCATCCAGCGGGACGGGACCTGGGCCTTCGACGGCAGCACGGTGAGGATCACCCCGGGGCTGCACCGTTCCGTGACGCTGTTCCGGCAGACGTACGGGGAGATCTCCGTTCCCCTGGAGGCGGTGGCGGGCGTCGTCCACGAACCCGAGCGCAGGCGCGGCCGGCTGCGGATGCGGCTGCGCGAGGGAGCGGACCCGCTGCTGCAGGCCACGGGCGGCCGGCTGCCGGACGCGGCCGACCCCTACCGGCTGAGCGTGGACAACGACCGCTCGGGGGTCGCGCAGTACGTCGCCGAGGAGATCCGGCACGCGCTGCTCCTCGAGGAGGTTCCCAAGGAGCCCACGACCGCCTATCTGCTGCCCGGACCCCCGGTGCCGGTGTCGGTGCGGTCCTCCGACGGCACGGTCTCCTTCGACGGCACCCAGGTGCGCATCGACTGGGCCGACACCTCCGACCGGGTCAAGCGCGCGACCGGCCCGCGGATCATCGGCCTCGGCGATCTGGTGCAGGTGGAGTGGCTGCCCAACTCCGGCCACGAGGACGGCTTCCTGCGGTTCGTGACCCCGGAGACGGCGTTCTCCAAGCTGCCGCCCGAGCGGGACCCCTACACCCTGGACCTGTGGGGCAGCGTGCGGCGGGATCTGCTGACCGCGCTGGTCGCGGCGGCCGTCACCGCCCGGCTGCCGCATCCCTCCACCCGCGCGGGCGGCGCGTACGACGGCCGGGACCGGCGGCGGGCCGTCGTACCGGCGCAGGCCGACCACCACGACGTGTTGCTGCGCCGGCTGCGGGAGCTGGGGGAGCTGCATCGGAGCGGGGTGCTCACCGACGAGGAGTTCGCGGTGACGAAGGCGGCCGTACTCAGAGGGTTCGCTTGAGCGGACCGTCTCAGAGGGTTCCCTCGAGCGGATCCGCTCAGGGGGTTCAGCTGAGCAGGTCGGGTTCGCTGCGGCTGATGTCCTGCCACAGCGGCTGGTAGTTGATCCAGGCCACGAGGTCGCCGCCGAGCTGTTCGCGGGTGGCGACGGCCAGTTTGTGGTCGATGAGCACCGGGCGCCCGGCCGCTCGCGCCATGAGCTGCACCTGGCAGGACCGTTCCAGGGACAGGAACCACCAGGCGGCCGCGTCCACGGAGTCGCCGACGGTCAGCAGCCCGTGGTTGCGCAGCACGAGCGCCTTGCGGGAGCCGAGGGCGTTCGCGATCCGGCGGCCCTCCTCGGCGTCGACGGTGACACCGCTGTAGGCGTCGTAGAGCGCCACGTCCTCGTAGAAGGCGCAGCTCTCCTGGGTGATGGGGTCGATCAGCTCGCCGAGCGCGGCGAGGGCGCGGCCGTGCACGGAGTGGCAGTGGGCGACGGCGACGACGTCCGGGCGGGCGGCGTGGACCTGGGCGTGCACGGTGAACGCGGCCTGGTTGACGTGGTAGCGGCCCTCGACGACCTGCCCGTCCTGGTTGGCGAGGACGAGATCGCTGACGGTGACGTGCTTGAACGGCATCCCGAACGGGTTGACCCAGAAGCAGTCGGTGAACTCGGGATCGCGGGCGGTGATGTGCCCGGACACCCCGTCCTCGAGGCCGCCGCGCCCGAAGATCCGCAGGGCGCCGGCGAGGCGCTCCTTGCGGTGCCGGCGTTCGTCCTCGACCGAGTCGTGCATCGGCGGCATGGCGAATCGCAGCTGATCGGTGGGCAGCGGCGGGGGCGGGGTGGGCCCGTGCATAGGTCCTCCAGCGCTGGGAGTGCGGTACGGGCCGGAAATTACCCTCCGTCAGCGCAAAAAGGCAGAGCTGTTCTGTAAAGATGACGCGCAGGCCGGATTCTCCGGGGAATCGACGGCAAAATCCCGACAGAAGATGTCCGGTATCGGCTCCAGACTGAAGCAATGCACCGTATGACCTGGGCGGCCTTCGCCGCCGCCGAACCCGACTTCGCCCGCGCGACCGAGCAGCGCTTCGGCGCCTTCCGTCACCACGTCCTCGCCACTCTCCGCAAGGACGGCTCCCCGCGCACCTCCGGCCTGGAGGCCGACTTCCGCGCGGGCGAGCTGTGGCTGGGCATGATGGACGACTCCCTCAAGGCCCGTGACCTGCGCCGCGACCCGCGCTTCGCGCTCCAGGCGAACCCCGGCGAGGGCCCGGACCTGGGCGGCGGGGACATACGGATCGCGGGACGGGCGTACGAGGCCGGGGACGAGACCAAGGCCTGGTACGTGAAAGAGGTGGAACCGCCGCAGCCGTTCCACCTCTTCCGCACCGAGCTGACGGAGGTCGTGCGGACCTGCGTCGAGGACGAGACCTACCTGGTGGTCCAGGTGTGGAAGCCCGGAGAGCCGGTGCGCACTCTCAAACGGACCTGATCGCCCGGACTACTCCCACTCGATGGTGCCCGGCGGCTTCGACGTCACGTCGAGCACGACCCGGTTGACGTCCCGGACCTCGTTGGTGATCCGGGTCGAGATGCGGGCGAGGACCTCGTACGGCAGCCGGGACCAGTCGGCGGTCATGGCGTCCTCGGAGGAGACCGGGCGCAGCACGATCGGGTGGCCGTAGGTGCGGCCGTCGCCCTGGACACCCACGCTGCGGACGTCGGCGAGCAGGACCACCGGGCACTGCCAGATGTCGCGGTCCAGGCCGGCCGCGGTCAGCTCCTCGCGGGCGATGGCGTCGGCGTCGCGCAGCAGGTCCAGGCGCTCCTTGGTGACCTCGCCGACGATGCGGATGCCGAGGCCCGGGCCCGGGAACGGCTGGCGCTGGACGATCTCCTCCGGCAGGCCCAGCTCCTGGCCGACCATCCGGACCTCGTCCTTGAACAGCTTGCGCAGCGGCTCGATCAGCTTGAACTCGAGGTCCTCGGGCAGGCCGCCGACGTTGTGGTGCGACTTGATGTTGGCGGTGCCGGTGCCGCCGCCGGACTCGACGACGTCCGGGTACAGGGTGCCCTGGACCAGGAACTCCACGGCCGGGCCCTCGTCGGCGATGATCTCGGCCTGCGCCTGCTCGAAGACGCGGATGAACTCACGGCCGATGATCTTGCGCTTCTCCTCGGGGTCGCTGACCCCCTTGAGCGCGGCGAGGAAGCGCTCCTCGGCGTCGACGACCTTCAGCTGGACGCCGGTGGCCGCGACGAAGTCCTTCTCGACCTGCTCGGTCTCGCCCTTGCGCATCAGGCCGTGGTCGACGTAGACGCAGGTCAGCTGGGAGCCGATGGCCTTCTGGACGAGGGCGGCGGCGACGGCGGAGTCCACACCGCCGGACAGACCGCAGATCGCGCGCTTGTCACCGACCAGCTCACGGATCGCGGCGACCTGCTCCTCGATCACGTTGCCGGTGGTCCAGTCGGGCTTCAGGCCGGCACCGCGGTACAGGAAGTGCTCCAGCACCTGCTGGCCGTGCGTGGAGTGCATGACCTCGGGGTGGTACTGGACGCCGTAGAGCTTCTTCTCGTCGTTCTCGAAGGCGGCGACCGGGACGACGTCGGTGGACGCCGTGACCGAGAAGCCCTCGGGAGCCGCGGAGCAGGCGTCGCCGTGCGACATCCACACGTGCTGCTCGTCCGGGGTGCCCTCGAAGAGGGTGGACGAGTTCCTGGAGACGTGCAGGTCGGTACGGCCGTACTCACGGGCGCCGGTGTTGTCGACGGTGCCGCCGAGGGCCTGCGCCATCAGCTGGAAGCCGTAGCACATGCCGAAGACGGGGACGCCGGCCTCGAAGAGCCCGCGGTCGAGGGTGGGTGCGCCCTCCTCGTACACGGACGAGGGGCCTCCGGAGAGGATGATCGCCGCGGGCTTCTTCGCGAGCATCTCCTGGACCGGCATGGTGCTCGGCACGATCTCGCTGTAGACCCGCGCCTCGCGGACGCGACGGGCGATGAGCTGGGCGTACTGCGCGCCGAAGTCGACGACCAGGACGGTGTCGGGGGTGGCGGCAGTGTGAGTCGCTGATGACACGGGGTGCCTTCTGGTGGTCGGGCGGGGGTCTGTGCTACCGAGTCTAACGGTGTGGACGGGACCGCTTCCCCTGAAGTTCGCCGTGGCATACTGGCCGCATGCTCACGCACCCGACCTTCGTCTTTACCTATGGCACCCGGCCCGCCGGCTGCCATGGTCGTGCTGCTTGAGCAAACGCCAAGCGACTTCCCAGGCGCCCCGGGCCGACAAGGCCCGGGGCGCCTGTCGTTTTCCGGGTTCTGTCGTTCCAGGGCATCCACCGTCCCGATCAAGGAGCCCGACGTGACCACCAGCACCCCCGCAGCGACCACCAGCACCCCCGCAGCGCCCGGCGGCATCCCGGCGGCGACCGGCACGCCGGACGCGCCCGCCGCCACCCCGCAAGCCCCGGCGGACCCCGAAGCGACCATCGCCGGCGCCCGGGAGCGCATCGACGCGCTCGACGACCGGATCCTCGGCCTCATCCAGGAGCGGATGGCCGTCTCCGCCGTCGTCCAGCAGACCCGGATCACCTCCGGCGGCCGGCGGGTGAACCTCTCCCGTGAGATGGAGATCCTCGGCCGCTACCGCGACGCCCTCGGCAAGCCCGGCACCGCCCTCGCCATGACCCTGCTGGAGCTGTGCCGGGGTCGCATCTGAGTTCGATCCCGCTCTCACCCGTACGGCGCGTGACCGGCCCGCGCGCAGCTTCGTTGAGGGGGGTGTCCGTGCCAGCCAGGGGCGGGCCCGACAGAACCACGCGTGGCTTGCTGGAGCGATGAGGCGTACGGGTCGTGCCGTACGCCGTGGGACCTCGCTCCGGGGAAGTGACCGGACGGCAGGGGACAGCAGCCCGGTCACCCAAGAGAACGGTCGGCTCCGGGGACGCCCGGGGCCGGCCGGCGGAACACCGCACTTGTGCACCGGTGCCGGGTCGGACGGTCACGGATGACGCGTTCATCCCGCGCGCCGCGTACCAGGCCCACGTCCCTGCGCAGCCCGGCGCCGGCGCTGCCCTGACGCCGGTGTCGGCCGGCGACGGGCCCCGCGCCACTCCGTCCCGCGGGGCCCGTCGTCACACCCCTCCCACCCCCGGTGATGTGACCCGTCCCACACGAAAAACCGGTGGGGTCAGAGCAACCCTTCAAGCTTTTCGCTGATCAAACCTGCCGGATCAAGAAACCGGTTGGAGGGACCTGCCTTCGGAGGGGGATGCAGGTCCCTCTCTGCCGTCCGTGCCCTTTTCCTCCGGGCTACTTCTTCGGCGGCACCGCCGGCATCCCGAGGAACGGCAGCCGCAGCGCGCCGAACGCCTCCGCCGGGACCGCCGGGGTCCCCGGTTCCACCGGCTTCAGCCGCTCGTACGCCGCGCCCGGCGCCGGCCGCGGGTCCTCCTCGCCCTTGTTCGGCCAGAAGGACATCGCCCGCTCCGCCTGCGCGGTGATCGTCAGCGACGGGTTCACGCCCAGGTTCGCCGAGACCGCGGCGCCGTCCACGACCGAGATGCCGGGGTGGCCGTACAGCCGGTGGTACGGGTCGATCACGCCGGTCTCCGCGGTGTCGCCGATGGGGCAGCCGCCGAGGAAGTGCGCGGTGAGCGGGGTGCCCATCAGCTCGCCCACATTGCTGCCGGCGAAGCCGTTGATCTCGGAGGCGAGCGCGGAGGCGGCGTCCGTGGCGGCCCTGATCTGCTTGGGGTTCGGGGAGCCGTGTCCCTGCCGTGCGGTCAGCAGGCCCTTGCCGAGGCCGCCGGGCTTCAGGTACGTCGTCAGGGAGTTGTCCAGCGACTGCATCACCAGGCCGATGATGGTCCGCTCCGACCAGCGCCGGTTGGACAGGGAGCGGGCGACCAGCAGGGGGTGCCGGGCCGCGTTCGCCAGCCAGCCCAGCACCCGGGAGGAGCCCTCGGCGTACGGCACCTGGAGGATCGACAGGCCGCCCATGGAGTTGGAGCCCTTGCCGTAGCGGACGGGTTCGATGTGGGTGTTCTCGTCGGGGTGGATCGAGGACGTGATGGCGACGCCCCGCGTGAAGTCGGCCTTCGGTTCGCCGGTCGCCCGGCGATAGCGGCGGTTGTCGGTCTGCGCGCCGACCAGCGCCTCGGAGTTGGTACGGGTCAGATCACCCAGCCGCTGCGACAGGTGGGGCAGCTGGCCGCCCGCCTTCATGCGGTGCAGCAGGGTCTGGGTGCCGTAGGTGCCGGCGGCGATGACGACCCGGCGCGCGGTGAGGATCCGGCCCGCGCCCTTCTTCTTCCGGTCCGTCGGCAGGGTCGCCACCGCGTACCCGCCGCGCGAGTCGTCCGTGACGGACACGACCGTCGTCATCGGGTGGACCACCGCGCCCGCCTTCTCGGCGAGGTGGAGGTAGTTCTCGTTGAGGGTGTTCTTCGCGCCGTGCCGGCAGCCGGTCATGCACTCGCCGCACTCGGTGCAGGCGTTGCGGGACGGGCCGGCCCCGCCGAAGTAAGGGTCCGCCACCTTCTCGCCCGGCTTCCCCCGCGCCGATCCGTCGGCGTCCTTGCCGTCGCCGAAGAACACGCCGACCGGCGCGAGGTGGAAGGTGTCACCGACGCCCATCCGCTGTGCCGCCGCCTTCAGGTGCACGTCGGAGGGGGTCATCGTGGGGTTGAGCCGTACGCCGAGCATGCGCTGGGCCTGGTCGTAGTACGGCTTCAGCTCCTCGTGCCAGTCGGTGATGTCCTTCCACTGCGGGTCGTCGAAGAAGGCCTTCGGCGGTACGTAAAGGGTGTTGGCGTAGTTGAGGGAACCACCGCCCACGCCCGCTCCGGCCAGCACCATGACGTTGCCGAGCAGATGGATGCGCTGGATGCCGAACATGCCGAGCTTGGGGGCCCAGAGGTAGTTCTTCAGGTCCCAGGAGTTCTTCGGGAGGCTGTCGCGGGTGAAGCGGCGGCCGGCTTCCAGGACGCCTACCTTGTATCCCTTTTCGGTGAGCCGGAGGGCGGACACCGACCCACCGAACCCCGAGCCGACGACGATGACGTCGTAGTCGTACCCGTCCTCGTCCCGGGTCTGGACAGACTTCTCCTGCGACACGTGCTCTCCTCGTTGAGAACGGGGGTGGTGCGGACGGATGGGCTAACGGAACCGGAATGCCTTCATCAGGCGGAGACTGGTGCTCATGAAGGCCGCGTACTTCTCGTCCGTCATCCCCAGCGAGGGCGCCATCGGCAGCAGGCGCTGCTGGGCCACCGTCTGGGCCTCGGTGTACTTGAGGATGCCCTCGGATCCGTGCCGGCGGCCGAGGCCGGAGTCCTTCATGCCGCCCATCGGGGACTGGACGCTGCCGTAGGCAGGTGCGTAGCCCTCGTTGACGTTGACCGTGCCGGTGCGCAGGCGGGAGGCGAGGTCCAGGCCGCGGCGGGCGTCCTTCGTCCACACGGACGCGTTCAGGCCGTACGCCGTGGCGTTGGCGCGCTCGACGGCCTCGTCCTCGTTCGTGAAGCGGTAGATCGAGACGACCGGACCGAAGGTCTCCTCCTCGCACACGGCCATGGAGTCCTCGACGCCGTCGAGGATGGTGGGCTCGAAGAAGTAGGGACCGATGTCGGGACGGGCCACCCCGCCCGCGACCACCTGCGCGCCCTTGGCCACGGCCTCCTGCACATGGCGTTCGACGGTCTCGAGCTGACGCTCGCCCACCAGCGAGCCCATGTCGGCGCCGTAGGCGAGGGAGTTGCCGAGCCGCATGGCCTTGGTGCGGGCGGCGAAGCGCTCCAGGAAGGCGTCGGCGATCGACTCGTGGACGAACAACCGCTCGATGGAGATGCAGAGTTGGCCCGCCGAGGAGAAGCAGGCGCGGACGGCGCCGGCGGCGGCCTTCTCGATGTCGGCGTCGGCCAGCACCAGCATGGCGTTCTTGCCGCCGAGTTCCAGGGAGACGCCGACCAGGCGGGCGGCGGCACCCTGGGCGACCTCGCGGCCGGTGCGGGTGGAGCCGGTGAACGAGACGTAGTCGGCGTGCTTGACCAGCTCCGGGCCGACGACCGGGCCCTCGCCGAGGACGACCTGGAAGACGCCCTCGGGCAGCCCGGCCTCGACGAGCAGGTCGCGGGCCCACAGGGCGGTGAGGCAGGTCTCGGTGTCCGGCTTCATCACCACCGCGTTGCCGGCGGCGAAGGCGGGCAGCGCGTCGCCGACGGACAGCTCCAGCGGATAGTTCCAGGGGGCGATCTGGCCCACGACCCCACGGGGATGGCGCAGTTCGACGGCCTTGGTGAGGGCCGGAACGGCACCGGCGTGCCGCTTGGGGCGCAGATAGGCGCCGGCCCGGCGGCCGTAGTGGCGGGCCGCGACGGCGACGGCCTGCACCTCCTCGTGCGCGTGCAGCCGGGCCTTGCCGGTCTCGAGCTGCACCAGGTCGAGGACCTCGGCCTGCCGCTCGAGGAGCAGGTCGTGGAAGCGGAGCAGGACGGCGGCCCGCTGCCGTACCGGGACCTTCGCCCACACGGCCTGCGCGGCACGGGCCGCCTCGAAGGCCCGGCGCACGTCCTCGGGGGTGGACTCGGGCAGGTCGGCCAGCTTCTCGCCGGTGAACGGGGTGTGGTTGGCGGTACGGCCGGAGCCGGTGACGCCCTTGGTGAGCTGGGCCACCAGTTCCGGCGTGACCACGTCGGCGGCGGTGCGGGCGCCCTCGGGGGCGGGCGCGAGGGGGTTGGTACCGGCGATGTCCGGGGCCTGCGTGTCCGTCATGACGCGCAGGGTATGCCGGTGGGGAAGCTTTGTGTACCCGTCGGTAACGGGGATTCACCGACCGCTCACATACTGCCAGTGATCACTGGCAGCGAATGTGCTGATCAGGGCGTTGGCGCGCCGGCGGGCGGGACGATCATCCGGTGTCCGGTTTTTTCGCGAGGAGCAGGCCGAGAGCGGCGAGAGGGGAGCGCCGGCGCGCGTCGACGGGAGGCGCGGAGGGCGGTGCGGCCGGTGAGGCCGGTGCGGGTGCGGACGCTGCACCCGAGGGCATCGCCTCCGGCGGCTGGGACACCGGCTGCGACACCGGCTCCGGCATCGCCGTCGGCGTCGGCTCCGCCGTCGGCACCGGCACCGGCTCCGGTGCGTCCGGCACGGCCGCCGGGCCCAGGTACGCACGCAGGGCCGCGTCGACCTCCTCCGCGCCGGGCCGAGCCTCGGGCTCCTCGGCACGCAGCCGGTCCAGCAGCGGGCCGAGCGGGCCGGGGTCCGTGTCCCCCAGCGCCGCACGGAGCAGCGCGCCGAGGGACCACAGGTCGGAGGCCGGGCCGGCACCGGGCCCCGCCGCCCGCTCCGGGGCCGCGAACCCGGCGGGCCCGTCCCCCGCATGCCCGTCGCCGATCCCGAAGTCCGTCAGGACGACCCGCCCGGTGCCGGATTCCAGCAGGACGTTGGCCGGCTTGACGTCCCGGTGCACGATGCCGACGGCGTGGGCGGCGCACAGGGCGCCGAGCACGGCGAGTCCGATGCGGGCGGCCTCGGCGGGCGGGAGGGGCCCGCGCCGGAGGGCCTCGTGCAGGGACTCGCCCGCCACCAGCTCCATGACGATCCACGGGACGTGGGCCTCGGTGACGACGTCGTACACCGTGACGGCGGAGGGATGCCGCACCCGGGTGGCGGCGCGGGCCTCCCGGTAGAGGCGGTGCGCGACACGCCGGCTCTCCTCGTCGTCGGCCGGATCGCCGGGCAGCAACGGCTCCTTGACGGCCACCGTGGCCTGCCGCCGCTCGTCCCGGGCGCGCCAGACGGTCCCGCCCGGGCCGGAGCCGAGGCGTCCGGTGAGCCGGTAGCGGCCGCCGATCAGACGTCCGTCGGGCGGGTGTTCGCCGTCTTCAGTCATGTCACATGAGTACCGTGCGCACCACGCCGTTGTCGAAGCGGGCGGTCAGGCGGCCCATCGGTGCAGGGCGAACCCGCCTCGTGCCGTGCGCACCTCCACGGCACCGGCTCCGGCGAAGTGGGCGGGGACGACCAACGCCCGCTCCCCCGCGGCCCGTTCCAGCACGCGCTGCCGGGTGGCGGCCGCTCCGCGCGGGTCGAGGCAGAAGCAGCTGCTGCACTCGGGCCGCAGGATCTGCACCGGGCTGTGCAGGAGATCGCCGACGAACACCGCGCGTTCGCCGCGGGACTCGGCGCGCAGGACGCTGGAGCCGGGGGTGTGACCGGGGGCCGCCTCGAGGACGAGGTGCCCGTCGATCCGGTACGCGTCCTCCCACACCACGGCCTGCCCGGCCCGGTGCACGGGCGCGATGCTGTCCTCGTAGACCAGCCGGTCGTCGGGGCGCACCGCGCCGCCGTATCCGCCCGCGGGCCCGAAGTGGTGGTCGTCGGGGGCCGGGAGGAGGTACCGGGCGTTCGCGAAGGTGGGCACCCACTCGCCGTCCGCGTCGCGGGTGTTCCAGCCGACGTGGTCGGCGTGGATGTGGGTGTTGACCACGACGTCCACGTCCGCCGGGTCCACCCCGGCCCGCCGGAGCCGCCCCGGCAGATCGCCCTCCCGCCGGTGGAAGTGCGGGTTCCCGGGCCGCTCCCGGTCCCGGCCCACACCGGTGTCGACGAGCACGGTCCGCCCGGCACTGCGCACCACCCAGGTCTGCAGCGCGGCCACGGCCAGGTCCTCGGCGGGCTGCCAGTGGCCGGGGACGAGCTGGTCCTCGTGTTCTTTCCACAGCCCGGGACCGCTGTCCGGGACGAGTTGCCGGGCGGGAGCGAAGGGGCCCTGCCATTCGACGATCCGCAGGACCTGGACGTCTCCGATCATGAACTTCTGCACGGTGTCTTCAGCCATGCCCAGGACACTAGGGGCCTCTTCTGAGCATCCCAATGCTCCTGAGCGTCGTTCGAATACGCTGGTGTCTCATGGATGTGGTGAGCGACGCGATCTCCGCCGTACGGGCCGGCCGGCCCTCCTCGAATCGGCTCCGGGTGAGCGGTGCCTGGTGCGTGCGCCTGGCGCCGTACGAGGGCGCGGGGTTCCATGTGGTGCTCAGCGGGTCCTGCCGACTGCTCACGGAGGGGGGCGGGGAGCCGGTGGCCCTGGGTCCGGGCGACGTGGTGCTGCTCGCGCACGGGACCGGGCACCTGCTGGCGGACGGGTCGGCGCGGGCGGTGGACGTACGGCGGGCGGTGCCGTTCGAGGAGCTGCGGGACACGGACGTGACGCTGCCCGGTCCCGGTCCCGAGGTGGAGCTGCTGTGCGGCAAGTACCGGCTGGACCGCAGCCGGACGCATCCCCTGCTGGCGGAGCTGCCGGACGTGGTGCGGCTGCCCCACCGCGACGGGGCGTATCCCGAACTGCGGTCGGCGGTGGAGCTGTTGTGCCGGGAACTGGCCGGTGACAGGCCCGGTGGCAGCCTGGCCCTGCCCAGTCTGCTGGACCTGCTGCTGGTCTACATGGTCCGCGCCTGGACCGCCGAGGCCCGCACCGGCACCTGGCCGGCCGCGCTGACCGACCCGGCGACGGCCGCGGCCCTGCACGCCCTGCACTCCGCGCCGGCCGCGCCCTGGACGAACGACCTGCTGGCCGCGCGCGCCGGCGTGTCCCGCGCCACCCTCGCCCGCCGTTTCACCTCGCTGGTCGGCCGTCCGCCGATGGCGTACCTGACCTGGTGGCGGCTGACCCTGGCGGCGACCCGTCTGCGCGACTCGGACGCGCCGCTCGCGACGGTGGCCCGGGAGACGGGGTACGGCAGCCCGTACGCGCTCTCGCACGCGTTCAGCCGGGAGTTCGGGATCACGCCGGGCAGATACCGCGGCCTCAGGGCTTCGTGATGTCCAGGTTCGCGATCGCCGCCTTCGCCACCTCCTGGCCGCGGGCGGTGAAGTCGCCCTTGGACGGGTAGCCGACGGTGAGCGTGTACAGGTCTCCGGCGGCCGTCCGGTAGTAGAAGATCTGGAGTTCGCGGGGGCGGGGGTCCTGGCTGTCGTCGGTCGTGTAGACGACGGTGTTCTGCGCGGCCTGCCTGCCGTGGTAGGTGGCCGTGTCGTCCGGGTGCGTCCGCGCGCCCTTGGGCATGTCGAGGCTGTACTCGCCGTCGTTCCTGAACTTCTCGTCGTCGGCGTACATCTGGGACCGTGCGGTGTTCTTGATCTCGTGCAGGGAGTCGTCCGACCGGCGGGCCAGGCGCAGTTCGACCCGGATGCCGCCGCTCCAGTCCGAGTACGCCACCCAGTTCCTGTCGGAGTCGTTCTTCTCGGGCCTGGCGGCCTGGTAGTCCGCGGGGACCGCGAGCGTGGCGCCCAGCCGGGCCTCCCGCCGCTTCGCCCAGCCGTCCGGGAGCGGGCCCGCGAAGGGGTCGGCGAGGACGAGGTACGCCGCCACCGCGGCGGCGACCAGGGCCGCGCCCAGGCCCAGCCATGCCGCGCGGCCGAAGCGCCGGGTCGGGGCGGCGGGCGCGCTCACCGCCAGGGGCCGGGTCGGCACCGGGGGCGCCGGGGGCTTCACCGCCTCCTCGAGCAGGGCGCGGACCCGGTCCGCGGGCGGCCGGTGCGCGGGGTCCTTCTGGAGCAGCCCGTTGATGACCTCGGCCAACGGACCCGAGGCGGACGCGGGCGCGGCCGGGGTGGCGTTGAGGACGGACTGGAGGGTCGCCGGGGTGTTGCTGCGGCGGAACGGCGAGACGCCCTCGGTGGCCGTGTAGAGGACCACGCCCAGGGACCACAGGTCGCTCGCCGGGCCGGGCCGCTGGCCCAGCACCCGTTCGGGCGCGATGTACTCGGGCGAGCCGACGAAGCCGCCGGTGTCCGTCAGCCGGGTGTCGCCCTCGATCTGGGCGATACCGAAGTCCGTCAGGACCACCCGGTCGTACCGGCCGAGCAGGACGTTGTCGGGCTTGACGTCCCGGTGCAGGACGCCCGCCGCGTGCGCCGCCTCCAGCGCGCCGAGGACCTCCAGGCCGATCCGGGCCGCCTCCCGCGCGCCCAGGGTGCCCTCTCGCAGCGCGTCGCCGAGGGTGCGGCCGTGCACCAGCTCCATCACGATCCACGGCCGGCCGTCGACCACCGCGACGTCGTACACGTTCACCACCGCCGGGTGGTCCAGCCGGGCCGCCGCGCGGGCCTCGCGGCGCATCCGCTCGAAGGCGTTGGCGCGTTCCCGTTCGGGAAGGTGATCCGGTACGCGGGGCTCCTTGACGGCGACCTCGCGGTCCACCATCTCGTCCTTGGCCCGCCACACGGTGCCCATCCCGCCATGACCCAGCTTGCCGAGCAGACGGTAACGTCCCGCGACGAGCCGCTCACCCGCCGCGTCCGGGGCGGGGACATCGAGGGTCGGCACCGGGTGGGCTCGCGGCTGCGGCTCGGCAGCCGGCTGCGGGACCGGGTACGCGTCGGGCCGCGACCGCGGCTGCGGCGGTTGCAGAACAAAACTCGTCGTGTCGTCGGTCCCGTGGCCGACTCCCCCGTCACTGCTCATGCCTCATCCATATCGCGCCCGCGCCGCCCGAAGCCACAGCTCACACGAACCGGTCACACACCCGTGACCGAGAAGGTGCCGACCGCCACGTCGAAGTACTCCTGGGCTTCCTGCACTCGGCCCACCGGCGCCGACACCCACACGTCGTACGTCCGCCCGGCCTCCTCCCAGCACAGGTCGTAGGTGTGCCGAGGGCCCTCCGCGGCGCTGAAGCCGTCCCAGGAGAACTCCCACAGGGCGGCGGGGTGTCCGTCGTGCGTGGTCGGGGTGACCCGGCCGTCGTGGTATCCGGGGTTGGTGGAGGGCCCCTTGGCGGCCGAGCGTTCCATCATGGCCGTGGGGCCGCCCGGTTGGGAGTCGGAGATCCTGATGCCGAGCCGGAAGGTCTGCCCCGGCGAGAGGTAGAAGACGCGCTCGCCCTGGAGGCTGCGGGTGAAGTCCTCCGGCACGGCGAGGGAGAACCCCGCCGCGTCCCGGGCGGTGCGGTAACCCGAGGGTGCCGTGGGCGAGTCGGCTCCGGTCGGGCCGGTGCCCGCCGGGCGTGCCGCGCTGGGAGCCGGGGAGGTGCCGGTGGGAGTCGGGGGCGCGCTCGTGCTCGTGCCGGTCCTGGGTGCGGGAGTCGTCGCCGTACCGCCCGGGGTGCCGCCGCCCCCGTCCCCGTCGCGGTGCAGCAGCAGCGCCGCGGCCGACACGCCGGCCCCGGCCAGCGCGGCGACGAGCAGGGCGGCGATCAGCACCCCGCGCGGGGACGGCCGGGCGGGGGACGGCGCCGACGGCCGGGTCGCGGCGGACGGGAGCGGGCCGCCGTACGGGACGTCCTCCTGGGTCGGGGTGTAGGGCGCCGGGGCCGTGGGCGGCCGGCTGCCGGAGCCCCCGGACCGCGAGGTGTGGCTGCCGGCCGTCCCGGATCTGGGTGAACGGCCGCCGCCGAGCAGGTGGATGCGCGCGCCGCCGTGCGGGCCCGCCGTACCGTGGCCGCCCGGCGCGGCCGGGGTCCGGCCCGTCTCCAGGTAGGTCCGCAGCATCCACTCGGCGTCCGCGGCGCCCAGCCGGCGGTCGGGGTCGCGTTCCAGCAGGCCCCGTACGACGGGCAGCAGCGGCCCGGCCTGCGCCGGCGGCCGGATGTCGCCGGCGACGACGGCGTGCAGGATGCCGCCCAGCGAGTCGCGCCGGAACGGCGACTCGCCGCTGAGCGCCGTGCACAGCAGCGCGCCCAGCGACCACAGGTCGGACTCCGGCCCGGTGCGCAGTCCGGACATCCGTTCCGGTGCGGTGTACTCGGGCGAGCCGACGAAGGATCCGGTCTCGGTGAGCGTGGTGGCGCCCGCGACCTGCGCGATACCGAAGTCGGTGAGCACGACCCGGTCGGTGCCGGACTCGATCAGGACGTTCGCGGGCTTGATGTCCCGGTGCAGCACCCCCGCCTCGTGCGCGGTGTGCACCGCGCTCAGCAGGGCGATGCCGATCCGCGCGGCCTCGGCGGCGTCGACCGGGCCCTGCCGGGCGATCCGGTCGGCGAGCGAGCCGCCGTCCACCAGCTCCATGACGAGGTACGGCCGTTCGTCCTGCTCCACCACGTCGTGCACGACGATGATGTGCGGGTGCCGCAGCTGGGCGACCGCACGGGCCTCGCGGAAGGTGCGGTCACGGCGACGGCGGGCGTCGTCCTCCGGGAGCGAGTCGTCCGGGAGGAGTTCCTTGACCGCCACGTGACGGCCCAGCAGTTCGTCGCTCGCCCGCCACACGACGCCCATGCCGCCGCGCCCGATGCGTTCCTCCAGGCGGTAACGGCCCGCGATCACCCGGAAGTCGGCGCCTTCGGTCCCCATGGGCCCCATCATGCCGCACCGGACCCATGCGCTCCGGGGCGCCGATCGGCCAAGCGGCGCGCCCAGCCTGCCATTTTCGGCCTTCTCGGCGTTTCGGCCGTCTCGGTGCCGCCGGCCGGGTCAGCCCGCGTCCGGCTGCCGCCAGCTCTGCAGCACCCACGTGAACTGCTTGCTGGTCGTGGCCCAGTCCTCGGCCGGCGAGGACATGTAGATCACGTACTCGGTGCCCTGCCGGGAGAAGTACGTCTGCTCGATGGCGTGCCGCGGCCCGGGGACGTAGGGCGGGTCCTTCTTCAGAGCGGTCCAGGTGTACTCCCACAGCGAGCCCTTGCGGTCGCGGTAGATGTTCTCCTTCAGGGTCACGCGCTGGTAGTCGACCAGCCGCTGGAGCTGCTGCTCCAGGTCCTTCTGGTGGAGCTGGGCGTCGGCGAAGTCCGGTGAGCCGTCGATGGCGATGCGGACGAAGTGCTTGCCGTCGTCGGGCGAGTAGTCGATCTGCTTGAGGTCGCCCTGGATGCCGTAGACCTTGCGCTTCCAGCCCTTGGGCAGCGAGAGGCCGAAGCCCAGCGGGTCGGCGTGGGTCTCCCAGCCGGCCGGGATCGTGCCGTCCTGGCCGGGCGCGTCGCTGCCGCTCGCCGAGGACGCCGGGGCCGGGGACGTGTCACCGCTCGCCTCGCTGTGGCTCGGCTTCCCGCTCCCGCCCCACTGCTGGAAGGCCACCGCCGCCCCGCCGCCGAGCACGGCCGCGACGGCGACGACGAGCGCGAGGGTGCGCAGCCGGCGCCGGGGACGGCCGGCGGCCGGGCGCGTCTCGCCCGTCGGCCCCACGACCGTGTGCGCCAGGGCGGTCGGGTCGGTCGCGGAACGGCCCGCGCCCGCGCCCGCCACCGCGCCGGCGCCGTGGCCGGGGGCGTTCGCCCCCGCGCCGTAGCCGGATGCCGACGTGCCGGAGCCATGCCCGGAAGCGGCCGCCCCGGAGCCGTGACCCGACGCGCCCGGCGCATGGCCGGAGGGGCCCGGCCCATAGCCGGGGGTCGTGCCCGACGCGTAGCCGGAGGCACCCGGCCCGTAGCCCGAGGCGGTGCCCGACGCGTAGCCGGAGGCGCCCGGCCCGTGGCCGGAGGTGGCCGTCCCCGGTCCGCCTCCCGGGCGGACGCCCGAGCCCTGCGTCGGTACGAACGCCTGCGCCGCGTGCGGCCGGCGGCCCTCCGCCGCCTCGGCGAGCATCTGCTCCGCGTCCTGCGCGCCCGGCCGCCGGTCCGGTTCCTTGCGCAGCAGGGCGGTGATGACCGGTCCGAGCGGACCGGCGTGGCGCGGCTCGTCCGCCTCCTCCTCGACGACCGCCTGCATGGTGCCCAGCGGCGAGGTGCGGCGGAACGGCGAGCGGCCCTCGACGGCCGTGTACAGCGTGGCGCCGAGCGCCCACAGGTCCGAGGACGGGCCGGGGTCGTGGCCCCGCACCCGCTCCGGAGCGAGGTAGTCGACCGAGCCGACGACCTCTCCGGTACGGGTGATCGTGGTGTCGCCCTCGATCTGGGCGATGCCGAAGTCGGTGAGCAGGACCCGGCCGTCCCGGCCGAGCAGGACGTTGCCGGGCTTGACGTCCCGGTGCAGCACGCCGGCGGAGTGCGCGGCGCGCAACGCCCGCAGCACCCACAGGCCGATCCGCGCGGCCTCCCGCGACTCGACGCGTCCCCGCTCCTTGAGCGCGTCGGCCAGGGAGTGGCCCTCGACCAGCTCCATCACGATCCACGGGCGGCCGTCGTGCTCGAGGACGTCGTGCACGGTGACGACGGCGGAGTGGTTGATGCGCGCGGCGGCCCGGGCCTCGGCCCGGGTGCGGGCGAGCAGAACGGCCCGATCGCTGTCGGAGACGTAGAGCGAGGCGGTCAACTCCTTGACGGCGACCGACCGGTGCAGCACCTCGTCGTGGGCGCGCCACACCCGGCCCATGCCGCCGCTGCCGATGGAATCGGCAAGCCGGTAGCGGCCCGCTATGAGCAGGCCCTGCATCTGATTCACGTTGCCCCGCAATGCTCTTGACAGGGTCAGACTAAGGACCGCCCCTTCCTCTGGGAACAAGCGGGGTGCCAAGGTGACAGTCCTGTGACGGTTGCCGCTCACGCGCCCGGACGGCGAGCGGATCCCGCTCCCCTCCGCCGGTATACGGGGCGCTCAACCGGTGTAGCGGTACGTCGCGGTGGCTTGCTCGTACAGTCGCGTCACCTCGTCCCGCTCGGCCTCCGGACCACGGACCTGGACGACGTGGTAGCGGCCGTCGAGCAGGATCGCCATGTTGCGCACGAACAGGTCGCGGCCCTGCCCGTCGGTCCAGGTGAACTGGCCCTCGGCCATGGTCCGTCCGCCCACCTCGATGGTTCTCAGACCGGTGGCGGTGGCCCAGCTGGAGTTCCGGTACGGCTGCAGCTCGCCCTCCTTGTCCCGCTGGTAGACCATCGGATCGCTGCCGTAGGAGGAGGCGCCGTCCCGGCCGGGCACGAGGATCAGCTCGAACTTCCCGCCGGCGTAGACGACCTGGCCGCTGCCGTTCTTCGGGGTGCGGCCCCAGCCCTTGGCGACGGCGACCTGGAAGCCGTCCGGGTCCTTGCGCAGGGTGAAGCCGTCGGCGACGGAGGGGTCGCCGCCGGTCTGTGTCTCGGTGGCGGGCGCGGAGGCTGAGGGGCTGCCGTCCGGCGTGCTCCCCCCGGCCGACGGTTCCGCCGACCGGGAGGGCGCGGGGCTCGCCTGCCCCGCACTGCCGGTACGGTCGCCGCCGGCCGCGCCGCTGTCCTTCTGCTTCGGCATGAACAGCATCGCGTACGCGATCGCGCCGGCCAGCAGGAGCAGGATCAGCACGAGCAGGGTGCGGCCCAGGCTGCGCGGCGAACGGCCCTCCTCCCGACCCCGCTTGTGCCGGCCGTGCGACTGGGCCGCGGGCAGTCCGGCGCGCCGTCGCCGCACCAGCTCGCCACGGCGCCGGACGATCGGCAGCCGGCTCGGGTCGGCGGGCGGGACGGGGACGACATGGGCGCCGGCGTCCGGCTCGGGCGCGGACCGCACCAGCGACCGCAGCCAGCCGCTCAGTTCCTCGAAGTCCAGCCGGTCGGTGGGGTCCTGACGCAGCAGCGACTCCACGACCGGACGCAGCGGTCCGCACTCCTCGGCGAACGCGGGCGGCTCGGCGCACACCAGCTGCACCAGCTCGGCCGTCGACTCCTCCGGGTACGGCGCGTGCCCCTGCACCGCCCGGAACAACAGCGCGCCCAGCGCCCACAGGTCGGTGGCCGGGCCGATCGGCGCCGCCAGCTGCCAGTTCTCGTGCACGGGCCCGGCCTGCTCCGGCGCCCACCGCTCGGTCACCGGGCCCACGACGGTCATCCGCAGCTGCCGCGCCCGTTCGGCGGCCAGCGCGGTGGCGGGCCCCCGGCGCACGGTCCCCGCGGTGCCGGTGTCGTCCCAGCGGGCGGCCGCCTGTGCGGGCAGGGCAGGGGTCCGGGAGGCGGGCGGGACGCCCTGGCCGCCCGGGGCGGGGACGATGTCCCGGTCACCGGCGGCGGAGTCGAGGGGGACGGGGGTTCCGGCCCGCGGCGAGGCGCCGTGCCACGGCGCGCCCCGCACGCCGTACGGGTCGGCGATCCGGCCGGGCGGCGTCGCGCTGCCCGGCTCGGCCGGGTACGACGGCCGACCGGCTCCGTCGGCCCGGTCGGCACCGGTGTCGTCCTCGGCGGGCGGCCGGGCCCCGGGCAGGGCGGCGCGCCCGTTCTGCTGGGCCTCGTGCACCCGGGCGGCGGCGCGGGCACCCGCGCGGTAGGCGGCGATGGCCCCGGCCCGGGCGGCACGGATGTCCGCACCGCTGTCCAGGGCACGCTGTCCCGCCGCACCGGACGCCTCGAGCGCACCGGTCCCCGCGGAGACCCCGTGCCCGCCCGGCACCGGCAGCCCGCCGGACGCCCTCGCCTGGATCGCGGCCCGGCGCGCGGCCTCGGGATCGGCATCGGCTCCCGGCACACCGCCCGCACCGGCGGACCCGCCGACCGCACCGCCCGCCCGGCCTGCCGCACCACCTGCGCGATCACCGGAACCGGTGGAACCACCCGGGCCACGGCCACCGGCCGCCGGCACCCCCGGGCCGCCGGCGCGGTCTGCCCCGGCTCCCGGTTCAGGGCCCGCTGCCCGCTCCGGTCCCTCCGGGCCTTTCGCGAGGCCCTCCGGAACCGGCACCGGGTCGTATCCGCTCAGCGCCTCCTCCGCCGCGCCGACCGCGAGGCCGGTCAGCATCACACGGCCGTCGTCGCAGACGAGCACCGTGCGGGCGGTGATGTTGCGGTGGACCCAGCCGTGGGCATGCAGCACCCGCAGCGCCATGAGCACGTCGGAGGCGACCTCGGCCGCCCGGTACGGCGTCAGCGGCTTCTCGGCGAGCAACGCGGCCAGCGGACGCGCGGCCACCGACTCGCTGACGATCCACAGCGAACCGCCCTCGGCGAAGACGTCGAAGACCTGGTCCAGTCGGGGATGGTCGGGGATGCGGGCCGCCGCCTGCACGGCCTCGACGGCGCGCCGGACCGCGGGGTCGACGGGCCGCCGGGTGGCGTTCCGTGCCGCCGGCGCCGGGCGTGTCCCGCGCGCGCGTGCGGTGAAGCCCTCGGGCAGTCCCTCGGCGTCCAGCACCTCCGCCTCGACGACCTCCGGCAACGGCACCTGCCGGACGAGCACTTCCTGGCCGCTGTAGGTGTCGAAGGCACGGGTCTCGGTGAGTTCGTACTCGTCCGAGGGCGGCAACGGCAGGCGGTAGCGGTCGGCGAGCACCCGACCCGCGTAGTCGTCCACTTTGCCTCCCCCGGCCGCCCGGTCGCTCACATCCGTTCGCCTCACGACCCGTTTCGCACACACATCCGGCTGCGTACGGTCCGCGACCCTTCACGATACGTGCCGGAGGCAACCCGCATTGAGAGGATGACGGATTCTCACGCGCCAAACCGGCGCCGTCCTCCTACGACTTGGGCTTGAAGGACTTCGTCAGCGTCTTCCAGGTGTCCTTGCGCAGCGCGCTGTCCCAGTTCGCGGCCTTCGCCGTGTACATCAGCCCGTAACCGAGATGACCGTTCACCACGAACCCCCGGTCGATGCTGCGGTACTTGGTGCCGTCGTCGGCGTAGGTGAACTCCCAGTCCGCGGTGTTCCAGCCGCGGTAGTCCACCTTTTCTATGCGGATCCTCTGGTACTGGGAACGGACCATGCCGCGTTCCTGGTTCGTCCAGTCCGCCACCGGGTCGTCCTTGGGCGAGCCGGTCCACCCGACGAGCAGCTTCTGCCCGTCGGGCCCGGTGTAGCGGTCGCCGGCGTTGTCGGAGGACCTGTACCTCCACCCCTTGGGCAGGCCGATCGAGTAGCCCTGGCCGCTCTTGCGGGTCGAGACCGCCGGCGCGCTCCCGCCCTTCCTGGAGCCGGACGCGTCCGGCGAACCCGAGCCGTCGGCCGTCGGGCTCGCGCCGGCGCCGGGCGCTCCGGTACCGGTGCTCGCGGGCGTCGGGGCGGCACCGTCCGTCCGCGCGCCGTTCTCCTTGCCGTCCGCGCCGCCGGTGTCCTTGTCCTGCTTGGTGGACGCGCTCGCGCCGGTCGTGGCCCTGGCCCCGTTGTCCTTGTCGCCGTCGTCGCCGCCCAGCGTGAGGGCCAGCACCGTGCCGAGCACCGCGAGGACGACCACCACGGCGATGATCACCAGCGTGCGCTTGGGCACCACGTCGGTCAGCGGCGCCCTCGGCACCGGCCGCGGCCGCAGGTCGAGGTCCGGCGGCGGCACCACGGGCCAGCCCGAATTGGCCTTGTTCGCGCTGGAGTTCGGCACAGCGGCGGAACCCGAGGCGGGACCCGCCGGCCTCCCCGCGGGTCCGGTGCCCAGCGGTCCGGAGGGCGCGGGCCGCGCCCCACCGGCGGCCGCGCCGCCCACACCCGGCGCACCGCCCGCGCCCGGCGCGCCACCGGTACCCGGCGCGGCCGTGTCGCTTCCGCTCTTCGCCCGCGCCGTGGCCGCGGCGGTGGCCGCCCCGGCCGCCTTGCGCACCGAGCGCAGCGCGCCGCGCAGCTTCTCCGCGGCCTCCTCGCCCCGCTTGCCCTCGGGCGAACCGGGCTGCCCCGGCAGCGGAACCACCCGTGTGGCGTCCATCGGCTCCGGCTCGGGCGCGTGGATCACCTTGTTGAGCAGGGCCCGGGCCCCGCTGTCGTCGAGCCGCTGGGCCGGGTCCTTGTTGAGCAGGCCGTAGATGACGTCCCGGAGCGGGCCCGCGTTCTTGGGCTCCTCCAGGGGTTCGGTCATCACGGCGGTGAGCGTGGCGATCGCCGAGCCCTTGTCGTAGGGGGGCAGGCCCTCGACCGCCGCGTACAGCAGGCCGCCGAGCGACCACAGGTCGGCCGCCGGGCCGGGCTTGTGGCCGCGGGCGCGCTCGGGCGAGATGTAGGAGGGGGCGCCGACGAGCATGCCGGTGGAGGTGATGGACGGGTCACCCTCGACCTGCGCGATGCCGAAGTCGGTGAGCACGACCCGGCCGTCCTCGGCGATGAGCACGTTGGACGGCTTCACGTCCCGGTGCAGGATGCCCTCGCGGTGCGCGGAGCGCAGCACGTCGAGGACGGCGAGGCCGACCTCGGCGGCGCGCTTCGGCTCCAGCAGGCCGTCCTCGCGGATGACCTCGGCGAGGGACTTGCCCTCCACCAACTCCATGACGATCCAGGGCCGGTCGTCCTCGTCGACCACGTCGAAGACCGTCACCGCGCTGTTGTTGCGGATCCGGGCGATCGCCTTGGCCTCGCGCAGGGTGCGCGTGATCAGGCGCCGCTTCTCCTCCTCGTCGATGTTCGACGGGAACCGCAGCTCCTTGACGGCGACCGTCCGGCCCAGGGTCTCGTCCTCGGCGCGCCAGACCGTGCCCATGCCGCCACGGCCCAGCACGTCTCCCAGCCGGTACCGCCCGGCGAGGAGACGCCGCTCGTTCTTGCCCTGACGAGTCTCCTGACGGGATGTCCCCGCCCGCTCCGCCTCCGACATGCGTCCCCTCATACAACCCGCCCTGACAGAGCCTCCATTGTCTCTCACCCCACAAGTGCCCGACGCCCAGGGGGCCCCTGGGCGCAGCACGCCTTCCGTACACCGGAAGACCCCCTGAAGCAGGTGTTCCGCTTACCGGATTGATGGGCCGTAGGCTCCCAGAACCCCACGCTTCGCTCGACGGAAGACATAACGGCCCCCGGGCCGTGGCGCACGGCCCGGACGGGTGTGGTGAGGCCGGGTGCGGTGCGACCAGGTCAGGTCAGGTCAGGTCAGGTCAGGTCAGCGGCACGATGTCCGGCGCCCCCAGCCGTGCCGCGTCCGCCGTCTGGTCGTCCGGCTGGAGCTGGGACTCCCGCTCGGCCTCCACCCGCTTCTCGTAGTGCTCGACCTCGCGCTCGATCTGGTCCTTGTCCCAGCCGAGGACCGGGGCCATCAGCTCGGCCGCCTCGCGGGCGCTGCGGGTGCCCCGGTCGAAGGTCTCGATGGAGATGCGGGTGCGGCGGGTGAGGACGTCGTCCAGGTGCCGGGCCCCCTCGTGCGAGGCGGCGTAGACCACCTCGGCGCGCAGATAGTCGTCGGCGGCCTGCAGCGGCTCGCCCAGGGCGGGATCGGCGGCGATGAGGTCCAGGATCTCCTCGGCCATCGAGCCGTAACGGTTCAGCAGGTGTTCCACGCGGACCACGTGCAGCCCGGTGCGGGCGGCGATCCGTGCTCGCGCGTTCCACAGCGCCTGGTATCCCTCGGCCCCCAGCAACGGGGTCTCCTCCGTCACGCAGTCGGCGACGCGCATGTCCAGGCCGTGCACCGCCTCGTCGACGGCGTCCTTCGCCATCACCCGGTAGGTGGTGTACTTGCCGCCCGCCACGACCACCAGCCCCGGCGCCGGATGGGCGACCGTGTGCTCCCGGGACAGCTTGCTGGTGGCATCCGACTCACCGGCCAGCAGCGGCCGCAGGCCCGCGTACACGCCCTGCACGTCGTCACGGCTGAGCGGCACGGCGAGCACCGAGTTGACGCGCTCCAGCAGGTAGTCGATGTCGGCGCTGGACGCGGCCGGGTGGGCCTTGTCCAGGTCCCACTCGGTGTCCGTGGTGCCGACGATCCAGTGCCGGCCCCAGGGGATGACGAAGAGCACGGACTTCTCGGTGCGCAGGATCAGGCCGGTGGTGGAGTGGATCCGGTCCTTGGGCACGACCAGGTGGATGCCCTTGGAGGCGCGGACGTGGAACTGGCCCCGCTCGCCCACCATGGCCTGTGTGTCGTCGGTCCACACGCCGGTGGCGTTGACGATCTGCTGGGCGCGGATCTCGTACTCCCCGCCGCCCTCCACGTCCCGCACCCGGGCGCCGACGACCCGCTCGCCCTCGCGCAGGAACCCGGTCACGCGCGCGCGGTTGGCCACCTTGGCGCCGTAGGACGCCGCCGTGCGCACCAGGGTGGCGACGAAGCGGGCGTCGTCCATCTGGGCGTCGTAGTACTGCAGGGCGCCGACGAGGGCCTCCTTGCGCAGGCAGGGGGCCACGCGCAGGGCGTGACTGCGGGTCAGGTGGCGGTGTATGGGCAGGCCCCGGCCGTGACCGCGGGCCATGGACATCGCGTCGTACAGCGCGACGCCCGAGCCGGCGTACCACCGCTCCCAGCCCTTGTGCTGCAGGGGGTAGAGGAACGGCACCGGCTTGACCAGGTGCGGGGCGAGCCGCTCCAGGAGCAGACCGCGCTCCTTCAGGGCCTCGCGGACCAGCGCGAAGTCGAGCATCTCCAGATAGCGCAGGCCGCCGTGGATCAGTTTGCTGGACCGGCTGGAGGTGCCGGACGCCCAGTCGCGGGCCTCGACCAGGCCCGTGGACAGGCCGCGGGTGACCGCGTCCAGCGCGGTACCGGCGCCGACCACTCCGCCGCCGACCACCAGCACGTCCAGCTCGCGCTCCGCCATCGCCGCCAGTGCCTCGGCGCGCTGCGCCGGTCCCAGAGTCGCTGTCCTCACCGCTGCCTCCCGCTGTCGCACAACTCGCTCGCGTCGGCCGCACCCGGTGGGCGAAGCCCGGTTTCATCCCCTCCTCATGCCCAAATTCTGACCGGGTTGCCCGACTTCAGCCACCACGCGCTCCCAACCTGTGGACAACTCGCTGACAACCCTCGGAAGACACACGAACACAATCACACATATCGGTCATATTTGTACCTAGTCTGACACCGCACTCGCTCACGCTGTCCACAGCGGTTGCGCACCTGTCCCGCTTCGGTTACTGGGAAGGACGGCCCACGCCATGCCCGCAGACCTCGCCGTCATCGGACTCGGCCCCTACGGCTTGCCGCTGGCCCAGGCCGCCGTCGCCGCAGGCATCCACACCGTCGGTTACGCCACCGGCCCGGAGGCGGGCTCGCTCAGCGCCGCCGAGCGGCGCCGGATGCACTCCGCGGGCTTCCGGCCCGGCACCGACCCGGCCCAGCTCGGCCGGGTGCGCACCGCGGTGATCTGTGCACCCACCCCGCGCGGCGCCGACGGCGGACTCGACCTCGGCCAGGTGGAGGCCGCCGCCCGCGCCCTGGGCGAGCGGCTCCGCCCGCACACCACAGTCATCCTGGAGTCGCCGGTGCTGCCCGGGACGACGGAGGAGTTCCTGCGCCCCCTGCTGGAGAAGGGCTCCGGCCTGCGCGCCGGCCGCGACTTCCACCTCGCCTACTCCCCCAGCCGGGTCGACCCCGGCAACCGTGACCACACCCCCGCCAACACGCCCAAGGTCATCGGCGGCCTCACGCCCGCCTGCACCGAGTCGGCCGCCGCGTTCTACGGCCGGCTCACCGACAAGGTGGTACGCGCGCGCGGGCTGCGCGAGGCGGAGACCGTGCAGCTGCTGGAGACCAACTTCCGGCACGTCAACATCGCGCTGGTCAACGAGATGGCCGTCCTCTGCCACGAGCTGGGCGTCGATCTGTGGGACGTCATCCGCTGCGCGGAGACCAAGCCCTTCGGCTTCCAGGCGTTCCGGCCGGGCCCGGGCGTCGGCGGTCACGCCGTCCCGCAGGACCTGACCGGCCACGCCACCCGCACCCTGCGGATGGTGGAGCTGGCCCAGCAGGTCAACCACCGCATGCCCCGCTACGTCGTGCAGCGCGCCGCCACCCTCCTGAACGAGCACGGCAAGTCCGCGCGCGGGGCCCGCGTCCTGCTCCTCGGCGTCACGTACAAGGCGGACCTCGCCGACCAGCAGGGCACGCCCGCGCAGGAGGTCGCGATCCGGCTGATGGAACTGGGCGCCTCGGTGAGCTACCACGACCCGTACGTGCCCGCCTGGAAGGTCCTGGGCCGGCCGGTCCCGCGCGCGGACTCCCTGTACGAGACGGCCGCCGACGCCGACCTGACGATCCTGCTGCAGCAGCACCGCACCTACGACCTGCAAGGCCTGTCGGTGAAGGCCCAGCTGCTGCTGGACACGCGGGGGGCCACGCCCACGGGGGCCGCGCACCGGCTCTGAGAGGGGTCACGGACGGCAAACGGTCACGAACGGAGAACGGTCGCACAGGGAATGCGGTCACGGGCGGAAATCAGCCGGGGCGTTGTCGTTCCCGGCTGTTAGTCTCCCCCGGACTCGCCGCACACGTGTGCGTGCGGGTCTTCCGTTCCCGTCATCAGTCGTGCTCCACATCGGGGGGATTTCTGTCATGAGCGAGTCAGCTCCACCGCCTCAGCCGCCGCAGTCCGGTCCGGTCGACGGCAACCCGTACGCCCAGCAGGCGCCGGGTGCGCCCGGGACGCCGTACCCGCCGCAGCCGGGCGCCTTCGCGCCGCCGGCCGCCCCGGCCGCGCCCGTCCGGAACAACCTCGCCCTCGGCCTGGTCGCCGCGGTCGTCACCGCCGTGGCCGCCGCCGCGCTGTACGGCGTCATCATCGGCGCCACCAAGCACGAGATCGGCTGGGCGGCCGTCGGCGTCGGCTTCGTCATCGGTCTCGCGGCGGGCAAGGCCGGTGGCCGCAACCCGGCTCTCGCCGTCGTCAGCGCCGTCCTCGCGCTGGGCTCGGTCTACATCGGCCAACTGGTCGGCGAGGCCATGATCGGTGCCGATCAGCTGGGCGTGGGCTTCAACGAGCTGTTCTTCGAGCACTTCGACGTGGTCCAGAAGGTCTGGAAGGAAGACGCCGACCCGCTCACCTTCGTCTTCTTCGCCATCGCCGCGTTCGCCGCGTTCTCGGGCAGCAAGAAGGCCGCCGGCTGATCCGGCGCCCGCACGGGAAGGGGCCCGTCCACCGCATCCGGTGGACGGGCCCTTCGCGTCGTACGGGTCAGCGCCGGTGCTGGCTGTCCGCGACCGTCACCTCGACGCGCTGGAACTCCTTCAGCTCGCTGTAGCCGGTCGTGGCCATGGCGCGGCGCAGGGCGCCGAAGAAGTTCATCGAACCGTCGGGGGTGTGCGACGGGCCGGTGAGGACCTCCTCGATCGTGCCCACCGTGCCGAGGTCGACCTTCTGGCCGCGGG
The DNA here is from genome assembly GCF_055569615.1 of Streptomyces sp. NPDC031379. Classification (NCBI taxonomy): domain Bacteria; kingdom Bacillati; phylum Actinomycetota; class Actinomycetes; order Kitasatosporales; family Streptomycetaceae; genus Streptomyces; species Streptomyces sp. NPDC031379. The sequence continues at coordinate 539,681 of NZ_JBVIIT010000001.1, read as the reverse complement.
GCAGCTCCTCGTTGACGGCCTCCATGCCCCAGTGGTGGCCCTTGCCGGGGGCGTCCGTGGCGCGGGCCAGCGGGGAGCCCATCATCACCGCGTCGGCACCGCAGGCGATCGCCTTGGGCAGGTCGCCGGACCAGCCGACACCGCCGTCGGCGATCACGTGCACGTACCGGCCGCCGGACTCGTCCATGTAGTCACGGCGGGCCGCGGCCACGTCGGCGACGGCGGTCGCCATCGGGACCTGGATGCCCAGCACGTTGCGCGTGGTGTGCGCGGCGCCGCCGCCGAAGCCGACCAGGACGCCGGCCGCGCCGGTACGCATCAGGTGCAGGGCGGCCGTGTAGGTGGCGCAGCCGCCGACGATCACCGGGACGTCCAGCTCGTAGATGAACTGCTTCAGGTTCAGCGGCTCGTGCGAGGACGACACGTGCTCCGCCGAGACCGTCGTACCGCGGATGACGAAGATGTCCACGCCCGCGTCCACGACCGCCTTGGAGAACTGGGCCGTGCGCTGCGGGGAGAGCGCGGCCGCCGTGACCACGCCGGAGTCGCGCACCTCCTTGATGCGGGCGCCGATCAGCTCCTCCTTGATGGGAGCCGCGTAGATCTCCTGGAGGCGGCGGGTCGCCTGCTCGGCGGGCAGCTCGGCGATCTCGTCCAGCAGCGGCTGCGGGTCCTCGTACCGCGTCCACAGGCCCTCGAGGTTGAGCACGCCGAGGCCGCCCATCTCGCCGATGCGGATGGCCGTGGCCGGGGAGACGACGGAGTCCATGGGGGCGGCCAGGAACGGCAGCTCGAAGCGGTAGGCGTCGATCTGCCAGGCGATCGAGACCTCCTTCGGGTCCCGCGTACGGCGGCTGGGGACGACGGCGATGTCGTCGAAGGCGTACGCCCGGCGGCCGCGCTTGCCGCGCCCGATCTCGATCTCAGTCACGTCTGTGGCCTTTCCCTGATGCGTTTCAGCGTCTTCCAGTATCGCCGACGCCCATGACAAGGGCGGCCCCGGAGAACCCGGGGCCGCCCTCAGACAGTCTCCACGCGCGCGTGGGTCACCTCTTGCTGCTGTAGTTCGGCGCCTCGACCGTCATCTGGATGTCGTGCGGGTGGCTCTCCTTCAGACCCGCCGAGGTGATCCTCACGAACCGGCCGTTGCTCTGCAGGTCCGGGACCGTCCTGCCGCCGACGTAGAACATCGACTGGCGCAGGCCGCCGACCAGCTGGTGGACGACGGAGGACAGCGGGCCGCGGTAGGGCACCTGGCCCTCGATGCCCTCGGGGATCAGCTGCTCGTCGGAGGCCACGCCCTCCTGGAAGTAGCGGTCCTTGGAGAACGACCTGCGGTCGCCGCGGGTCTGCATCGCGCCGAGCGAACCCATGCCGCGGTACGACTTGAACTGCTTGCCGTTGATGAACAGCAGCTCGCCCGGGGACTCCTCACAGCCCGCGAGCAGCGAGCCGAGCATCACCGTGTCGGCACCCGCGACCAGGGCCTTGGCGATGTCGCCGGAGTACTGCAGACCACCGTCGCCGATCACCGGGACACCGGCGTCCTTGGCGGCCAGCGCGGCCTCGTAGATCGCGGTGACCTGCGGGACACCGACGCCGGCGACCACGCGGGTCGTGCAGATGGAGCCCGGTCCGACACCGACCTTGATGCCGTCGGCGCCCGCGTCGACCAGGGACTGGGCACCGTCGCGCGTGGCGACGTTGCCGCCGATGACGTCGACGCCGGAGGAGTTCGACTTGATCTTGGCGATCATGTCGCCGACCAGGCGGGAGTGACCGTGCGCGGTGTCGACGACGATGAAGTCGACGCCCACCTCGATCAGCGCCTGGGCCCGCTCGAAGGAGTCACCGGCCACGCCGACCGCGGCGCCGACCAGGAGGCGGCCCTCGGCGTCCTTGGCGGCGTTCGGGTACTTCTCCGCCTTGACGAAGTCCTTGACGGTGATCAAGCCCTTGAGGACGCCCTCGTCGTCGACCAGCGGGAGCTTCTCGATCTTGTGCTTGCGCAGCAGCTCCATGGCCTCGGGGCCCGAGATGCCGACCTTGCCGGTGACCAGCGGCATCGGGGTCATGACCTCGTGCACGCGTCGGCTGCGGTCGCTCTCGAAGGCCATGTCACGGTTGGTGACGATGCCGAGGAGCTTCTTGTCGCCGTCGGTCACCGGGACGCCGCTGATGCGGAACTTGGCGCACAGCGCGTCGGCCTCGGCGAGCGTGGCCTCCGGGTGGATGGTGATCGGGTCGGTGACCATGCCGGACTCGGAGCGCTTCACCAGGTCGACCTGGTTGGCCTGGTCCTCGATGGAGAGGTTGCGGTGCAGGACGCCGACGCCGCCCTGGCGGGCCATCGCGATCGCCATGCGGGACTCGGTCACCTTGTCCATGGCGGCGGACAGCAGCGGGATGTTGACCCGCACGTTCTTGGAGACGTACGAGGCGGTGTCGATCTCGTCGGGTGCCATGTCCGACGCGCCGGGCAGCAGCAGCACGTCGTCGTAGGTCAGCCCGAGTGTCGCGAATTTACCGGGCACTCCGTCGACGTTTGCAGTCATGACACCTTCCCCAAATGGCCTTGATCGGTGCGGATGTCCATGCTAACGGGAAGCGTCGCTAGCAAATTCCACGGTACGGGGTCGCTTCCGGCTTCGTATGTTCGTACGGAACCGGCGGCGCACCCGTTCAGAGGCGGAGCTACGGCAGCTCCGCGAAGGGTGGTTACTGCTCGGCGAGCGCCCTGAGGCGGCTCAGCGCCCTGTGCTGGGCGACCCGCACCGCCCCGGGTGACATTCCCAACATCTGCCCCGTCTCCTCTGCGGTCAAGCCCACGGCGATGCGCAGCAGGAGCAGCTCGCGCTGGTTCTCGGGGAGGTTGGCCAGCAGTTTCTTGGCCCACTCGGCGTCACTGCTGAGCAGGGCGCGCTCCTCGGGGCCGAGGGAGTCGTCCGGGCGCTCCGGCATCTCGTCCGAGGGGACGGCCGTGGATCCCGGGTGGCGCATCGCGGCGCGCTGCAGGTCGGCGACCTTGTGGGAGGCGATGGCGAAGACGAACGCCTCGAAGGGACGGCCGGTGTCGCGGTACCGGGGCAGGGCGAGGAGGACCGCCACGCAGACTTCCTGGGCGAGGTCCTCGACGAAGTGGCGCGCGTCACCGGGAAGCCGGGACAGCCGGGTACGGCAGTAGCGCAGCGCCAACGGGTGGACATGGGCGAGCAGATCGTGCGTGGCCTGCTCGTCCCCGTCGACGGCACGATGCACGAGCGCACCGATCGCCCCGTGGGCCGTGCCCGCCTCGTCGTCGCGCATCGGTCCATGGTGCCTTGCGGCCGTCCGGTCCGTCGCATCGTGTTCGTGGTTGTGCACCGAAGCGTTATGAGCAGGTGCGCCGGCACTCATCCCCTGCGCCCTCCCCTTCCGCTCGACCGACTCGTCCCCGAGAGACTCCACACCCTCAAGGATGCGGCATCCGCGCCGAAACGAGCAGCGGGCGTCCGGCGGGGCGCCTTGCACACCACCCGCCGGCACGTCCGGCGGGATCGTAGACCCGGCGCGCGAGCGGCCGGCGCGCGAACGCCCCGGCCCCCGTCGAACGGCCCCGCCACGGATGCCTCCACCGAAGCGGGACACGGGGCATGACCTGCGCCGCGCCGGCGTCGGCGACCGGCTGCACGCAGCCGTGCGCACCCTCGGAACACCTGACGCGCCGACCCGGTGTCGTCCGGCTGCTGCCGAGGGAGGCGGAGCCGTTCCCGGCCTCGGGAACGGTGCCCGGTGCGGTCCGGTCCCGCCTGCCCCGCAGGGCTGCGCATGTCCTACCGGACCAGTCCCCAGCGGAACCCGAGCGCCACCGCGTGGGCCCGGTCCGAGGCGCCGAGCTTCTTGAACAGGCGCCGGGCGTGGGTCTTGACGGTGTCCTCGGAGAGGAACAGCTCGCGGCCGATCTCGGCGTTGGAGCGGCCGTGGCTCATGCCCTCCAGGACCTGGATCTCCCGCGCGGTGAGCGTGGGCGCGGCGCCCATCTCGGCCGAGCGGAGGCGGCGCGGGGCCAGGCGCCAGGTGGGGTCGGCCAGCGCCTGCGTCACGGTGGCGCGCAGCTCCGCGCGCGAGGCGTCCTTGTGCAGGTAGCCCCGGGCGCCGGCGGCGACCGCGAGGGCCACACCGTCGAGGTCCTCGGCGACGGTGAGCATGATGATGCGGGCGCCCGGGTCGGCGGACAGCAGTCGGCGGACGGTCTCCACGCCGCCCAGGCCGGGCATGCGCACGTCCATCAGGATGAGGTCGGAGCGGTCGGCGCCCCAGCGGCGGAGGACTTCCTCGCCGTTGGCCGCCGTCGTCACGCGCTCGACACCGGGCACGGTCGCGACCGCGCGGCGGAGCGCCTCTCGGGCAAGCGGGGAGTCGTCGCAGACGAGGACGGATGTCATGACCGCCCTCCGCAGCTGATGCGCGTCACCTTGAGCCTCCAGGCTGGTACGGAATCGTCACCTGTGCGGTCGACCGTCTCGGACGCCTGCCCGAGCGCTTGTGTTTTCAACCGCCTCCGCACTCTCAACGACGGTCACTCGAAAGAGTTACGGGGCTGCGTGCCGTCTTCGGCACTCTATGTGAGGGCACCGACACGGTGCAGACATGCCCGACAGACCCTCAACTTTTCATCACAACCAATGCCCCATTTAGCCGTTTTTGCTCCCGTTTCTCAGTGTCTGGAGCTAGATTCGCAATGAGTCATATTTTCATCTCCTTAGACCGGACATGTACGGTCGTTGGCACCGTATCCGCCCAGAACGGCTACAAGGGGTCACGTAATGGCAGATTTCTCCCGCCTTCCCGGACCGAACGCGGACCTGTGGGACTGGCAACTGCTGGCTGCCTGCCGCGGGGTGGACAGCTCGCTCTTCTTCCACCCGGAGGGCGAGCGCGGGGCGGCTCGGAGCGCTCGCGAGAACTCGGCCAAGGAGGTCTGCATGAGGTGCCCGGTCCGTGCGGAGTGCGCGGCGCACGCCCTGGCGGTGCGCGAGCCGTACGGGGTCTGGGGCGGCCTGACCGAGGACGAGCGTGAGGAGCTGATGGGACGGGCACGCAACCGCCTGGTGACGGCGTCGACCACGAGCGGGGACCCCGCCCCGAATCACTGAAGGAACGTTTCTGCATCCATGGCCCGCCAGGCGTGGCCACTCCCTCACGGGCACGCGCGCGCGTGCCCACGTCCTTGCCGGGGCCCTTATGAACGCCCGGCCACCCGGGCCGCCCGGGCCAGCTGTTCCAGCGTCGCCGCCACGGTCGGCACCTGCGCCAGGTCGGGCAGGGTGAGTGCGACGATCTCCCGCCGCACCGCCGGCTCCAGCCGCACCGCCCGCACCCCCCGCGGCCGTACCGACTCCACCGCCAGCTGCGGCAGCACGGCCACCCCGAGTCCCGCGCCGACCAGGCCGACCACCGCCGGGTAGTCGTCGGTCGCGAAGTCGATGCGCGGAAGGAAACCGGCCCCCTCGCAGACCTGTACGAGCTGGCCGCGGCAGCGCGGGCAGCCCGCGATCCACGGCTCCTGGGCCAGCTCCCCGATGGCGACGGTCTCCGCACGCGCGAGCCGGTGCCGCTCGGGCACGAGGGCCACCAGCCGGTCCGTCAGCAGGGGCCGTACGACCAGGTCGTCCCAGTCCTCGGCGACCGCGGCCCCCTCATAACGGAAGGCCAGGGCCAGGTCGCAGTCGCCTTCGCGCAGCAGTTCGACGGACCTGGGGGGCTCGGCCTCCTCCAGGGAGACGCGGGTGCCGGGGTGGGCGGCGCGCAGGGCGGCGAGGGCGGTGGGGACCAGGGTGGAGCTGCCGCTGGGGAAGGAGACCAGCCGGACCCGGCCGGCCCGCAGGCCCGCGATGGCGGCGACCTCCTCCTCGGCCGCGGTGAGTCCGGCGAGGATGCCCGAGGCGTGCCGGACCAGGGCCTCACCGGCCTGGGTCAGACGCATCTCGCGGCCGCTGCGGACCAGCAGCGGGGTGCCGACGGAGGATTCCAGGGCCTTCATCTGCTGGCTGACGGCGGGCTGGGTGCAGCCCAGTTCGCGCCCCGCCGCCGAGAAGGAACCGGTGGTGGCGACGGCGCGCAGGACGCGGAGATGACGGGCCTCGATCACCCTCTGAGTATAAGGGCAGCTTGGGGGTGGCGCCCCATATTCGCTCGACGCTTTGAGGCAGGTCACGTACCGTGCGGGCATGAAGCTTCTCTCGGTCAACCTCGGCCGCCCGCAGCCGGTGTCGTACACGGACCAGCCGGACGGCGTGACGGGCATCGACAAGAAGCCGGCCGACGGGCCGGTGCGGGTGGCGGCGCCGGGCCTCAAGGGGGCCGGCGCGAGCGGGCTCGCCGGCGACGCGGTGTGCGACCTGCGGCACCACGGCGGCGACGACCAGGCGGTGTACGCGTTCGCGCGCGAGGACCTCGACGACTGGGAGCGCGAGCTGGGCCGATCGCTGCCCAACGGCTGCTTCGGGGAGAACCTGACGACGAACGGACTGGACGTCTCCGGCGCGCTGATCGGCGAGCGCTGGCGGATCGGTTCCGGGGTGCTGCTGGAGGTGACCTCGGGGCGGATTCCGTGCCGCACGTTCCAGGGCCATCTGGGCGAACGGGGATGGGTGAAGAGATTCACCCGGAAGGGCGCCACCGGAGCCTACCTGCGGGTGATCGAACCGGGCGAGATACAGGCGGGCGACGCGGTCGAGATCGTGCACCGGCCGGAGCACGGCGTGACGGCGGCGATGCAGTTCCGCGCGGTCACCACCGAGCGGGAACTGCTGCCGCGGCTGCTCGCCGCGGGCGCGGCACTGCACACGGAGACCATGGTGAAGGCCCGCGAGTACGTGGAGCGGTACGGCGGCTGAGGACGCGTCAGCACGGCCGTGGGAGGCGTCGGCGCGGCTGTGGTGAAGGCGCCGTGGGCAGCGGACGCCGTCGGGCCGGGTCACTACCCTTGGGCCATGACAACGGCTCTGATTACGGGATCGACCGCGGGGATCGGCGCCGCGTTCGCGCGGCGGCTGGCGGCTGACGGACACGACCTCGTCCTGGTGGCGCGGGATACGAAGCGGCTGCGCGAGCAGGCGACCGAGCTGCACGACCGGCACGGCGTCGAGGTGGAGGTGCTGACCGCCGATCTGTCCGAGGACAAGGGCATCGAGGCGGTCGCGGACCGGCTCGGCGACCGGAAGAACCCGGTCGACCTGCTGATCAACAACGCCGGGTTCGGCAACAAGGGCCGCTATCTGGACGTGCCCATGGCGGACGAGCTGAAGATGCTCAAGGTGCACTGCGAGGCGGTGCTCCGGCTGACGTCGGCGGCCGCCGCGGCGATGCGCGAGCGCGGGCGGGGCGGGGTCGTCAACGTCGCCTCGGTGGCCGCCTTCGTGCCGCGGGGCACGTACGGGGCGTCGAAGGCCTGGGTCGTGCAGTTCACGCAGGGCGCGGCGAAGGACCTGGCGGGCAGCGGGGTGCGGCTGATGGCGCTGTGCCCCGGCTTCGTGCGCACCGAGTTCCACGAGCGGGCCGGTATGGGCACGGACAACATCCCGGGGTGGATGTGGCTGGACGCCGACAAGCTGGTCGCGACGGCGCTGGCGGACCTGGCGCGCGGCAAGTCGCTGTCCGTCCCGGACCCGCGGTACAAGGCGCTGATGGGTCTGGTGAAGGTGACGCCCCGGGGGCTGATGGGCGGGATCTCCTCCAGGACCGGGCGCAGGTACGGGCCGCGGTAGCGAACGGGTGGCGCTGCCGCCCCGGTGCGAAAATGGGGGGGACGGTACCGGGCGAGGGGCCGGGAGGCGGCGTCATGACCTTCGTACAGCTCATCGAGTGCAGAACGAGCCGGCTGGACGAGATGAACCGGCTCATGGACGACTGGGTCGCGCAGACCAAGGGCAGACGGACGGCGACGCACGCACTGGTCGCCAAGGACCGGTCGGACGCTTCGCACATCGTCGAGGTGGTGGAGTTCCCGTCGTACGAGGACGCGATGCGGAACTCGAACCTCCCGGAGACCGACCGGATCTTCCAGGAGATGGTCGCGCTCTGCGACGAGATGCCGACCTTCACGGACCTGGACGTCGTACGGGACGACCAGCTGACCGTGGAGAGCGTGCGGCGGTTCTTCGACACGCTCGCGACCCGGGGCGACCTGCCGCCGCTCAACGACCTCCTCGACGAGGACGTCCACAGCCACAACCCGATCAACCCGCAGGACATGATCGGGCTGGACAACGTCCGCAGCGAGTACCGGATGTGGCGCAGCGGCTTCGACTTCGCCTTCGCGCTGGAGGACGTGATGGCCCAGGGCGACCGGGCCTGCGCGCGGTGGACCTGGAACGCCACGCACAAGGGTGACTTCCTGGGGATCGCGCCCACCGGCAGGGACGTCACGATGACCGGAGTGACGCTGTTCCGGTTCGGCGACAACGGAAAGATCGCCGAGACCTGGTGGCAGCACGACCAGCTGGGTCTGATGCAACAGCTGGGCGCGCTCGACCAGTTCGAGGAGTAGACGCGAAGGCCCGGCGCCCCCGAGGGGGTGCCGGGCCTCAGTGCCTGAACCGAGCTGCGTCAGTGGGCGTGGCCGTGGCTGTGGCCGTGGCCCGCGTCGGCCGGCTCCTCTTCCTTCTTCTCGACGACCAGGGTCTCGGTCGTGAGCAGCAGGGAGGCGATGGAGGCGGCGTTCTCCAGGGCGGAGCGGGTGACCTTGACCGGGTCGATGACGCCGGCCTTGACCAGGTCGCCGTACTCGCCGGTGGCGGCGTTGTAGCCCTGCCCGTTGTCCAGGTCCTTGACCTTGGACACGATGACGTAGCCCTCCTGGCCGGCGTTCTCGCCGATCCAGCGCAGCGGCTCGACCACGGCCTTGCGCACCACGGCGACACCGGTGGCCTCGTCGCCGGTCTTGTCGAGGTTGCCCTCGAGGACCTTGGAGGCGTGGACCAGGGCGGAGCCACCACCGGAGACGATGCCCTCCTCGACCGCGGCGCGGGTCGCGGAGATGGCGTCCTCCAGACGGTGCTTCTTCTCCTTCAGCTCCACCTCGGTGGCGGCGCCGACCTTGATCACGCACACGCCGCCGGCCAGCTTCGCGAGGCGCTCCTGGAGCTTCTCGCGGTCCCAGTCGGAGTCGGTGTTCTCGATCTCGGCCTTGATCTGGTTGACGCGGCCCACGACGTCCTCGGACTTGCCGGCGCCGTCGACGATGGTCGTGTCGTCCTTGGTGACCGTCACGCGGCGGGCGGAGCCCAGCACGTCCAGGCCGGCCTGGTCGAGCTTGAGGCCGACCTCCTCGGAGATGACCGTGGCGCCGGTGAGGACGGCCATGTCCTCCAGCATCGCCTTGCGGCGGTCACCGAAGCCGGGGGCCTTCACCGCGACCGCGTTGAAGGTGCCGCGGATCTTGTTCACGACCAGGGTCGACAGGGCCTCGCCCTCGACGTCCTCGGCGATGATCAGCAGCGGCTTGGAGGCACCCGACTGGATGACCTTCTCCAGCAGCGGCAGCAGGTCCTGGATGGAGGAGATCTTGCCCTGGTTGATGAGGATGTACGGGTCCTCCAGGACGGCCTCCATGCGCTCCTGGTCCGTCACGAAGTACGGCGACAGGTAGCCCTTGTCGAAGGCCATGCCCTCGGTGAAGTCCAGCTCGAGACCGAAGGTGTTGGACTCCTCGACGGTGATGACACCGTCCTTGCCGACCTTGTCCATCGCCTCGGCGATCAGCTCGCCGACCTGCTGGTCCTGGGCGGACAGCGCGGCCACGGCGGCGATGTCGGACTTCTCGTCGATCGGGCGGGCCGTGGCGAGCAGCTCGTCGGAGACGGCCTTGACCGCGGCGTCGATGCCCTTCTTCAGGGCCGCCGGAGAGGCGCCGGCGGCGACGTTCTTCAGGCCCTCGCGGACGAGCGCCTGGGCCAGCACGGTGGCGGTGGTGGTGCCGTCACCAGCGATGTCGTTGGTCTTGGTCGCCACCTCCTTCACCAGCTGCGCGCCGAGGTTCTCGTACGGGTCCTCGATCTCGACCTCGCGGGCGATCGTGACACCGTCGTTGGTGATGGTCGGGGCGCCGAACTTCTTGTCGATGACGACGTTGCGGCCCTTGGGGCCGATCGTCACCTTCACCGTGTCGGCCAGCTTGTTGACGCCGCGCTCGAGGGCGCGACGGGCGTCCTCGTCGAACTTCAGGATCTTCGCCATGACAGCGGGAGCCCTCTCGGAAATCTGTGGGTGAAAAAGGCACTGCGCCCCGGGCGCCCGGCTTCTTAAGTGGTCGCGGGGGCCAGGGGCGCAGCGTCAAGCATCAAAAGTGCTCGAGGTGACTTACTTCTCGATGATCGCGAGGACGTCGCGAGCCGAGAGGACGAGGTACTCCTCGCCGTTGTACTTCACCTCGGTGCCGCCGTACTTGCTGTACAGGACGACGTCGCCGACCTTGACGTCGAGCGGAAGGCGCTCGCCGTTCTCGAACCGGCCCGGGCCCACGGCGAGGACGGCGCCCTCCTGGGGCTTCTCCTTCGCGGTGTCCGGAATGACCAGGCCAGAGGCCGTGGTCTGCTCGGCGTCCAGCGGCTGGACCACGATGCGGTCCTCGAGCGGCTTGATGGCAACCTTGGAGCTGGCGGTCGTCACGATCCGACCTCCCCCTTCGGAGATCTCACGGGGTTAACTGTCTGAGGTGGCGACCAGGTCGATCCGTCGTCGCGGGTGCCGGACCTGCCCGTCGCGTTGTTGGCACTCTCCAGGGGGGAGTGCCAGAGCCGAGACTATGACCGCGATTAGCACTCGGTCAAGCGGAGTGCCAATCCCGTGCCGCGCGTCGGCCGGAGCCGGCCTCCGCCGGAAGCCGCTCGGCACCCGGTCACAGGTAGTCCTCGAGCCGTCCCACCGTCAGCCCCCGCCGCTGCACGCCGCGCAGAACCCGTGTGGTGCGTTCCGTCAGGGTCGGGCCCGTGGACTCGTCCGGACCGACCAGGACGATGTCCCCGGGGCGGAGGCGGTGGTCGCCCCGGGGGAAGTCGAGGTCCGCCGGGGTCACCGCGGCCCGCCACAGGACGACCGCGGAGATGCCGCACTCGGCCGCCGCGCGCAGGGTGGTGGTGTCGTACGTGCCGTAGGGCGGGCGGAGGAGGCGGGGGCGGACGCCGAGGCGGGCGTCGAGCCGGTTCTGCTGGCCGCAGATCTCGGCGCGCTGGGCGGCGTACGGCTGTCCGGCGAGCGCGCGGTGGTCGAGGGTGTGGTTCTGGATGCCGGCGCCGAGCCTGTGCAGACGGGCGAAGTGGCCGTGCCCGGGGCCGGCGACGCTGCCGGTGAGGAACAGACTGACGGGCAGGTGGAGTTCGCGGACCATGTCGGCGAAGCGGGGATCCCGCTCCGCGCCGCCGTCGTAGGTGAGGAAGACGACCCGGTCGCGGGTGGGGACGTGGTCCACGACGCGGGGCAGGGTGCCGCCCCCGGTGCGGGGGCCGAGGGCGAGGGGCCGGGTGGCGGGCCGGGGCGGGCGGGCCAGGGGCCGGGACAGGCCCCAATGACGGTAGGCCAGGTCGGGTGCGGGGCCGTGCGGGCGCACCCCTTCGGCCGCCTTCTTGCCGAGGCGTTCGATGGGGTCGACGGACTGCGCGCAGCCCGCGAGGAGGAGGGCCGAGGCGAGGACCGCGGCCAGGCCCCGCGCCCGCCTCACAGGTAGTCCTCCAGGCGGGCCACGGCGTAGCCCTCGCGCGTGACCTTGTTCAGGAAGCGGCGCATGTCGTCGACCATCGTGCCGTCCCAGTCGTCACGGCCGCGGAAGTGGGTGAGGACGATGTCGCCTCGGCGCAGCTGCCGGTCGTCCTCGCGGTACTCCCAGTGGTCGACGAAGACCTCCTCGTTCCAGATCGGCGCGTACTTGATGCCGCAGGCCTTGGCGGCGACCAGGGTGTCCTGGTTGTAGTTGCCGTAAGGGGGGCGGAAGACGGTCGGCGCCTTGCCGAACTGCGCCTTCATGACGGCCTGCATGCCGCAGATCTCGTCCTTCTGCTCCTCGTAGGACAGGCCCGGCAGGTAGGGGTGGTGCAGCGTGTGGTTGTCGAGGGTGTTGCCGTAGGACCGCATCTTGCGGAAGTAGGCGTAGTCGTCCGCCACCAGGTAGTTGCTGAGGAAGGCGGTGTACGGGATCTTCAGGTCCCGCATCATGGCGAGGAACCTGGGATCCTTCTCGGCGCCGTCGTCGATGGTCAGGAAGACGACCTTCTGCCGGGTGGGGACCGTGGTGAAGACCGGCGGCAGGTCCCAGTCGTCCTGGTGGTCCACCTCGAACCCGGCGCGGGCGGTGATCTTCGGCTTCACCGCGGGCGGGGGCGGAGGCGTCAGCGGGACCTGTTCCAGTCCCCAGCGCCGGGCGGCGGCGACCAGCCGGGCGTGCTCGGCGGCCGGGCCGCCCCCCTGGTCCCGGGCCTGGGCGGGACCGCCCTGGCCGGGCGCGGTGCGGGCGGAGTCCGGGCCGGCGCAGCCGGAGAGGAGGGCGGCGGAGGCCATCGCGACGGCTGTGCAGCCGAGGGTCAGGGACCGGGAACGAGACCGGGCCCGCGCCCACACCGGAGACCAAGTCCTATTTTTGTCATTTTGTACTACTAGTCGCATGGTGCCGGATCCTCCCAGGTCACGGCCCGCGACCCGGTCCGACACCGCCGCCGGAGGCGCACCGTCCACCGACTGGCCCACAATGACCCGGTGAACGACCTCGCCCTCCTCCTCACCCCCGAAGGCCGCGCCCTCCTCGACGAGGTGCGCGACACCGAGCCCGCGCAGGAGCTGGCCGTGGCCACCCGGCTGCGCCGCGACCACCCGGCCGAGCTGGTGTCGGCCGCGCTCGGCCAGGCCCGGCTGCGGCAGCGGGCGGCGGCGAAGTTCGGGGCCGAGGACGCCGGGCGGATGTACTTCACGCCGAACGGGGTCGAGCAGTCGACGCGGGCGAGCGTGGCCGCGTACCGGGCGCGGCGGCTGACGGACCTCGGCGTGACCTCGGTCGCCGACCTGTGCTGCGGGATCGGCGGGGACGCGATCGCGCTGGCGCGGGCCGGGATCCGGGTGCTGGCCGTGGACCGGGACCCGCTGACGGCGGCGGTGGCGCGGGCGAACGCCGAGGCGCTGGGGCTGGCCGGCCTGATCGAGGTGCGCGAGGCCGACGTCACGGAGGTGGACACCGCCGGCTACGACGCGGTGTTCGTGGACCCGGCCCGGCGGGGCGGGCGCGGCCGGATCTTCGATCCCGAGGCCTACTCACCGCCCCTGTCCTGGGCGGTCGGCGCGGCGCGTACGGCACCCCGCGCGGCCCTGAAGATCGCTCCGGGCATTCCGCACGAGGCGGTGCCCGCGGAGGCCGAGGCCGAGTGGATCTCCGACGGCGGGGACGTGAAGGAGGCGGTGCTGTGGTTCGGCACCGGGGCGCCGGGCGCCGTACGGGCGACGCTGCTGCCCGGCCCGCGCACGCTCCTCGGCCGGGGGCTGCCCGATCCCCGAGTGCGCCCGGTGGGGCGGTACTTGTACGAGCCCGACGGCGCCGTCATCCGGGCCCACCTGGTCGCGGAGGTGGCCGATGAGGTCGGTGGCGGCCTCGTCGACGAGACCATCGCGTACGTCACGGCCGACGAGCTGTGCCCCACCCCGTACGCCTCCGCCTACGAGATCAACGATCAGCTCCCCTTCAACGTCAAGAAGCTGAAGGCCCTGCTGCGGGAGCGGGAGATCGGCACGCTGACCGTGAAGAAGCGGGGCTCGGCGGTGGAACCCGAGGAACTGCGCAGGAAGGTCAAGCCGCAGGGACCGGGCGCGGCCACGGTGTTCCTCACCCGGGTCGCGGGGGCGCCGACCATGCTGATCGGGGGTCCCGCGCGGCCGGCCGCCGGCTGACCGTCGTCGCCCGTGGTCAGGGTGCGCACTCCTCGGCCCTGCCCAGCAGCAGGTCGCGCTCGCGCCGGTTGCCGGCCAGTGCCGCCGCCCGTACGAACTCCTCGCGGGCCTCGGCGGTGCGGCCCAGCCGCGCCAGCAGGTCGCCCCGCACGCCGGGCAGCAGGTGGTACGACCGCAGGGCGGGCTCGCCGGCCAGGGCGTCCACCAGCTTCAGCCCCTCGGCCGGGCCCTCGGCCATCGACACGGCGACGGCACGGTTCAGTTCCACGACCGGGGACGGGGCGCGGGCCGCGAGCAGGGCGTACAGGGTGGCGATGGAGCGCCAGTCGGTCTCCTCGTAGGTGTACGCGTGCGCATGGCACGCGGCGATGGCCGCCTGAAGGGCGTAGGGGCCGGGGAGGCCGGACGGTGACGTGGCCTCGGCGCGGGCGAGGGACCGGATGCCGCGGGCGATGAGCATGCGGTTCCAGCGGCGGCGGTTCTGGTCCTTCAGAAGCACCGGCGCGCCGTCGGGGCCGGTGCGGGCGGCGGTGCGGGAGGCCTGGAACTCCAGCAGCGCGGTCAGCGCGTGCACCTCGCCTTCCTCGGGCATCAGGGAGGAGAGCACACGGGCGAGCCGCAGGGCGTCCTCGCACAGCCCTGGACGCAGCAGGTCGTCCCCGGCCGACGCCGCGTACCCCTCGTTGAAGATCAGGTAGATGACGTCCAGGACGGAACCGAGGCGGGCCTCCCGGTCGGGCCCGTACGGCACCTCGAAGGCGACGTTCTTGGTGGCGAGGGTCCGCTTGGCCCGGACGATGCGCTGGGCGATCGTCGGTTCCGGGACCAGCTGGGCGCGGGCGATCTCGGCCGTGGTCAGGCCTCCGAGCAGGCGCAGGGTGAGCGCGGTGCGGGCCTGCGGGGACAACACCGGATGGCAGGTGGTGAAGACGAGCCGGAGCAGGTCGTCGTCGATGTCGTCCGGGTCGCCCGGTTCCTCGGGCGGGACCGTGGTCCGCAGGTCCCGGCCGATCTCGGCCAGTTTGCGGGCGTAGGTCTCGCGGCGCCGGATCAGGTCGACGGCGCGGTGCCGGGCGGTGGCCATGAGCCAGGCGCCGGGGTTGTCGGGCACCCCGTCCCGGGGCCACCGTTCCAGGGCGGCGACCAGCGCGTCCTGCGCCAGTTCCTCGGCGATGCCGACGTCCCGGACGATCCGGGCGATGCCGGCGATCACCCGGGGCGACTCCAGGCGGAAGACGGTCTCGATCGCGTGTGCCGCGGCCGGCGCCGGTGCGACGGGCTGCGGTGCGGGGGTCGCCGGTGCGACGGGCTGCGGTGCGGTGGGCTGCGGTTCCACAGCCCACCATGCAACACCCCCCGGCGGCCGAGGGCCACCGGCCGCTCAGCCCTCGGCGATCTCCCGCACCTCGCAGGTCACCGTCCAGAAGTCCTCGTGGACCTGCAGGAACCGCTTGGTCCACTCCAGGGCTTCGGCCTTGTCCTTGCACTGCATGAGCGCGTAGCCGCCGATGACCTCCTTGGACTCGGTGAACGGCCCGTCGGTGACGGAGATCCGGCCGCCCTCCCAGGTGGCCCGGGTGCCCTGGGCGGACGGGGTGAGTCCGGCGGTGTCGAGCAGCACGCCCGCCTTCGTCATCTCCTCGATCAGCTCGCCCATGCGCCGCATCAGCTCCTCGCTGGGGCCCTCGGCGGGCGCGGAGGTCTCGTCGACGCGCACGAGCGACAGGTAGCGGGGCATGGTGACTCCTTCGGTCGGGGGCGGCGGGACCGTTCCCGCCGCTCACCCGTGCGTCGAACGGAGGGGACCCGGATCGACACACGCGCCGGAAATTCTCGAAGATTTTTCCGGCCCGGTGTTCTCGCAGCTCAGCGGGCTGATGACAGGGCAGGCCGCCCCGCCTTGCCTTGCCTTGCCTTGCCTACCGCAGGGACGCCCACAGGTCGCTCGCCGCCGGCTCCTTCGCGACCACGCGATTGGCATCGGAGGGGGCGGGGACGACCGGCATCGTCACCGTCTTCACCTGGTCGGCCGTGAGGTTCTTCAGGCTCTGGCCGAGGTCCATCAGCTCCTTCAGGGAGTCGAGGCCGGTGTCGGTGGTCAGGCCGGCGGTGACCGCGTCGGCGGCCTTGTAGAGCTTGGCGGGGTCGGTCAGCAGGTCGGCGGTGGCGATCTGCTCCAGCAGGGCTTTCACCAGCTTCTGCTGCAGGCCTATGCGGCCGAGGTCGCTGCCGTCGCCTATGCCGTGGCGGGTGCGGGCGAGGGCCAGGGCTCGGGTGCCGTCGAGGTGGTGGGCGCCGGCCTCGAGGCGCAGATGGCTCTTGCCGTCGTCGATGTCCTGGTCGGTGGTCACGTCGACGCCGCCGAGCGCGTCCACCAGCTTGGCGAAGCCGGAGAAGTCGATCTCGATGTAGTGGTCCATGCGGACGTTCGTGACCGACTCGACGGTCTTCACCGCGCACACCGGCCCACCCGCCGAGTAGGCGCTGTTGAACATGGCTCGGTGCACCACCGCCGTGGATCCCCCGGAGGGGAGCGGGCAGGACGGAAGGGTGACGAGGGTGTCGCGCGGGATGCTGACGACGGTGGCCCGCGTACGGCCCGCGTCGATGTGCACCACCATCGCGGTGTCGGACCGGGCGCCGGAACTGTCGCCGCCGCCCAGCGCCTTGTTGGCCTTGCCGCTGCGCGAGTCCGAGCCGAGGACCAGGATGTTCAGGGAGCCGGTCGGCTGCGGGGAGGCGGCGGCCGGGGCGGTCGCGGACGGGGCGATCACCGCCCGGGCGGGCCGGTCGTCGCCGAGCGCGCTGTTGATGTCGACGCTCGTGATGTTGTCGTTGAGGTGCCAGTACGCCCAGCCCGCGGCGACAGCGCCCAGTACCAGGGCACCCGCCAGGGTGAGGCCGACGGTCCTCAGTGCTCTCGACCGCCGGCCCACCGGTCCGCCCGTGCCGCCCTGCTCGTCGTGTCGCGTCACGGCAGGAACGTAAGTCCGAATTATTAGGGGACTGTTAGCAGAAGCGGCGTGCGTCGGTTTTCTAGTGAAATTCTCATCCCAGCGTCACCGCCGGCACCGGATTGCTGCCGCTCCAGGACGCGTTGAACCCGAACGTCACCGAACCGCCGTCCGGCAACGCCCCGTTGTACGAGGCGTTGGCGCACGAGACCGTCGCGCCCGACTGGGTGCAGGTGGCGTTCCAGGCCTGTGTGATCCGCTGGCCCGCGCCGAACGTCCAGCCGGCCTTCCACGAGGACAGCGAGGCCCCGGAACAGGAGATCTTCACCTGTCCGGTGAACCCGTTGTTCCACTGGGCGGTGACGCTGTAGGCGGCGGTGCAGGCGCCCGTGCCCGGGGGTGGGGTGGTGGTGGAGCCGCCCAGGGCCTCCGCGATGCCGCGGTACGCCGGTTTCGGCTGGTAGTTCTCGTCGTACGGCGTCGCCGCCCCGTACCCCGGGAAGGTGCTGGGCACCCAGGAGTCGGAGTCGGTGAAGCCCCACACGGTGACGTTGACGCACCGGCTCACGGCCGCGCACGCGGCCACCACGGACTTGAAGTCGGCGGCCTGCTGGGCCAGTTTCGCGCTGTCGGCGGGCAGTTGCATCCGTACGTCCAGCTCGGTGATCGCCACGTCCACGCCCAGGTCGGCGAACCGCTGGATGTTCTGCTGGAGCGTGCCCGGCACCTGGCCGAGGATCAGGTGGGCCTGGAGGCCGACGCCGTCGATCGGGACGCCCTGCGCCTTCAGGGACTTGACCAGGTTGTACAGGGCGGTGGACTTCGCGTTCACGCCCTCGACGTTGTAGTCGTTGATGTACAGCTTGGCGTTCGGGTCGGCCGCGTGGGCCCAGGTCAGGGCGTCGGCGACATAACCGGAGCCGAGGCCGTCGTACCAGAGGGTCGAGCGGTAGGTGCCGTCCTCGTTGAAGGGCTCGTTGACGACGTCCCAGGCGGCGATCCTGCCCTTGTAGCGGCCGACCTCGGTGCTGATGTGGTTCTGCAGCAGGCCGCCGAGCTGGGACGGCGTCCAGCTGCCGTTGGTCAGCCAGCCCGGGTTCTGGCTGTGCCAGACCAGGGTGTGGCCGCGCACCTGCTGGTCGTGGGCCTGCGCGAAGGCCACGATCTGGTCGGCCTCGGCCCAGTTGAAGCTGCCCTGGGCGGGCTCGACACTTTCCCACTTCATGGCGTTGCCGGGGGTGAGCGAGCCGAACTGGGCCCCGGCGAGGTCGCCGTAGGTCCCGGTGAGCTTGGAGCCGGTGACGGCGGTGCCGACGACCTTGCCCTTCGCTGCCGCGAGGTCGCGCAGGGGGGTGTCGGCGGCGTGTGCCGCGGGCGCCGTCAGCAGCAGCGCGGCGCCGGTCAGCAGGGACGCGAGGGGTAAACCGATTCTCAGAGATCTCATCGCGGGTGCCTCCGAAAGTTTCGGTCGAACAACCGATTGACTTCGGAGGAGTGTGGGGGCACTCACCCCACACGTCAATACGTCACCTTCCGGCCACCGGCGTCACACCACCGCGGGAGCCGCCGTGCTCGACCGCACCACCAGGCTGGTCGCCAGCTCCACCCGGGTCGCCGCCCGCTCCTGCTCCGCGCGCCCCAGCTCCAGCACCAGCCGGGCCGCGGCCTCGGCCATCTCGGTCAGCGGCTGCCGCACGGTCGTCAGCGGCGGGCCGACCCAGCGGGCCACCGGCAGATCGTCGAAGCCGACCACGCTGAGGTCGTCCGGGATGCGCAGCCCCAGCTCCCGGGCCGCCTCGTACAGGCCGAGCGCCTGCAGGTCGTTGCCCGCGAAGACCGCGGTCGGCCGGTCGGGGCGGCGCAGCAGCTCCAGGCCCAGGCGGTAGCCGGCGTCATGGTGGAAGTCGCCGGTCAGCACGAGCGAGGGGTCGACCGGCAGTCCGGCCGTCTCCAGGGCCGCCCGGTAGCCGTCCAGCCGGGCCCGGCTGCACATCATCCGGGACGGTCCGCTGATCGCCCCGATCCGGGTGTGCCCGAGTTCCACCAGGTGCCGGGTGGCGGCGAGTCCGCCCTGCCAGTTGGTGGCGCCGATGGAGGGCACGTCCGGGCCCGGGTCACCGGCCGGGTCCATCACCACGAACGGGATGGACCGGCTGGTCAGCAGCGCCCGCTGGGACTCGTCGAGCCCGGACAGCACGAGCACCACCCCGTGCGGGCGGCGGGCGGCGACCTGGTCGGCCCAGGTCCGCCCGGGGGTGAGCCGTCCCGCCGACTCGGAGAGCACGACACTCAGCCCCGCGTCCCGGGCCACGTTCTCCACACCCCGGATGACCTCCATCGCCCAGGCGCTCTCCAGCTCGTGGAAGACCAGGTCGATCAGCGGGGAGCGGGAGGCCTCGGCGCGCCGGCGCCGGTAGCCGTAGGCGCGCAGCAGCTCCTCGACGCGGGTGCGGGTCGCGGGGGCGACGTCGGCGCGGCCGTTGAGGACCTTCGAAACAGTCGGAGCGGACACCCCGGCCTCACGGGCGATTTCAGCGAGGGTCGCCGTCTGCGTTTCTGCGGGCTTCGAGGGCTTCATGCCCGCGATCGTATCCTTGCGGGGCCTCTTGACGAAGGCCTTGTCACGCCACGACTCCCGGAACATTCGGAATTCGATCCGAAACATTCGGCATGAGGGGAACGGAAAAACCCCGCCCCCGGTGAACCGGGGACGGGGTTTTCGTGGAGCGCCGGGCAGGCCTTGCACCTGCATCTCCCCGCAGGAAGCGGGACGTCTTTCCTTGGACCACCAACGCACTGCGTCCGGACCGGGTTCCCGGCCGTTCGCGTGTGATGATCATAGCGCAGCCGGAGCGGTTCCCCAACTTCCCTCCCACGCTAGTCGTCCGCCACCGACTCGAACCGCCACCGGTGCACCGGACGCGTCACCGACCCGGCGGGCGGCTCGGGCAGTTCGGGCAGCGAGGCGTCGTACGGCGCGTCCCACCAGGTGATCACCAGCACCCGGTCCTGCGGCGCCCGGAACGTCTCCCGCCGCAGCGGCTCCGCGCCGAGCCGCTGTTCCCGCGCCCAGGCGAGCAGTTCCTCGCCCCGGCCCTCGGCGGCCCTCGCCTCCCACATCAGGGCGACCGTCACGAGTACAGGTTCTCCTTGCTGACCTCGTGCACGTGGTCGTGGCCCGGGACGTGGGGATCGGTGACCGGCAGGGAGGAGTCGGCCGACAGGTCCCAGCTGGAGGCGGCCCGGTCGCGGGCGACCATCTCGGCGCCGAGCGCGGCCACCATCGCGCCGTTGTCCGTGCACAGCTTGGGGCGCGGGACGCGCAGCCGGATGCCGGCCGCCTCGCAGCGCTCCTGGGCGAGGGCGCGCAGCCGGGAGTTGGCGGCCACGCCGCCGCCGATCATCAGGTGGTCGACGCCCTCGTCCTTGCAGGCGCGGACGGCCTTGCGGGTCAGGACGTCGACGACGGCCTCCTGGAAGGAGGCGGCCACGTCGCGGACCGGGACCTCCTCGCCGGCCGCGCGCCTGGCCTCGATCCAGCGGGCGACGGCCGTCTTCAGGCCGGAGAAGGAGAAGTCGTAGGCGGGGTCGCGCGGGCCGGTCAGGCCGCGCGGGAAGGCGATCGCCGCCGGGTCGCCCTCCTTCGCGTACCGGTCGATGACCGGGCCGCCGGGGAAGCCCAGGTTCAGCACGCGGGCGATCTTGTCGAAGGCCTCGCCGGCCGCGTCGTCGATGGTCGAGCCCATCGGGCGGACGTCGGAGGTGATGTCCGTGGACAGCAGGAGCGAGGAGTGGCCGCCGGACACCAGCAGGGCCATCGTCGGCTCGGGCAGCGGGCCGTGCTCCAGCTGGTCCACACAGATGTGGGAGGCGAGGTGGTTGACGCCGTACAGGGGCTTGCCGAGCGCGTAGGCGTACGCCTTCGCCGCCGAGACGCCGACGAGGAGGGCGCCCGCGAGGCCCGGGCCCGCGGTGACCGCGATGCCGTCGAGGTCCTTGGCGCGGACGCCGGCCTCCTTCAGGGCGCGGTCGATGGTCGGCACCATCGCCTCCAGGTGCGCCCGTGACGCCACCTCCGGTACGACACCGCCGAAGCGGGCGTGCTCGTCGACGCTGGAGGCGACGGCGTCCGCCAGCAGGGTGGTGCCGCGGACGATGCCGACGCCGGTCTCGTCGCAGGAGGTCTCGATGCCGAGGACGAGAGGTTCGTCAGCCATTGATCTCGGTTCCTTGTACTGAAGAAGGGTCGGTCAGACGCATGACCAGGGCGTCCACGTTGCCCGGCTGGTAGTAGCCGCGGCGGAAGCCGATGGGCTCGAAGCCGAAGCGCTCGTAGAGCTTCTGGGCGCGGACGTTGTCGACCCGGCACTCGAGCAGCACCTCGTGGCACTCGAACGCGGTCGCCGCGCGCAGCAGCTCGACCAGCAGGCGCCCGCCGAGGCCGGTGCCCTGCTGGTCACGGGCGACCGCGATGGTCTGGACGTCCGCCTGCTCGCCGGTGGCGACGAGGCCGGCGTAGCCGACGATGCGGCCGTCGGACTCGGCCACGAGATAGCGCCGGGTGGCCTCGGCGCCCCGGGAGTGGGCCAGTTCGGACCAGAACATGCCCCGGGACCAGGCGTCCTCGGGGAACAGGTCCTTCTCCAGCTCCAGGACCGGGTCGATGTCCCACCAGCGCATCTCGCGCAGTCGGGGGGGTGCCGGCTGAGTCACTTGGGGGTGACCACCTTGTAGTTCTTGGGGACCTGGGCGTCCGGGCGGCGCAGGTACAGCGGCCGGGGGGCCGGCAGCTCCTCGCCCGCGGCCAGCCTCTCGGCGGCGAGCGAGGCGAGGGCTGCGGCGGACACGTGCTCGGGCTCGTGGGCGCTCGGGAAGGTGTCCGGGTAGAGCAGCGCGCCGGCGCCGACCGCGGGAAGCCCCGCGACCCGCTCGGCGATGTCGGCCGGCCGGTCCACGGCGGGGTCGGTCAGCCGGGTGCGCGAGTCGGCGTACGTCGCCCAGTAGACCTCCTTGCGCCGGGCGTCGGTGGCCACGACGAAGGGGCCCTTCTCGATGTCGGCGGCGTAGGCGAGCCCGTCCAGCGTGCACACGCCGTGCACCGGGACGCCGAGCGCGAGGCCGAAGGTGTCGGCGGTCATCAGGCCGACCCGCAGGCCGGTGTAGGGGCCGGGGCCGATGCCGACGACGATCCCGGTGACCGCCTCCAGCTTGAGCCCGGCCTCGGCGAGGACCCGGTCGACGGCCGGCAGCAGCAGCTCACCGTGCCGGCGCGCGTCCACCTGGCTCGAGGAGGCGATGACGTCCGTGCCGTCGTGCAGCGCGACGGTGACGGCGGGTGTTGCGGTATCCAGAGCGAGCAAGAGCACGCGAACAGCCTACGGCGCCCGCGCCGCTCGCATGGCCGTCCGGGTCGTACGGTCACCGACTGCTACGGTCTGAACGAAGTACGACATATCGCACGAGGCAGAGGTGGGCGCAGGTGGCAGGGACCAGCTCGGTGATCGTGGCCGGCCTCACCGCGGCGGCCGTCGCAACGGTCGGTTTCCTCGCCTACCAGGCCCAGGCGACCGTCCCCGCGGGCCTGGGCGGCAAACCGTCGGCGAACGCGTCCGCCTCGGCGGCCGCGTCCAAGGCGCCCCGGGACCGGCGCAATCCCGCCGCCCTGCCGAGCGGCTCCGGTGCGGGTGAACGGGTCGTGTACTCGGTGGACGACGACCGGGTCTGGCTGGTCGACGAGCGCGGCCGGGTGCAGCGCAGCTTCAAGGTGACCCCGGGCAACCTCGACCCGCTGCCGGGCACGTACTGGGTGTCGTCCCGCTCGAACGCGGTCACCGGCACCGACGGCACCCCCATCGAGCACGTCGTGCGGTTCACCAGCGTGGACGGGACGGCGATCGGCTTCAGCGCGGCGGTGGACGGCGGCTCGCGCACGGCGGCCGATCCGAGCGTGAAGACAGGCGGCATCCGGGAGACGCGGGCGGACGGGAACGCGATGTGGATGTTCGCGACGATCGGCGTGCCGGTGGTCGTGATCCGCTAGGGCACTGTCGTCACGACAGGCCCTAGGCGGCCGCGCGCCGGTCCCCGGGGGGCCGGGGCGCCCGCTGCCGGGGTTCGGGGTCCCGCGGGGGCCGGGAGATCGCTTCCGCGGCCGCGCACGACGCCAGCAGTTCACGCATGGAGGGCCCGGTGGGCGCGCCCGGACGGGGCTGCTCCGTGGGACGGGGAGCGGTCATGAACGCCTCCTGAGGTGCGGGGGCGGGCGAAGTTAGGTACACCTAACTCCGGACTGGACACCATGTCACCACGCCCGGGACGTCCTGCGCAATACGGGTGCCGACAGCTAGTCGGGAAACCGGGGGGATCAGGCCGCGACCGTCTCGAGACCGGCGTCCGCCCAGCGCTCCCCCAGCCCGGTCAGCGTCACGTGCCGTACCTCGTCGGTGGTGTCTCCGACGGCCCGGTGGATGACGACCTGGAGGCGTTCCTCGGTCAGCTCCTCCACCTTGCCCTCGCCCCACTCCACGACGATCACCGAGTCGGACAGCGAGACGTCGAGGTCCAGGTCCTCCATCTCGTCCAGGCCGCCGCCGAGCCGGTAGGCGTCCACGTGGACCAGGGGCGGGCCGTCGCCGAGGGCCGGGTGCACCCGGGCGATCACGAAGGTCGGCGAGGTGACCGCGCCGCGCACGCCGAGCCCCTCGCCGAGCCCGCGGGTCAGCGTGGTCTTGCCCGCGCCGAGTTCTCCGCTGAGCATCACCAGGTCGCCCGCGCGCAGCAGCTTGGCCAGCCGGCGGCCCAGCTCCCGCATCTGCTCGGGCGAGGTGATCGTCAGCCGCGTCTCAGCGGCGTCGTGCGGTGCTGCCGGTGCTGCTGGTCGTTCCATAGCCACTTACGGTAGCCCCTGCGGGCACGGCGCCCGCACGGGTGAGCAGGTCGGCGAGGCGGTCGGTGACCACTTCCGGATGCTCCAGCATCACCAGGTGCCCGGCGTCCGGCACGAGCACCAGCTCGGCGTCCGGGAGCAGATCGGCGATGGCCTCGCTGTGCTCGCTGGGCGTGACCAGGTCCCGCACCCCGGCCAGCACGAGCACGGGCATGTCGTGGAAGCGGCCCAGCGCCTCGGTCTTGTCGTGGTCGGTGAAGGCCGGGTAGAACTCGGCGACCACGTCGATCGGCGTGGACTCGATCATCCGCTCCGCGAACCGCTCGACGGCCGGGTCGACGTCCCGCCCCGCGAACGAGTACCGCTTGATGATCCCGGCGAACAGGTCGGCGGTGGCCCTGCGCCCCTTCTCCACCAGCTCCGCCTGCTGCCCGAGCGCCTTCAGCACACCGGGGAGGATGCGGCGCACCGCGTTGACGCCGGCCACCGGGAGCCCGAAGTTGACCTCGCCGAGCCGCCCGGACGAGGTCCCCACGAAGGCGGTGGCCACGACCCGGTCCCGGATCAGCTCCGGGTACTGGGCGGCGAGGGCCATCATGGTCATGCCGCCCATGGAATGACCGACCAGCACCACCGGACCGTCCGGTACGGCGGCGTCCAGGACCGCCTTCAGATCGCGGCCGAGCTGGTCGATGGTGAGGGGCACCCGGTCCCGGGTCTGGGCCACGCCCCGCCCCGACCGCCCGTGGCTGCGCTGGTCCCAGTGCACCGTACGGACGACCCCGCGCAGGGCGGCACGCTGGAAGTGCCAGGAGTCCTGGCTGAGGCAGTAGCCGTGGCAGAAGACGACGGTGACCGGGGCGGGCGCCTTGCGTCCGAAGAGCCGGCGCCGGCGCGGGGAGACGTGCGGGCCCGGATCGGGCTCGGCCTCGTCGACCTCGTAGTACAGCTCGGTGCCGTCGTCGGCGTACGCCTTGCCCGGGGTGCCGCGCAGGGTGCCGTAGGGGCCGGCCGAGTCCAGCGCCAGCCGGGCCTTGCGCCGCATCCCGCGCCCCACCGTCATCCGCTCGATGGCGACGCCGGCCGCCGCGCCCGCGGCGAGCACGCCTATCGCGGCACCGGCGATACCGGTCGCCCGGCGCCAGCTCGCGGCCGCCTCCGCGGCGGAGGCGGCGGCCGCCGAGGCGACGACGTCCGCCACGACCTCCGCGCTGCTCTCGCTCACGTACCGCTCCTCTTCGCCGTACTGCAGTTCGCCTGTGTGGGTGAAAACGGATGATGCCGGAGTCCGCCGGAGCGGTGCTCGGATGCCGCTGTCGTCGAGGTGACGCCGACGCCCTCCGACGGGTTACCCGAGTTCTTCCCCGTTCACATAGACGCGAGGAACCCGGGTTCCGATGCGCGTGACGATCTCGTACGCGATCGTGCCGCAGGCCTGCGCCCAGTCCTCGGCGGTGGGCTCGCCGCGGTCACCGGGCCCGAACAGCACGGCCTCGCTGCCCACCGGGGGCTCGTCCCCGCCCAGGTCGACCACGAACTGGTCCATGGCGACCCGCCCGGCGACCGTGCGCCACTTGCCGTCGACCAGCACCGGGCCGGTCCCGGAGGCGTGCCGCGGAATGCCGTCCGCGTAGCCGACCGGCACCAGGCCGAGGGTGGTGTCGCCCGGGGTGACGTAGTGGTGGCCGTAGCTGACGCCGTGCCCGCCCGGGGTGTGCTTGACCAGGGCCAGCGAGGCGCTCAGCGTCATCACCGGGCGCAGCCCGAAGTCGGCCGGGGTGCCCAGCTCCGGGCTGGGCGAGATGCCGTACATCGCGATGCCCGTGCGGACGAGGTCGAAGTGCGTCTCGGGCAGGGTGAGGGTGGCCGGCGAGTTGGCGATGTGCCGTACCTCGGGGCGCACGCCCTGGCCCTCGGCGTGGGCGAGCATCTCCCGGAACCGGTCGAGCTGGGCGGCGATCGAGGGGTGCCCGGGCTCGTCGGCGCAGGCGAGGTGGGACCACACTCCGGTGATCCGGACCAGCCCGGCGGCCTCGGCCCGCAGGGCCTCGGCGACCAGCTCGGGCCAGTCGGCGGGCTGGCACCCGTTGCGCCCGAGCCCGGTGTCGGCCTTGAGCTGCACCCGCGCGGCCCGGCCGGCCTGCCGGGCGGCGTCGACGACCTCCCGCAGGGCCCACAGCCCGCTCAGGGAGACGTCGAGGTCGGCCTCGACCGCCTGCCGCCAGGGCCCGCCCGGCACCCACAGCCAGCACAGGATGCGCCCCGGCAGTCCGGCCGCGCGCAGCGCGAGGGCCTCCTCGGGCGTGGCCGTGCCGAGCCAGGTCGCCCCCGCCGCGCGGGCCGCGCGGGCGCACGGCACCGCCCCGTGGCCGTATCCGTCGGACTTGACGACGGCCATCAGGGCCGCGCCCGGCGTACGGGCACGCAGCGCCCGCACGTTGGCGCGCAGGGCACCCAGGTCGATCTCGGCGCGGGCGCGCAGGGGGGCGGTCGGCACAGCTGCAGTCTCACTCATGGCGCCCCCAGTCTCTCAGAGGGCCGTGCGGGCCCCGGGTGCCGTGTCAGGTACCCGGCCGCCGCCCCCACACGTAGACGTGGTCGCCCTTCCTGAGCACGCCCCACAGCTTGCGCGCGTCGGCGAGCCTCAGGTTGACGCAGCCGTAGGAGCCGACGGTGGTGAGGATGCTGCCGTGGACGGCGTGGAAGGCCTGGCCCCCGTCGAAGAACTGGGCGTACGGCATGGGCTGGTCGTACAGGGTGGACACGTGGTTCTTGTGCCGCCGGTAGACGGTGTGCCGGCCCATGCGGGTGACCATCCCCTTACGCCCGCTGCGCAGGCGCGGACGGCCTTGCAGTCCTTCGCGGACTGCTTCCCGTCCGCCTTCGGCCTCAGCCACCGCTCCACCTGCCTTTGGTACGGCCCGGCCTGCTTGCTGCACGTCACGTCAGCGACGGCGTCGGCGTCGGCGTCGGCGTCGGCGTCGGCGTCGGCGAGCGGCACGTACTCGACGAGGTCGTACGTCCCCGGCGCCGCGTCCTCGGGCTCGGCGGCGTCCTCCCGCGGGCTCGGCGTGTACACCTTCGGCGGCAGCGCCTGGTCGGGCGTGTCGATCTGCCAGGGCTGCGCGGGTCCGGGGGCCACCCCGGGCACGAGGTCGGAGCCGGGGGCGGGCGGTGCGGGGGGGTCGCCGAGGCGGCGGTCACCCAGGCGGCGGGCGGGGTGGCCGCGGCGGTCCCGGCGGCCGGCAGAGCCGTCGCGGCGGCGAGCAGCGCCGCGGCACCTAGGTACGCGAATCGTCTGCTGATCATGCGATCAGCCAACGCGGGGTCCTGCCGGACCGGCGATGCCGCGCGGCCGCAGTCACCCGAGGGGTGGACCCGGTACCCGGCCGGCCGCCCGAGCGTCGGGGCCGCTCGCGCGGTTCCCGCGCGCCTTTGCAGGGGTGGTGGCGCCGTCGGCGCGGGAGTGCCCCGGCCGACTCAGCCGCTGACGTCCCGCCACGCCTCGGCGATCCGGTCGGCCACGTCATGCGCCCCGACCGGCGCGCCCTGCGCCGCGAACCGCCCGGCGAGCCCGTGCAGATACGCCGCCACGCTCCCCGCGTCCCCCGCCGCCAGCCCCGCCGCCAGCAACGACCCGGCGAGGCCCGACAGCACGTCCCCGCTCCCCGCCGTGGCCAGCCAGGACGTGCCCGTCGCGTTGACCCGCACGGCCCCGCCCCCGAAGTCGGCCACCAGCGTGGTCGAGCCCTTCAGCAGCACGGTCGCCCGGTACACCGCCGCCAGCTCCCGTGCCGCGGCCAGCCGTGCCCCCTCGACCTCCTCCCGGCGCAGCCCCAGCAGCGCGGCGGCCTCCCCGGCGTGAGGGGTCATCAGGGTCGGCGCCGTACGCCCCCGTACCGCGTCCCGCTCGGCCAGCCGCAGCCCGTCCGCGTCGATCAGCACGGGTACCTCCGCCGCCAGCACCTCCGCCACGGTCGCCGCGTCGTCCCCCGCTCCCGGCCCGACCACCCAGGCCTGCACGCGCCCGGCCCTGGAGGGCCCGTCATCGGACACCAGCGTCTCCGGGAAGCGCGCGAGGACCGCCTCCCCGGCGGGCCCGACGTAGCGCACGGCTCCCGCCCCGCCCCGCAGCGCCCCGGAGACGGCGAGCACGGCGGCGCCCGGATACCGCGCCGATCCGGCGGCGATCCCGACGACCCCCCGCCGGTACTTGTCGCTCTCGGTCCCCGGTACCGGCAGCAGCCGCGCCACGTCCGCGTGCTGCAAGGCCTCCAGCTCGGCCGGGGCGGGCAGTTCCAGTCCGATGTCGACGAGCCGCACGACCCCGGCGTACTCCCGCGCGGGATCGACCAGCAACCCGGGCTTGTACGTGCCGAAGGTGACGGTGAGGTCCGCCCGGACCGCGGCGCCGCGCACCTCTCCGGTACCGGCCTCGACCCCGCTGGGCAGATCCACCGCCACCACGGCGGCCCCGGACCGCTCCACCACCGCCAGGAGCCGCTCGGCGGCGGGCCGCAGCCCGCCCTTGCCCCCGATCCCGACGATCCCGTCGACCACGAGGTCGGCCCGCCGGATCAGTTCCTCGGCGGCCTCGTCCGCGGCGACGGAGCCGCCGGCCCGGCGCAGGGCCCCGAGCCCCCCGGCATGGGCCCGCTCGGGCGAGAGCAGTACGGCCGTGACCCCGGCCCCCCGCCGCGCCAGCCGCGCGCCCGCGTACAGCGCGTCCCCGCCGTTGTCCCCGCTGCCGACGAGCAGCACCACCCGGCTGCCGTACACCCGCCCGAGCAACTCCGCGCAGGCGGCGGCCAGCCCGGCGGCCGCCCGCTGCATCAGCGCGCCCTCCGGCAGCCGTGCCATCAGCGCCCGTTCGGCCGCCCTTACCGTCTCCACGCTGTACGCAGTACGCATGGCACCGAGTCTGCCCCGCAACCGCGGTCCCCCACACCCGGGCACTCAGCCTTCGGCGACCACCACGGCCGAGGCCACCCCCGCGTCATGGCTCAAGGACACGTGCCAGGACCGCACTCCCAGCTCCGCCGCCCGCGCGGCGACGGTGCCCTGCACCCGCAACCGGGGCTGTCCGCTGTCCTCGACGTACACCTCGGCGTCGGTCCAGTGCAGCCCCGGCGGCGCCCCCAGGGCCTTCGCCAGCGCCTCCTTGGCGGCGAACCGGACGGCGAGCGAGGCGATCCCCCGCCGCTCCCCGCTGGGCAGCAGCAGCTCCCGCTCCACGAACAACCGGTCCGCCAGCCCTGGCGTCCGCTCCAACGACGCCCGGAACCGATCGATCTCGGCGACGTCGATCCCGACTCCGATGATGCTCATGGACCGCAGCCTACGGTCGCCGGGCGGCGGGGCGGCTCATGCCGCCGTCTACGCTCCGGACATGACATCGAAGGCCTATCTCTCGAACCTGTTCTCGCTGGAGGGCCGCGTCGCCCTCGTGACCGGGGGGAGTTCCGGCATCGGGCGGGCCATCGCCGGTGCGCTGGCGCGAGCCGGGGCGAGCGTGGTGATCGTGGCCCGCAACGAGCGGCAACTGCGGGAGGCGGCCGGGGAACTGACGGCCGACGGGTGCCGGGCGGCCTGGGTGAGCGGGGACCTGAGCACCCGTGAGGGGGTGCGCACGGTGGCCGAGGAGGCGGCCGGTGTGTTCGGGGAGCCCGACATCCTCGTCAACTGCGCCGGGGTCAACCTCAGGCCGCCGATGAGCGAGCTGGGCGAGGACGTGTGGGACGCCACCATGGCGGTGAACCTGCAGGCCCCGTTCCTGCTGGGGCAGCGGTTCGGGCCGGGGATGGCCGAGCGCGGTCACGGCCGGATCATCCACGTCACCTCCCAGCAGGCGCACCGGGCGTTCGTGCAGAGCGGCGCCTACGGCGTCTCCAAGGGGGCGCTCGAGTCGCTGGCCCGCTCCCAGGCCGAGGCGTGGTCGCAGTACGGCGTCACCTGCAACACCCTCGTGCCGGGCTTCGTGATGACACCGCTGAACGCACGCCTGTCGTCCGATCCCGAGCGGGTGGCGGCGCTGGCCGCGCGGACGATGACCAAACGCAACGGGCTCGCCGAGGACTTCGAGGGGGCCGCGGTGTTCCTCGCCGGCCCGGCGTCCGCGTACGTCACCGGCCAGTCGATCTTCGTCGACGGCGGTTTCTCGGTCCACTGAGCCGGCTCGTCCGCCCCGCGGCGCCGATCGCGCCCTGCCGGGAAGAGGATTGCGCGGGGACCGCCGCACCCCCGTTTCCGGGGGGCGGGACGACGGCGGTCCCCGCGTGGGACGCGGGCCGGGTCAGGGCCGGGCTTGCGCGTCCGTGGCGTCCTTGGAGGTCCGGGAGCCGCTCCGGAGGTCCTTGGCGCCGTTCGGCGCCGGCCGGGCGGGGAGCCTCTCCCCGGCGCTTCACGCCTGGGAGGTACTCCAACGCCCTGCCGACACCCACCAATGTGCCGGACCCGTGTTAAGCGGGTGCTGCGCGCACGTGACGCGCTCGTACCACTTCTGCGAACCCCGTCCCACCGCAAGTTCGCCGCGTACACGGGCACTTCACCGGCGGTTGGCTACTTGTTGCCGCCCTTGGCCAGGAACGCCAGCAGGTCCTGACGGCTGACCACACCGGTCGGCTTGCCCTCGACCAGGACGATCGCCGCGTCCGCCGAACCCAGTACCGACATCAGGTCGCCGACCGGCTCACCGGAGCCGACCTGGGGCAGCGGGGCGCACATGTGCTTCTCCAGCGGGTCCTCGAGGGACGCGCGCTTGCTGAACAGGGCGTCCAGCAGCTCCCGTTCCACCACCGAGCCGACGACCTCGGCGGCCATGACGTCCGGGTGACCGGCGCCCGGCTTGACGACGGGCATCTGCGAGACGCCGTACTCGCGCAGCACCTCGATGGCCTCGCCGACGGTCTCGTCCGGGTGCATGTGCACCAGGGACGGGATGGAGCCGGCCACCTTGTCGTTGAGGACGTCGGCGACGCGGGCGCTGGGGCCCTCGTCCTCCAGGAAACCGTAGTCGGCCATCCACTCGTCGTTGAAGATCTTGCTGAGGTAGCCGCGGCCGCTGTCCGGGAGCAGGACGACCACGACGTCGTCGGGCCCGAGCCGCTCGGCGACCCGCAGCGCCGCCACGACGGCCATCCCGCAGGAGCCGCCCACCAGCAGGCCCTCCTCCTTGGCCAGGCGGCGGGTCATCTGGAAGGAGTCCTTGTCGGAGACCGGGACGATCTCGTCGGCGACGGTGCGGTCGTAGGCGGTCGGCCAGAAGTCCTCACCGACGCCCTCGACCAGGTACGGCCGCCCGGATCCGCCGGAGTACACCGAGCCCTCGGGGTCGGCGCCGATGACCTGGACCTTGCCGTCGCTGGCGTCCTTCAGGTAGCGGCCGGTGCCGGAGATGGTGCCGCCGGTGCCGACGCCCGCCACGAAGTGGGTGATCTTACCCTCGGTCTGCTCCCACAGCTCGGGGCCGGTCGAGTGATAGTGCGAGAGCGGGTTGTTGGGGTTGGAGTACTGGTCGGGCTTCCAGGCGCCGGGGGTCTCCCGCACCAGCCGGTCGGAGACGTTGTAGTAGGAGTCCGGGTGCTCGGGGTCGACGGCGGTCGGGCAGACGACGACCTCGGCGCCGTACGCGCGCAGCACGTTGATCTTGTCGGTGCTCACCTTGTCGGGGCACACGAAGATGCACTTGTACCCCTTCTGCTGAGCGACGATGGCCAGACCCACACCGGTGTTCCCACTGGTCGGCTCGACGATCGTGCCGCCCGGCTTCAGTTCCCCGCTCTGCTCGGCGGCCTCGATCATGCGCAGGGCGATGCGGTCCTTCACGGAGCCGCCGGGGTTGAAGTACTCCACCTTGGCCAGGACGGTCGCCTGGATGCCCTTGGTCACGTTGTTGAGCCTCACCAGCGGGGTGTTGCCGACGAGGCTGATCATCGAGTCGTGGAAGTGCACCGTTGTCTCCGGTTGCTTGCAAAAAACAGTGGTCGTAGTGGTTCCGCCAGCCTACGGCCCCCGGGTGACGGGTGACGGTCGTTCACTCCCCGTCGAGATTGGCGAACGGTCTGTACGGGGCAAGGAGTGGATACGGCTACGAGGAGGTGGCGGCGACGCATGACGAGCATGTCGAGGGCGCGAGTGGCCCGGCGCATCGCGGCCGGGGCGGCGTACGGCGGTGGCGGGGTCGGGCTGGTCGGCGCGGCGGCCGTCGGGCTGCTGCTCGCGGAGGTGCGGCTGGCCCGGCGCCATGTGGGCAACGGCAGCGGTGGCCGGGTGCCGGTGGCGGAGGGTCTGTACGGCCACGCGTACGACGTCCCCGGTGAGCCGCCCGTCCGGCTGACCATGCTGGGCGACTCCACGGCGGCGGGGCAGGGCGTGCACCGGGCGGGCCAGACGCCGGGGGCGCTGCTGGCGTCGGGGCTGGCGGCGGTGGCGGAACGCCCGGTGGAGCTGCGCAACGTCGCTCTGCCCGGAGCCCAGTCGGACGATCTGGACCGGCAGGTGGCGCTGGTGCTGTCCGCGCCGGCTCCGGTCCCGGACATCTGCGTGATCATGGTCGGCGCGAACGACGTGACGCACCGGATGCCGCCGACGCGCTCGGTACGGCACCTGTCGGCGGCGGTCCGGCGGCTGCGGACGGCCGGCGCGGAGGTGGTGGTCGGCACGTGTCCCGATCTCGGCACCATCGAGCCGGTGCAGCAGCCGCTGCGCTGGCTGGCGCGACGGGCCTCACGGCAGCTGGCGGCGGCCCAGACCATCGGCGCGGTCGAGCAGGGCGGGCGCACGGTGTCCCTGGGCGATCTGCTGGGCCCCGAGTTCGAGGCGAATCCGCGGGAGCTGTTCGGGCCGGACAACTACCACCCTTCGGCGGAGGGTTACGCGACGGCCGCGATGGCCCTCCTGCCGACGGTGTGCGCGGCGCTGGGGCTGTGGCCGGCGGAGGAGGAGCGGCCGGACGTGTCGCGTCGCGAGGGCTTCCTGCCGGTGGCGCGGGCGGCGGCCGAGGCCGCGTCGGAGGCCGGTACGGAGGTCGCGGCGGCGATGCCGACGGGGCCTCGGGGGCCGTGGGCGCTGCTCAAGCGGAGGCGTCGGCGCCGGGTGTCCGAGGCCGAGCCCGCGCGTCCGTCGGCGTGACGGCGCCGGCGCATCCTAGCCAAGCAAGCGCTTAGTAAATTGCGGTCAGTGTCACACCGCAACACCGGTGACCTGGGCCATACGTACGGGTAACTTCCCAAGCGGTCCTGCCCGAAGAATTCCGTCCACTGGAGCCGTGATGCCCGAAGCCGTCATCGTCTCGACCGCCCGCTCCCCCATCGGCCGCGCCTTCAAGGGCTCCCTCAAGGACCTGCGCCCGGACGACCTGACCGCGACAATCATCCAGGCGGCCCTCGCCAAGGTCCCCGAGCTGGACCCGAGGGACATCGACGACCTGATGCTCGGCTGCGGCCTGCCGGGCGGCGAGCAGGGACACAACCTCGGCCGGATCGTCGCCGTACAGATGGGCATGGACCACCTGCCGGGCTGCACGATCACCCGTTACTGCTCCTCCTCCCTCCAGACCAGCCGCATGGCACTGCACGCCATCAAGGCCGGCGAGGGCGACGTCTTCATCTCGGCCGGTGTCGAGATGGTCTCCCGGTCCGTCAAGGGCAACTCCGACAGCCTCCCGGACACGAAGAACCCCTTCTTCGCCGAGGCCGAGGCCCGCACCGCCGCCGTCGCGGCGCAGGAGGGCACCACCTGGCACGACCCGCGCGAGGACGGCCTGGTCCCCGACGCCTACATCGCCATGGGCCAGACCGCGGAGAACCTGGCCCGCTCCAAGGGCGTCACCCGCCAGGACATGGACGAGTTCGGCGTCCGCTCGCAGAACCTCGCCGAGGAAGCCATCAAGAACGGCTTCTGGGAGCGCGAGATCACGCCGGTTACCCTCCCCGACGGCACGGTCGTCAGCAAGGACGACGGCCCGCGCGCCGGCGTCACCCTGGAGGCCGTCCAGGGCCTCAAGCCGGTCTTCCGCCCGGACGGGCTCGTCACCGCCGGCAACTGCTGCCCGCTCAACGACGGCGCCGCCGCACTCGTCATCATGAGCGACACCAAGGCCCGTGAGCTGGGCCTGACCCCGCTCGCCCGCATCGTGTCCACCGGCGTCTCCGGACTGTCCCCCGAGATCATGGGTCTCGGCCCGGTCGAGGCGAGCAAGCAGGCGCTGCGGCGCGCCGGCCTGACCATCGACGACATCGACCTCGTCGAGATCAACGAGGCCTTCGCCGCCCAGGTGATCCCCTCCTACCGGGACCTCGGCATCGACCTCGACAAGCTGAACGTCAACGGCGGCGCCATCGCCGTCGGCCACCCCTTCGGCATGACGGGCGCCCGCATCACCGGCACGCTCATCAACTCGCTGCAGTGGCACGACAAGCAGTTCGGCCTGGAGACCATGTGCGTCGGCGGCGGCCAGGGCATGGCGATGGTCATCGAGCGCCTCAGCTGACCCACCGTCCGTAGCGGCTTGGGCACGTTGCGTCAGAGTAAGGCCCGGAACCCGGGAAACCACCGGGTACCGGGCCTTTCTGTGATCCAATCTCCCCCAGGATGTGACCTATCTCCCTCGCCAGAGACATCCATGCAGGTCAGTGCCGTTCCGCCCGAAACCCCGCGACCGAAGTCCTGCCCGTTTCGTGACGTTACGCACTGACAGCTGGGTAGTCCGCCCTTCAAGCTGATGTAGGAAGTCGGGGGTCGACTTTGAACCGGGAGTACGTCAGTGAGCGCCATGCCGATCGCCCTGCTGCTCACCACGGCCGCCACCGGCGCCGTGGGCGTCGCCGTCCTGCGCACCGTCCTGAAGCTGCGCCGCCAGATCGCGGAGCTGCACGCGCAGCTCGCCCAGAGCAACGCCGCCGCGACGCACGCGCTGCTGCCGCACGCCCGCGGCGCCGCGGACGCCGAGCAGATACGCGCGGCCGTGGCCGAGGCGCTGGCGGAGGAGCGGGAGCGGGAGCTGGCCGAGGCGCGTGCCTTCTGGGCCGCGCAGGAGGCCCGTGACGCCTCCGACGCACCCTCCCTGCTCGGGCTGCCGGACGCCGAGGTGTTCCTGCCCCGGCAGACCGATTTCGTGGGCCTGGAGCCGGTGTCCGAGCCGACCGCCGACGCCGACGAGTTCTCCGGGGAGTCCCCGGAGCTGGCCGCGGCCCGTCGCCGCCACCCCTCCCACCCGGACTTCGTCCCGGTGCAGTCGCCCGCCGTGCAGGACCACGAGCGCACGGCGACCACGCTGGAGCAGCTGGCCGCCGGACGTGTCGAACTCGCCGACGTCCGTCCGGGCCCGCTCGGCACCCTCGACGTCTACGTCTTCGCCGACGGCACCACCCTGTGCATGACGCCGGGTCACCGCGAGACGGCGGAGCGCCTGGCGGCGGCCCTGGCCGCGGGCGAGGTGCCGTACCTGCTCGGCGGCTCGGGCATCTCCGGCGCCTACACCCTCACCTTCGCGTGCGGCGGGGACACGGTCTACGTCCTGGCCGACCGGGTCATCGCGTCTCTCTGATTCACACCCCCGCGCGCCGCCGCGCCTCCTCCACGTACCGCACCGCCTCGGCGACCTCGTCGTCGCTGCGCAGCACCAGCGCCAAGTCGTGCGCGGCGACGAGGATTTGGTCGGCGGCCGCGAACATCCCCGCGTCCGGCATCTCCCGGGGCTCGGTCCCCGGCTCCTCCACCCGCTGCACCCAGCGGGCGAACTGCCGGGCCAGCGCCAGCGCCTCGGCCGCCGCGCTGCGTTGCAGCCGGCTCTGCGGTGCCGCCCGCAACCGGTCGGCGAAGTGATCCACTGCTCGGGTCAAGGGCGTCGTATCAAGCACGCGCCGAGCGTAACGCGCCGCACTGTTGCCAATACGCGAACGCTCAGGCACGGTGACGTGAAGGACCGGCTTACATCCCCTTTGCGTTCGGAGGCGCCGATGTCCCAAGTCTTCTCCGAGGAGACCCACCGCAATCTGCTCGCCCGCATCCCGCACTGCACCGGTCGTGAAGTCTCCGACTGGCTGCGCACCGTCGAAGAAGGCCCGTCCCTGTTCCGCTTCGAGGAGAAGGTCAGCTGGCTCCGGCACGAGTACGACCTGGCGTACGGCCACGCGAAGGCGCTCGTGCACGAGTACGACCTGAGGAGGGCAGCGCGCAAGCTGCTCTGAACGGCGTAGGGCCCCGGGCGGATCGCCCGGGGCCCTGCCTACGACCGGCGGAGGCGCTAGTCGCTGCTGCTGAAGATCGCCACCAGGCGCAGCATCTCCACGTAGATCCACACCAGGGTCATGGTGAGGCCGAACGCGGCGAGCCAGGACTCGTTGCGCGGGGCGCCGTAGGCGATGCCGTCCTCGATCTGCTTGAAGTCGAGGGTCAGGAAGAAGGCGCCGAGCAGGATCGCGATGATGCCGACGACCGCGCCGAGCGGGCCGAAGCTGCGCAGCCCGCCGTTCTCGGCGACGCCGAAGGCGACCAGCAGCAGGTTCACCGCCATGACCAGCACGAAGGCGATGGCGATGGCCATGCCGATGCGGGCGTAGCGCGCGGTGACGCGGATCCAGCCGGCCTTGTAGATGAGCAGGGTCGCCGCCGAGACCGCCATGGTGCCGAGCACCGCCTGGAACGGCGCGCCGCTCCACCGGCTGTTGTACATCTCGCTGAAGACGCCGAGGAAGACGCCCTCGAAGGCGGCGTACCCGAGGATCAGCGCGGGCGACGGGGTGCGCTTGAAGCTCTGGACCATGGCCAGGACGAACGCGATCAGCGCCGAGCCGACGGCCAGGCCGTAGCTGGTCGTCGAGACCGGCAGCAGCGCCCAGGCGAGGACGGCGCCGACGGCGACCGTGCCGAGCGTGATGGCCGAGCGGACGACGACGTCGTCCATGGTCATCCGGTCGGTGGTGACCGGAGCCTGCGGCGGGGCGCCGTACTGAACGCCCTGCTGGGCGTAAGGGTTCTGCGCGTACGGGTTCTGCGCGTACGGGTTGCCCTGCGCGTACCCGGCCTGCGGTGCGGTGTTGAAGCCGGCGTAGCCGTTGTCGCGGCTGAACCCCCGTCGCGAGAAGACCGGGTTACTGCTCCTCATTTCACTCCTCCATGGCCACCCTGCGTGGCCTTGGCCTCAAGGGTAATGGATTGGCAAAGGATCGTCCGTAATACCTGGGGAGGATCTTTCCCTCGCCGTGCTCCGCAACACGCTACGCGGACTGGTGATTCCCGGCCATGGGTGATCTCGTTCCCTGACGAATCCGCTACCTAGCCGAGAGGAAACCCGGTGTAGGCCTCGGCGAGGTCGGTCTCGGCCGCTCGGGAGGAGGCGATGCGTTCCAGCCGGGCCTGCTGCAGACGGGTGTCGAAGGAGGTGGCGTCCGGGGCGGGGTGCAGCAGGGTCGTCATGTCGTAGGAGAACCGCTCGGCCTGCCAGATCCGGCGCAGGCAGGTCGCGGAGTAGCCGTCGAGCAGCTCCGGGGAGCCGGTCTCCTTCTCGTGAACCAGGGCCCGGGCGAGGGTGACGACGTCTCCGACGGCGAGATTCAGCCCTTTGGCGCCCGTGGGCGGCACGATGTGGGCGGCGTCGCCGGCGAGGAAGAGCCGACCGTGCCGCATCGGCTCGTGCACGAAGGAGCGCATGGGGGTGACCGACTTCTGGGTGACGGGGCCGCGGCGCAGGGTCCAGTCGTCGTCGGTCTCGAAGCGGCGCTCCAACTCGTCCCAGATCTCCCCGTCGCTCCAGTCCCCGGCGTCCGTCCCGGCGGGCACCTGGAGGTAGAGCCGGGAGACGGACGGGGAGCGCATGGAGAGGAGGGCGAAGCCGCGGTCGTGGCGGGCGTAGACCAGCTCGTCGTG
Organism: Streptomyces sp. NPDC031379; assembly: GCF_055569615.1. Classification (NCBI taxonomy): domain Bacteria; kingdom Bacillati; phylum Actinomycetota; class Actinomycetes; order Kitasatosporales; family Streptomycetaceae; genus Streptomyces; species Streptomyces sp. NPDC031379. The sequence continues at coordinate 502,070 of NZ_JBVIIT010000001.1, read as the reverse complement.
GGAGGGTGCCACGTCCGCGAGGACGCCGAGCCAGGCATAGGGGTACGACCGCTCGAACACGCGGGAGAGTTCCGCCGGGAAGGCCCCCCGGGCCACGCCCCAGAAGCCGTCGCAGCCGACGACGTAGTCGCACTCCAGTACCTCTTCACGGCCCTGGTGCCGGAACGGGACGCGCGGCCGGTCGCCCTCGGCGTCCTCGACCGCCAGCGCCTCCGCCTCGAACAGCAGCGGTCCGCCCTCCTCGAGCCGGAGGGCGATGAGGTCCTTGCAGACCTCCGTCTGGGCGTAGACGGTCACGGACCGGCCGCCGGTGAGCGCGGGGAAGTCGACACGGTGCCGGCGCCGGTCGAAGCGCAGCTCGATGCCGTCGTGCCGCAGCCCCTCCCGGTCCATCCGCTCCCCGGCCCCGACGGCTCGCAGCACGTCGGCCGTGCCCTGCTCCAGGATCCCGGCACGCTGGCGCTGTTCGACGTAGGCGCGGTCGCGGCTCTCCAGGACGACCGACTCGATGCCGGCGCGGTGCAGCAACCGTGCGAGCAGCAGCCCGGCGGGCCCCGCTCCGATGATCCCGACGGTGGTGCGCATCGGTCGTTCCCTTCCTCGGACCCGCTTCACGTTCGCCTGGTGAAACTTCCTTCACTTGATTCGGGCACTGAGTCTCGGGCCGCACCCGCATCGCTGTCAACGGTCGGGGGAAGGACGGGAAGGTCGGGAACGGGTCGCTCTCGGGGGTGGCCGGCGGCCCGTGCGACAGGTGTGGGAAGTGCCCGGAGCCGGACTTGAACCGGCACGCCCGCGAAGGGGCAGCGAGGTTTAAGCTCGCCGTGTCTGCATTCCACCATCCGGGCAGGCCATGGGCTCCGCTTCGAGGTTCGAGCCTATCGGGAGGCATCCCCCGAACAGCGGACGGGCGGACCGATGTTGTCTTATTTTATTGACGTCTGAGGGTGCATCAGCCCACGGAACAGGCCATCCGCACTTGCCAGACAGCGTGACGTGACACGGGTGCGGCCGCACTCGGAATGACGGAATTTCACCTACCGAACGAGGGCGCTCCACCTGTTCTCGCCATCGTCGGTGTCAGGGGCGCCCGTCCTCCCCAGGTATGACACGGGCCCGCTCCGTCCGACCGAAGTCGCCCCCGGGAACGGGAACAGCGACTGACTACACGGGCTCCCGCGGCCGGGACGATGAATCAGTCCCCACGAACGCACGTCGTCCCGACAGGAGCACCCTCCCGTGACCACCACACCCACCGCCGGCCGGACCACCGCCGTGGCCGCACGCGCCACGGAGCTGTCGAAGATCTACGGGCAGGGTGAGACCCGGGTGGTCGCCCTGGACCGGGTCTCCGTCGACTTCCGGCAGGCCGAGTTCACCGCCATCATGGGCCCCTCCGGCTCCGGCAAGTCCACGCTGATGCACTGCGTGGCCGGCCTCGACACCTTCTCCTCCGGATCCGTGCGCATCGGCGACACCGAGCTGGGATCGCTGAAGGACAAGCAGCTCACCAGGTTGCGCCGGGACAAGATCGGCTTCATCTTCCAGGCCTTCAACCTGCTGCCGACGCTGACCGCGCTGGAGAACATCACCCTGCCCATGGACATCGCCGGGCGGAAGCCGGACAAGGCATGGCTGGACCAGGTCATCCAGATGGTGGGGCTGTCCGGGCGGCTGAGCCACCGGCCGTCGCAGCTCTCCGGCGGCCAGCAGCAGCGTGTGGCGGTCGCCCGCGCCCTCGCCTCCAGGCCCGAGATCATCTTCGGTGACGAGCCGACCGGGAACCTCGACTCGCGCTCCGGTGCCGAGGTGCTGGGCTTCCTGCGCAACTCGGTGCGCGAGCTGGGCCAGACGGTGGTCATGGTGACCCACGACCCGGTGGCGGCGGCCTACGCCGACCGTGTCGTCTTCCTCGCCGACGGGCGGATCGTGGACGAGATGTACGCCCCGACGGCCGACAACGTCCTCGACCTGATGAAGCAGTTCGACGCGAAGGGCCGTACCAGCTGATGTTCCGCACCGCCCTGCGCAACGTCCTCGCGCACAAGGCCCGCCTTCTGATGACCGTGCTCGCCGTCATGCTCGGCGTGGCCTTCGTCTCCGGGACGCTGGTCTTCACCAACACCATCTCCGACGCCTACCAGAAGAGTTCCGCCAAGGGCTTCGACCAGGTCGACGTCGCCGTACGGCCCGAGTACCAGGACTCGAAGGGCAACAAGGTCGGCCGGACCCCCGAGCTGACCCGGGCGCTGCTCGACAAGGCCGCGAAGGTCCCGGGCGCCGCCTCCGCGACCGGCGTCGTCACCGGCTTCACCGCCGTCGCCGACAAGGACGGCAAGCTGGTCGGCGGCGACTGGCAGTCCGCGGGCGGCAACTACTGGGGCCCCAAGGACGCCCGGTACCCGCTGGTCAGCGGTCACGCCCCGCACGGCAAGGACGAGGTGCTCCTCGACTCCAGGACCGCCGAGCGCGCCGGCTACGAGGTCGGCGACACCGTGCGCATGTCCGTCGACGGCCCGGTCCTCACCCCGACCGTCGCCGGCATCTTCACCACCGACGACGGCAACGTGGCCGCGGGCGGCAGCCTCGCCCTGTTCGACACGCCGACCGCGCAGGCGCTGTTCGGCAAGAAGGGCACGTACGACGAGATCGACGTGCGGGCCGCCGCCGGAACCGGTCAGTCGGCGCTCAAGGCCGAGCTGGACAAGGCCCTGCCGTCCCGCCTGGTGGAGACGACCACCGGCGAGCAGCTCGCCGACGACCAGGCGCAGGCCATCTCCGCCTCGATGAGCGGGCTGCGGCAGACCCTGCTGGTGTTCGCCGGTATCGCCCTGTTCGTCGGCACGTTCATCATCGCCAACACCTTCACCATGCTGGTCGCCCAGCGCACCAGGGAACTGGCCCTGATGCGGGCGGTCGGCGCCTCCCGCCGCCAGGTCACCCGCTCGGTGCTCGTCGAGGCGTTCGCGGTCGGCACGGTCGCCGGCGTGACCGGGCTGGCCGCCGGCATCGGCATCGGCGCGGGCCTGCGCTCCCTGCTGGGCTCCTTCGGCGCGAGCGTGCCCGACGGGCCCCTGGTGATCAGCCCCGGCACCGTGGTGACCGCCCTCGCGGTCGGCATCCTCATCACCATGCTGGCCGCCTGGCTGCCCGGCCGCCGGGCCGCGAAGATCCCGCCGGTGGCGGCGATGAGCAGCGTGCACGCCAAGGCCACCACCAAGTCGCTGGTGCTGCGCAACACGCTCGGCGCGCTGTTCTCGGCGGCCGGTGTCGCGGTGGTCCTCGCGGCCACCACCATGAAGTCCGACGCCCAGGGACCGATGGGGCTGGGTGCCGTCCTGCTGATCATCGGCGTGTTCGTCCTGACCCCGCTGCTGTCCCGCCCGCTGATCGCGGCCGCCGCCCCGGTGCTGCGCGTCTTCGGTGTCTCGGGCAAGCTGGCCCGTCAGAACTCGGTGCGCAACCCGCGCCGTACGGCGGCCACCGCCTCCGCGCTGATGATCGGTCTGACCCTGATCACCGGCATGACGGTGATGGCGGGCAGCCTGCAGACGTCGATCGACAGGATGGCCAGCTCTGCGATCCGCGCGGACTACGTCGTCTCGATGGCCAACCGCGGCCCGCTCTCCCCGGACGTGGCGAGGAAGGTCGCCGCCACCGAGGGCGTCGTCGCCAGCAGCCCGCTGCGCAACGGCGAGTCCCGGATCGACGGCGAGACCGAGTACCTCACGGGCGTCGACGGTGCCGCGATCGGCAAGCTGACGGACCTTAAGGTGCGGGACGGCTCCTTCACGATGGGCGGCACGCGGGCCGTCGTCGACGAGGACCGGGCCGAGGAGTACGGCTGGAAGGCCGGTTCCGAGTTCACCGTGCACTTCGAGGACGGCACGGCGCGCAAGCTGACGGTCGCCGGGGTCTACGAGGGCAACGACATGATCAACGGGATCATGCTCGACGACAAGGTCCTCACCCCCCACCTGACCGACCCGGCCGACATGCAGGTCATGGTCAAGACCGCGGACGGCGCCTCCGGTGCGGCCAAGGACAGGCTGGAGAAGGCCCTCGGTACCAACCCGGCGATCAAGGTCCAGGACAAGCAGGACATCTCCAACGAGATCGCGAAGATGTTCACGCTGATGCTGAACATGGTCTACGGCCTGCTCGGCATGGCGGTGATCGTCGCGGTCCTCGGCGTCATCAACACCCTGGCGATGTCGGTCTTCGAGCGCTCCCAGGAGATCGGCATGCTCCGGGCGATCGGCCTGGACCGCAAGGCGGTCAAGCGGATGGTCCGTCTGGAGTCCCTGGTGATCTCCCTGTTCGGCGGCGTGCTCGGCATCGGCCTCGGCGTGTTCTTCGGCTGGGCGGCCGGTGAGCTGCTGAGCACGAAGATGCCGACGTACGAACTGGTCCTGCCCTGGGGCCGGATGACGGTCTTCCTGCTGCTGGCGGGCACGGTCGGCATGCTGGCCGCCCTCTGGCCGGCCCGGCGCGCGGCCCGGCTGAACATGCTGGCGGCGATCAAGGCCGAGTAGCCGCGAGCCGGTACGGGGACGGGCCCCGCCCTGCGAGAAGCAGGGCGGGGCCCGCTTCGTGTCAGCCCTGCCAGACGCGGGTGCGCGGCGGCAGGCCGGACACGCCGGACTGCTGGGTGCGGATCGCCAGGACCTGGTTGACGCCGATGCGGTTGCGTTCGAAGGCGAGCGCGGAGGCGGCCATGTACAGGCGCCAGACGCGGGCACGGCCGGGGCCGGCGAGCCGGACCGCGCGGCCCCAGTCGGCCTCCAGGTTGGTGACCCACTGGCGCAGGGTGCGGGCGTAGTGCTCGCGGAGGGACTCCACGTCCCGCACCTCGAAGCCGGCCCGCTCCAGCTGGGTGACGGTGGTGCCGATCGGGGCGAGTTCGCCGTCGGGGAAGACGTAGGCGTCGATGAACCGGTCCACCTCGTACGCCGATTCGTCCCGCTGGGGGCGGCGGGCGATCTGGTGGTTGAGCAGCCGCCCGCCGGGCTCGAGGAGGTCGTACAGCTGGTGCGCGTACTCCAGGTAGCGGTCGGCGCCGACGTGTTCGGCCATCCCGATGGAGGAGATCGCGTCGAAGGGGCCGTCCGTGACGTCCCGGTAGTCCTGGACGCGGATCTCCACCTTGTCGGTGAGGCCCTCGTCGGCGACGCGCTTACGGGCGTAGGCGGCCTGTTCCTGGGAGAGGGTGATGCCCAGGACGCTCACGCCGTGCTCGCGGGCCGCGTGGATGGCCATGGAGCCCCAGCCGCAGCCGACGTCCAGCAGCCGCCGGCCGGGCGTCAGGCCCAGCTTGGCGCAGACGAGGCCGAGCTTGTCGCGCTGGGCCGACTCCAGAGTGCCGCCGTCCTCCCAGTAGGCGCAGGAGTACACCATGGAGGGGCCGAGGACGATCTCGTAGAAGTCGTTGCCGACGTCGTAGTGGTGGCTGATGGCCCGCCTGTCGGTGCGCCGGGTGTGCAGGTGCCTGCGGGGTCTGCGGATCTCCTCGCGGGGCGGGGCCGGCGGGAGGAGGGGTCCGGCGAGCCTCAGCAGGTCGCGGGCGGCGGCGCGTACGTCCGGATCGCGTACCGCCTGGACCAGGGTGCGGGCGTCCTCGCCGCGCTCCCACACCAGGCCCGACATCACCTCCAGCGTGGTGTAGAGGTCGCCCTCGACCTCCAGGTCACCGGCCACCCAGGCGCGGGCGAGACCCAGTTCCCCCGGTTTGAACAGCATGCGGCGCAGGGCGCGGCGGTTGCGGATCACGAGCGCCGGAGCGTCCGGCGGTCCGGCCTGGGACCCGTCCCACGCCCGCACCCGCAGGGGCAGCGGCTCTCCCAGCATCTGCTCGGCAAGACTCCTCAGCCGCGACGCGGCGTCGGCCATGGCGCACACCTCCAAGACGACGATCCCGGATGTCCGTTCACCACGTAAACACCGTGCGGCGCTCGGCGCAGTCCCGCAAAGGAGTTACAACTGGGCAAAACAGCTGTAGAGAGCATGCACTTTGGTCCCCGTACAACGCCGAAGGACCTCCCGCACCACGGATGGCAGGAGGTCCTTCGGGTGGTTCACCGGCGGCGGGCCGGTGGCCGCTGTCGAGGCGTCAGGAGGCCTTGGCCTTCTCCTCGGTCTTCGCGGCGGCGACCGGGGCGGGCTTGGCGGCCTCGTAGAACTCCTCGCGCGGGTTCTCCATGGCGCCCAGGGAGACGACCTCGCGCTTGAGGAACATGCCGAGGGTCCAGTCGGCGAAGACGCGGATCTTGCGGTTGAAGGTCGGCATCGCCATGCCGTGGTAGCCACGGTGCATGTACCAGGCGAGACGGCCCTTGAGCTTGATCTTCATCTTGCCCATGACGATCATCGCCACGCCCTTGTGCAGGCCGAGACCGGCCACCGCACCCTTGTTGGCGTGCTCGTAGTCCTTCTGCGGGAAGCCCCGCATACCGGAGATCACGTTGTCGCCGAGGACCTTGGCCTGGCGCAGCGCGTGCTGGGCGTTCGGCGGGCACCAGGCGTTCTCGTTGCCCGCCTTGCGGCCGACGAGGTCCGGGACCTGTGCGTTGTCACCGGCGGCCCAGATGTAGTCCGTGCCCTTGACCTGGAGGGTCGGCTCGCAGTCGACGTGGCCGCGCGGGCCGAGGGGCAGACCGAAGCGGGCGAGAGCCGGGTTCGGCTTGACACCGGCGGTCCACACGATGGTGTTGGAGTCGACCTCGAGGCCGTTCTTCAGCACCACGTGGCCGTCCACACAGGAGTCCATCGAGGTGGAGAGGTAGATCTCCACGCCCCGGCTCTCCAGGTGCTCCTTGCCGTACTGGCCGAGCTTGGGGCCGACCTCGGGAAGGATCTTGTCGGCGGCGTCGACGAGGACGAAGCGCATGTCCTCGCGGGAGACGTTCTTGTAGTACTTGGCCGCGTCGCGGGCCATGTCCTCGACCTCGCCGATGGTCTCCGCGCCCGCGAAGCCGCCGCCGATGAAGACGAAGGTGAGCGCCTTGCGGCGGATCTCCTCGTCGGTCGTGGAGTCGGCCTTGTCGAGCTGCTCCAGGACGTGGTTGCGCAGGCCGATGGACTCCTCGATGCCCTTCATGCCGATGCCCTGCTCGGCGAGGCCGGGGATCGGGAAGGTGCGGGAGACCGCGCCCATCGCGATGACCAGGTAGTCGAAGGGCAGCTCGTACGCCTCGCCCACCAGCGGGGCGATCGTGGCGACCTTGCGGTCCTGGTCGATGGTGGTGACCCGGCCGGTGAGGACCTCCGCCTTCGGCAGCACGCGTCGCAGCGGGACGACGACGTGCCGAGGGGAGATGCTGCCGGCGGCGGCTTCGGGGAGGAAGGGCTGGTAGGTCATGTACGACCGGGGGTCGACGACCGTGACGGTCGCCTCTCCGTAGCGCATCTTCTTGAGGATGCGCCGAGCTGCGTACAGGCCTACGTACCCACCGCCTACTACGAGGATCCTGGGACGCTCCGTGGTGCTCATGCCATCGAGTATCCACCCGCCTCGGGGGGGCTGCTCGTGCGCCCCTTCACAAGCTCCGACAGGGCCTGTGTTAAACTCCGCGGCTCGCGTGACGCAGGTCATGTCACGCAAGAGGAACCACGGGGCGGTTCGACCCGTTGTCAAGGGCGCGTGAGCTGCCTCTCTCTTCGGAGAGGGCCACCGTGAGGGCCTCGAAACACCCCCGGAAATCGCCTCCGCCGATCCCCCTTCCGCCTGCCGTCTGAACATGTTCAAACGGCCTGCGCTCCCCCGGAAGGGCCACTCGGCCCCGTTTCTGGGTTCTGTCGGGCGGAATTCCTTGTGAAGAACTTCACGAAGTTTTCCGACCGGCCGTCACCGAGGGGCCCCCGAGGGCCCCACGGGGTCGCTCAGACGTTATCCGACCTGCTCAGCCGACGACTACCGACGGGTAACAAAAGAGAGCTATGCCACCGACCACGCGATGCCGTCGAGGATGTCGTGCTCGCTCACCACGACCTCCTCGGCGCCGATCCGCTCCATGATCGCGAGGAGGACGAGGGCGCCCGCGCCGATGACGTCGACCCGGCCCGGGTGCATGGACGGCACCGCGGCGCGCTCGGCGTGCGTGGAGCGCAGCAGCCACTCGGTGATCTCGCGGACCCGGTCGTGGGAGATGCGGGAGTGGTGGATGCGCGCGGAGTCGTACTCGGGCAGGTCCTGGGCGATCGCGGACACGGTGGTGACCGAGCCCGCCAGGCCCACCAGGGTGCGCGCCTCGCGCAGCGGGACCGTCCGCTCGGCGAGGTCGAGGGCGGCCTCGATGTCGGCCCTCATGGCGGCGATCCGCTCCCCGGCGGGCGGGTCGCTCACCTCGCCGCCGTGCACCAGGTGCCGTTCCGTCATCCGCACACAGCCGACGTCCACCGAGCGCGCGGCCCGTACGTGGTCCTCGCCGACGACGAACTCGGTGGAGCCGCCGCCGATGTCCACGACCAGGTAGGGCTTGGTGAGGTCGTCGCGGCCCGTGAGTTCCCTGGTCGCCCCCGTGAAGGAGAACTCCGCCTCCTGGTCACCGGTGATGACCTCCGGCTCGACCCCGAGGATCTCGAGCACGCCCCGCACGAAGTCGTCCCGGTTCTCGGCGTCGCGGGAGGCGGAGGTGGCGACGAAGCGGAGCTTCTCGGCGCCGTGCTCCTTGATGATCCCGGCGTACTCACGGCAGGCGGCGAAGGTCCGCTCCAGCGCCTCGGGGGCGAGCCGGCCGGTGCGGTCCACACCCTGGCCGAGCCGGACGATCGTCATCCGCCGGTCCAGCTCGACGAGTTCACCCGTCTCCGGGTCCGCGTCCGCGACCAGCAGACGGATGGAGTTCGTACCGCAGTCGATGGCGGCGACACGCGTCACTTCTCGTCCTCCTCGATGGGCCCGGCGGCGAAGTGACCGGTGCCGTCCTCCGTCGTCTCCACCTGCCACCGCTCTCCGGCCGGAGGCTGAGCCGGTGTCACACACGGCCCCTTGGCCCACCACTGCGGCAGCATCGCGATCGCCTCGTCGCCGAGCGGGTTCACACCCGGCCCCGCGGCCAGCGAGTGGGCCACCAGGACGTGCAGGCACTTCACCCGGTCCGGCATGCCGCCCGCGCTCGGGAAGCCCGCCAGGACCTCGATCTCGTCGCGGCGCCGGATGTAGTCCTCGTGTGCGGCCCGGTAGGCGGCGGCCAGCTCCGGGTCGGTCCCCAGCCGCTCCGTCATCTCCTTCATGACGCCGTTCGCCTCCAGCGTGCCGATCGCCGAGGCGGCGCGCGGGCACGTCAGGTAGTACGTCGTCGGGAAGGGCGTGCCGTCGGGCAGCCGGGGGGCCGTCTCCACGACGTCCGGCTGGCCGCACGGGCAGCGGTGCGCGATGGCCCTCAGGCCCCGCGGCGGGCGGCCGAGCTGCTGCTTGAAGGCCTCGACGTCCGCGTCGGTGGGCTCGGTGTGCGGAGTGGGCGGCGGAGGCGTTTCCATGACTGCTTTCCGGGTGGCTTTCTGTCGGTCACCGGCCGGAGGCCGGCTTACTGGTCGGAGGCGTCGGACTTGTCGACCCCGTCCCAGACGTTCGCGTACCAGGGCCGGTGGGCGGCCCTGAGGTCGGCGCGGGACTGCTTGGCGGCGCCCGGGTCGATGACGACGTATCCGGTCTCACCGGGCATCACGTAGTGCAGCCGGCGCCGGATCTGCTGTTCGGCGTAGGCGTCGTCCCGCCAGCGCGCCTTGAGGTCGCGCAGTTGCTCGACGCGTTGGCGGGCCTGCTGCTGCTGCCGCTGGAGGTCGGCGATCTCGGCACGCTGGGAGACGTACTGCCGCATGGGGTACGCCAACGCGACGATCATCGTGCACAGCACCAGCGCGAGGAGCGCCGCACGGCCGGTGAGCCGGGAGCGGCGGGCCTGCCGTTTGGTCTGGGAGCGGTAGACCCGGGCCGCCGTCTGCTCGCCGAGCAGCCGCAGCCTGGTCGCGGTGGAGAACCGGTCACGGTCCTTCACGGCCATCTTCCCCGCCTCCCGTTCACACACGCGCGTACGTCCCCGGACACGGTACGGGACCGGGTACGGGGACGTACGTACGACTGGCTAGGGCTTAGCCCGGGATGGCTCAGCCCTTGAAGCGCGGGAAGGCGCTGCGGCCGGCGTACACCGCGGCGTCGTCGAGGATCTCCTCGATGCGCAGCAGCTGGTTGTACTTGGCGACGCGCTCGGAGCGGGCCGGGGCGCCGGTCTTGATCTGACCGCAGTTGGTGGCGACGGCCAGGTCGGCGATGGTGACGTCCTCGGTCTCGCCGGAGCGGTGGGACATCATGCACTTGAAGCCGTTGCGCTGGGCCAGCTCGACGGCGTCCAGGGTCTCGGTCAGCGAGCCGATCTGGTTGACCTTGACCAGCAGGGCGTTGGCGGTGCCCTCCTCGATGCCGCGGGCGAGGCGCTCGGGGTTGGTGACGAACAGGTCGTCGCCGACCAGCTGGACCTTGTCGCCGAGACGGTCGGTGATGACCTTCCAGCCGGCCCAGTCGTCCTCGAACAGCGGGTCCTCGATGGAGACGAGGGGGTAGGCCGCGACCAGCTCCTCGTAGTACTCCGTCATCTCGGCGGCGGAGCGCTCCTTGCCCTCGAAGAGGTACTTGCCGTCCTTGTAGAACTCGGAGGCGGCGACGTCGAGCGCGAGGGCGATCTGCTCGCCGGGCGCGTAGCCGGCTTCCTTGATCGCTTCGAGGATGAGGTCGAGGGCCTCGCGGTTGGAGCCGAGGTTCGGGGCGAAGCCGCCCTCGTCACCGAGGCCGGTGGACAGGCCCTTGCTCTTCAGGACCTTCTTCAGCGTGTGGTAGACCTCGGTGCCCCAGCGCAGCGCCTCGGAGAAGGACTCCGCGCCGATCGGGGCGATCATGAACTCCTGGATGTCCACGTTGGAGTCGGCGTGCGAGCCGCCGTTCAGGATGTTCATCATCGGCACCGGCAGCAGGTGCGCGTTCGGGCCGCCCAGGTAGCGGAAGAGCGGCAGGTCGGACGCCTCGGAGGCGGCGTGCGCGACGGCCAGGGAGACGCCGAGGATGGCGTTGGCGCCGAGGGAGCCCTTGTTGTCGGTGGCGTCCAGGTCGAACATCGCCTGGTCGATCAGGCGCTGCTCGGTGGCGTCGTAGCCGACCAGCTCCGGGCCGATCTGCTCGATGACGGCGAGGACGGCCTTCTCGACGCCCTTGCCCTGGTAGCGGTTGGGGTCACCGTCGCGCAGCTCGATGGCCTCGAAGGCGCCGGTGGAGGCGCCGGACGGGACGGCGGCACGACCCGTGCTGCCGTCGTCGAGGCCGACCTCGACCTCGACCGTGGGGTTGCCTCGGGAGTCCAGGATTTCCCGGGCTACGACGACGTCGATGGACGGCACGAGCATCTCCTTCTTGGATGTGACGCTGGAAGTGCGGGGCGGCTGCCTTACGGCTGTGCCTTGCGACTAGAGCCTAACCGTCCCCGGAGCATCGGCCACCGACCGACCGACCCGTGGACGGTGACGGACACGCAGACGGTACCCATTGTTCATGCCCGGAACAAAGGGGGGTGGGGATGAGGCCCAGCTGAAGAGCGGGAAAACAAAGAACCCCGCCCCGGTGCGTACGGGGGAACACGCACCGGGGCGGGGAGCCCGTGGGGACGGGGGCCGGCCCTCACGCGGCCTTCGGCGGAAGGGCCGGGGAGGTGAGGGCGCGGTGGTTCGAACGGGGGCCGGGCGTCACTTCAGGTGCAGCTGCTGACCCGGGTAGATGAGGTCGGCGTCCTCGACGACGTCCTTGTTCAGCTCGAACAGCTTCTCCCAGCCGCCCTTGACGCCCTGCTTCTCGGCGATGGAGCTGAGGGTGTCGCCCGTGACGACCTTGTACTCGCCGTCGCCCTTCTTGACCTTCTTGCCGGTCGGGGTGGTGACGGTCTTGCTCGCGGACTTGCTCGCGGACGGGGCCGGACGCTCGGCGGAGCGGGAGGCGGCCTGCCCGTCGGTGGAGCGGGTGGTGGTGCTGCCGCTCGACGAGGTGGTCGTCGGGGCGGAGCCGTTGTAGGGGGTGCTCGACAGGCCCGTGCCGCAGACCGGCCAGGCGCCCTTGCCCTGGGCGGCGAGGACCTTCTCGGCGACGGTGATCTGCTGCGCCTTGGTGGCCTGGTTGGCCTGCGCGGCGTACTGCGTGCCGCCGTACGCGGCCCAGGTGGAGGCGGAGAACTGCAGACCGCCGTAGTAGCCGTTGCCGGTGTTGATGGACCAGTTGCCGCCGGACTCGCACTGGGCGACCTTGTCCCACTCGGAGGCGGTGGCGGCGGAGGCGTTGCCGGCCGCCATCAGCGGGGCGGCGACGGCGGCGGAGGCGACACCGGCCAGCGCGACGGCGCGGACGGCCTTGGACGGACGACGGTGCTTGCCCTTGCCGGAAAACAGCATGGATCGATCCCCTCACCGACGCCTGCGAGGTGAGCTGTCGGGTTCGGGCCGGTTGAGTTGCCCGGCCGCACTCCCGCTTGCGCGAAGTGCGGCTCCACCCCTAGCCGGTGCCAGCTCAACTGCTGGTTCCGGCACTTACCTTGGGTCCCCCGCTCCTGCCTGCGGCGCTTGACGCGACGACTGTTCCCGGGCAACCGCTGGCAGGATTCGGCGTTGCGACTGCCGGGGCTCGTGGTGACGAGCGGTCCTGACCGTAGGCAGGCGATCGACGGAATTTCAAAGACGATCAGGGCTTCTGAGACTCATCCCACACTTTCGCCAAAACGGACATCAGCCGCGAATCAGGGCGCCAACTACCGCTACTTTTCGCCCGTTTCGGTAGCGACTTCCAGGGCCTGACCGGCGGAGATGTGGTTCGGGTCGGAGCCGATGGCCTCCTTGTTCTCGGCGTAGAGCGCGCGCCATCCGCCGTCGACCTCAAGGGAGTCGGCGATGGAGGCGAGCGAGTCGCCCTCGCGGACGGTGTAGGCACCCGGTTCACGGGAGGCGTGACGGCCGGACACCGTGTCGCTCTGACCGTTTGTCACGGTTTCGTCCGCACTCTCGCCCCGATGGCGTCCGCCACTGGTGAGGGCACCGGTGTCGACGAGGCTCCAGGAGGCGGCACTCTGCTGGGAATTGTCCGAGTTGGGGACAGTGGGAGTGCCGGTGGGCGCACTGTCGCTTCCCTGCGGGTTTCCGGTGTCGGGAGCGACGGACTTGTCGGACTTGGGAGTGTTGGTACCACTGGAGCCGGAGTCCGCGCCGGAGTCCGCATCGGGGTCGGCGGCCTCGTCCTCGCCCTGGCCGTGGTTCGGCGTGCCGGCCGAACCGTCGGAGGAGTCGGAGCCGGCGTGGGAGTCGGAGGGGGAGCCGGGGTCGGCGGACGACGAGGAATCCGGCGAACCAGACGAGTGGGAATTGTCGGTCGATCCGGACGAGTCGCCCGAACCGTCGGTGTCACCGGAGCCGTCGACTCCCGTGTCGACGTCCACGGAGCCGGAGTTCGACGTCAGGCCGGACAGCAGGGCGCAGGTGGCCCAGGGGGTGGTGCCCCGGTCGGCGAGGATCTTCTCGGCGACCGCGATCTGCTGCGAACGGCTCGCCTGGTCGGCGCTCTCGGCGTACTGGCCGCCGCCGTAGGTGTCCCAGTCGTCCTGCGAGATCTGCAGGCCGCCGTAGTACCCGTTGCCGGGGTTCGCGCTCCAGGAGCCGCCGCTCTCGCATTCGGCCACCTTGTCCCACGTGGTGCCGTCGGCCGCGTTGGCGCTCGCGGCGCCGAACAGCGGGATGGCGATGGCGGAGCCGGTCACTCCGGCCGCGACGAGGAGAGCCGGAGCCTGACGGGGGCGACGGTGACGACCGTTCCCGGAGAGCATGCGGGAGCCTTTCGTGCGACAGCAGTACCGGCACGGCGGATGAAGCCTGTCGCCGCGCTGATGGGTGAACGTATCGGCAGACGATCACTTGTCACAAGTTAATGCCGCGCAGATCACGTGAAGATCACAGAGTTGAACGCCTGTCATGTTTACTGTTCACGGTCCGTCGGGTACGGGAGTGAACTCCACGGGCAGAGTGCGCAGGCCGCGCATGATGAGTCCGCCGCGCCAGCGCAGCTCCGCCGGATCCGCGCCGAGCCGCAGGTCGGGCAGGCGGGTGAGCAGGGTGGCGAGCGCGGCCTGCCCCTCCAGCCGGGCGAGCGGCGCGCCGAGGCAGTAGTGGATGCCGTGGCCGTAGCCGAGGTGCTGATTGTCACGGCGGGCGAGGTCCAGCACGTCCGGGTCGGCGAACCGCTCCGGGTCCCGGTCGGCGGCGGCGAGCACGACGAGCACCGGGTCGCCCGCCGCGATGTCCTGCCCGCCGATGGTGAGCGGCCGGGTGGCGAACCGCCAGGTCGCCAGCTCCACCGGCCCGTCGAACCGGAGCAGTTCCTCCACGCCGGTCTCCAGCAGGTCCCGCTCCCCCTTCGCCAGGGACTCCTGCAGCCGGTGGCGCTGCTCGGGGTGGGTGAGCAGGGCGTAGGTGCCGTTGCCGATGAGGTTGACGGTCGTCTCGAAGCCGGCGAACAGGAGGATGAAGGCCATGGCGGCGGCCTCGTTCTCGGTGAGGTGCTCGCCGTGGTCGGAGGCGCGGATGAGGGCGGAGATGAGGTCCTCGCCGGGCGCGGGTTCGGCGGGCAGCGCCTCGCGCTTCTTGTGGATCAGCTCGGCCAGGTAGCCGCGCATCTTCTTCACCGACCGGGCGACCCCGCCCCGGGGCCCTCCGCCGTGCCGGATCATCATGCCCGCCCAGTCCCGGAAGTCGTCCTGGTCCTCGCGGGGGACGCCGAGCATGTCGCAGATCGCGTAGATGGGCAGCGGGAAGGCGAACTCGTGGATGAGGTCGGCGGAACCCCGTTGCGCGAACTGGTCGATGAGGTGGTCGGTCAGCTCCTGCACGCGGGGCGCGAACTCGGCGACGCGACGGGGGGTGAACGCCTTGCTGACGAGTCTGCGCAGCCGGGTGTGGTCCGGCGGATCGATGTTGAGCAGATGCGTCATCAGCTCGGCCTTGCGCTCGCCCGGGATGCCGGTCTTGCCCCTGGCGTGCGCGGGCTCGTCGTGATGCGCCGGGTTCTTGCTCAGCCGCTGGTCGGCCAGGGCTTGCTTGGCATCGGCGTACCGGGTGACCAGCCAGGCCTCCACCCCGCTGGGCAACCGTGTCCGGCGCACGGGCGCGTGCTCGCGCAGCCAGGCGTAGGCGGGGTAGGGGTCGGCCGCGAACTCCCAGGTGAAGAGGTCGGGCGCGGAGTCCGGAACGGTCGAACGACGGGGCTGCTCGGTCACCCCCCGACGGTATCCGGCGCCACCCTGTGCGGCTTTGGCGGGCACGGCCGGAACCGGGGCCGGGGCGTGGGCCGGTGCCTGGGCCGGCCGGGCCGGGCGGGCGCGGCCGACGGCCGGGGCGGGCGGTGGGCGGGCGGGGCGGGCACGGGCGCGGTCGGCGGCCGGAGCCTCCGAGGGCGGGGGCTGCCGGGCGCGGTCGGCGGGCGGAGCCTCCGAGGGCGGGGGCTGCCGGGCGGAGCCTCCGAGGGCGGGGGCTGCCGGGCGCGGTCGGCGGCCTGGGCTTCCGGGAGCGGGGGGCGGGCGGGTTATGCCTCGTTCTGTTCCGGTGTCGTCCCCTCTGTCGTCCGTATGGCGTCCCGGTATACGCGTGCCGCTGCCCGCAGTGCCGCTTCCGGGTCGACGCCGGCCGCCTCGGCGCGGACGGCCAGGGCGAGCAGTTCGTAGCCGACGCCCTCCCCCTGCGGGAGCGGCACGTCCAGGCCGGCCGTGCGGGCACGGGAGGCGAGCTTGGCGGCGAGGGCGAGGCCGGGCTGGCCGAGGGGGACGCCCTGCGTGACCGAGGTGCGCCGCTTCTCCTCGGCCTTGGTGCGCAGCCAGTGCGCCTTGACGTCCTCCGGGGTCTCGGCCTTCTCGTCGCCGAACACGTGCGGGTGGCGGTGGATGAGCTTGGCGACGATGCCGCCGGCCACGTCGTCGATGGAGAACGGCGTGTCCGGGTCCTCCTCGGCGATGCGGGAGTGGAAGACGACCTGGAGGAGGACGTCGCCCAGCTCCTCGCGCAGTTCCTCGCGGTCACCGGCCTCGATCGCCTCGACCAGTTCGTACGCCTCCTCGATGCCGTACTTGGCCAGGCCCTGGTGGGTCTGCCGGGAGGACCACGGGCATTCGGCGCGGATGCGGTCCATGACCTGGACGAGGTCCAGGAGGCGGGCGCCAGGCAGGTCGTAGGAGGCGGGCAGCAGCTCCAGCTCCGGCATGGCGACCCGCCCGGAACCGGCCAGCCGGGCCAGGCCGTCGGTGAGGGCGGGCTCGCCCTCACCCGTCGCCACGACCACCACCGTCCGGCCGCCGGCGCAGGCGTCGACCAGTTCCTGCGCGGTGGGGGACGCCTCCTCGACCGCTGTCCCGGCCTCCCGCAGATACGGCAGCTGCGGGTGCGCGCCGTCCGCGCACAGCACGGCGTCGGCGGTGCGCAGGGCCTGCCAGGCGGGCCAGGACAGCAGGCCGGGGGCGACGCGGTGGCTGGTGGTGAGCAGGACGATGCGGCCGGGGGCGGCGGCTTCGGGACTGGATGCGTTCACGGTCCGAACGTAACCCACGCCGTGAGCGAGCGGATTCCTTTGTCCACAGGGCCGAGGGGTTCGTGTGATCGTATGGCCGGGCTAGGTCGTCACCGGCTGGTCGCCCGCTGTCGTGACCTCCCGCACCCACGGCGTCCTGGCGTCCACCCGGCTGCTCTTCTGCACGTCCCAGGAGCCGTAGCGCGGGTTGAGGTCCACGTCGAGTTCCTCGGAGGCCTTGGACAGGGCCTTCCAGAAGGCGGGCTGGGTGGTGTCGGTGCCGAGCTTGGCCGCGAGCTTCTGCGCCTCCAGCTGGAGGCGGAGGTTGTCGTCGAGGCGTGCCGGGGCGATGCCGTACTTCTGCAGCCAGGCCGTCTCCAGCCCTTTGGCGCCGCCGGCCTGCTGCTCCAGCTCCCCGCGCATCCCCTGGATCTCCTTGCGGGTCACCGAGATGCCCTCGTCCTGCGCGGCACGGTGCAGCACCCGGTCGAGGACCATGTTGTGCAGGGTGTCCCGCGTGAGGCTGCCGGTGGAGGCGACCACCTGCTGGTACTGGGACTCGTCCGGCACCGCGGCCCGCTGGGCCTTGCGGACCTCGTTGACCCGGCTCTCCAGCTGGGAGACGGTGATCCGCTGCCCTCCGACGACGGCCGCCGCGCCCGGATGCGCATCGTTTCCGCAGGCGGTGAGGACGGGTGCCGCGGCGGCGATCGCGGCGGTGAGGACGAGCGCGGTGCGACGGCGGCGGTGCAAGGAAACCTCCCGAGGAGATTGTGCGACGGTGCACAAAGTCTTGCGATGATCGATGGTAGGCAGTGGGCAGGCTGCGGCCAACCCATTCGACCAACGATTCGCGCGCGCTTCGGGCACCGCCGCGCCCCGCCGGAGGGCGATCCGGGTCAGCCGGTGATGGCCACCGGGGCGTCCCAGGCGTCACGGTCGACGGTGAGCGTGACGCCGCCGTGCGTCTCCTTGCTGTTGACCATGTACTGGTGAGCGCGGCTGTGGCCGGTGAACTGGGTGGAGCCCCACGGCCAGTCCGCGGTGGTGGTGTTCTGCTTGTCCCACAGCGCGTACCAGAGGTTGCCCGGCAGGTCCGTCTTGTCCTTGGCGGTGGCGACGGCCTTGGCGCTGGAGCTGCTGAAGCCGTAGTAGCCGGCCCGGTACGTCTTGGCGCGCAGTCCCTTGTCGAAGGCGCGTACATACGTCAGCACGGCGTCGTTGCACGCCTTGTTCGTGATGTCGTACGCCTCCATGTCCAGGTAGATCGGGCTGCCCGCCTTCATCCCCAGCGCGGACGCCTTGGCGACGGCGTCGGCGGCGTCCTTCGCCCCCAGGGAGGCGGCGGTGGAGGCGGTCAGCTTCTCCGGGCTGGAGCCGGACTGGCAGGGCGGCTGGGCGCCGACGTAGATCGGTACGAGCTTCCAGCCCAGGGAGCTGACCGACTTGACCCAGGAGGCGGTGAGGTTGGGCTGGGCGCAGCCGCGGTTCTTGCCGCCCACGTAGACGGCGGCCGCGCCGTAGAAGCCCGTGTGCCAGGCCTTCATCGCTGCCAGGGAGGGCGCGGTGCAGGTGTCGAACGCGCGGCCCGTGAACGTCTTCTGGGCGGGCCAGGTGGTGGCGGCCATGGAGGTCTGCGCGGCGATGCCGGCCCCGGCGAGGACGGACGCACCGGCCACCGCCCACGTGATGTATCTGCGCTTCTTCGACTGCCGATGCCCGGCCATGACCCCACCCCTGTTCGTGCACGGCGATCCACGCGCGTGCGTACCCGGCGAAACGAAGCGCAAGGTATCCGGCTCCGGTTCCGCCCTCGGAAAACGTAAGCCCCCGCAGTTCTCAAGAGTCTGCCGGGGAGCAGCAAAATCTAGCCGCGCACCTGCCCGAGCCACTGCAGGGTGCGGCGGATCTCCACGGCCATCGGGTGGCCTGGACCGTGCACCCGCTCCACGTCCATCACCAGCCGGGCCAGCGTGTCGTGCGCGGCCGACCGGTCGCCGAGGGCGAGCAGCAGGTGGCCGATGCGCCGGCGGACCTCGTGGGCGAGCTGCGGGTCGCCGGAGACGTACTGGTTCTCGTAGTACGGCAGCAGCGTGCGGTACTCGGCGAGCGCCGCCGCCGGCTCGCCGAGCTGCTCCAGGCACTGCGCGGCCTCGTAGCGGAAGCGCAGGGACTGCGGGTCGGCCTGGCCGGCCTCGGCGGCGCGTTCGTCGGCGAGGCGGCGCAGCTCGGGCAGTGCGCGCCGGTACTGGCCGTCGTCCATGAGCGTGGCGGCGTACTGCTTGCGCAGAGTGCGCACCACCGGGGAGTGCTCGCCGTGCTGTTCGGCTGCGGCGGGCAGGATCGTGCCGAGGATGTCGACGGCCTGGGTGATGCGGCCCTCCCCCAGCAGGCGCTTGACCTCGTCCACGGCCGCGGCGACATCGGGTCTGTCGGCGACCGGCGGCGCGGGCGCGACGGGGGCGGGCTGGGGCGCGGGAGTCCGGGCGCGGTCCGGCCAGGGGGCGTGGGGGCGCAGGAAGGGGCGCGTGGGGTCCAGGGGAGCCCCTGTGGGCATCCCGCGGGCGGGCAGGAGCAGTGCCAGGTCCTCGTAGACCTCCTGCGCGGACGCCGGCCGGTGCTGCGGGTCCTTGGCGAGCAGCCTCAGCACGAGGGTCTCGAGCGCCTCGGGGACCTCGGGACGGATACGGCGCACGGGCAGCGGCGGCTCGTACAGGTGCCGGTGCAGCACCCCGAGCGCCGTGGAACCCGCGAAGGGCACGTCCCCGCTGAGCAGTTCGTGCAGCAGCACGCCCAGCGCGTACAGGTCGGTGTACGGGCCGACCGCGCCGCCCATCGCCTGCTCGGGCGCCATGTAGGCGGGAGAGCCGATCGGTGAGCCGGTGTGGGTGAGGCGGGTGGTGTCGGTGTCGATGACCGAGGCCACGCCCAGGTCGAGGACGGTGACCGTGCCGTCCTGCTTCACCATCACGTTCCGCGGCTTGAGGTCGCGGTGGACGATCGGCACCGCGTGCACGGCGCTCAGCACCGCGCACAGCTGCGCGGCCACCGCGACCGCCCATTGCCACGGGTACGGGGTGTGTTCGGCGAGGTGGTCGGAGAGGTCGGCGCCGTCCACGTACTGCATGACGAGGAACAGCTCCTCGCCCTCGCTGCCCGCGTCGTGCACCGTGACCAGCCCCGGGTGGTCGACCTGCGCGGTCACCCGGCACTCGCGCACGAACCGGCGGCGCAGCTCGTCCGCCTCCTGGCCCGCCACCTTGTCGGGGCGCAGCAGCTTCACCGCCACACGCCGGTCCAGCCGCTGGTCGTAGGCCGTCCAGACCTGGCCCATGCCGCCCTGCCCGATGAGCGTGGACAGTTCGTACCGGTCGGCGACGACACGCCCTGTCGCCACGGTCACCTGCCGTCCTCGTGGTTGCCGTCCTGCCGGCGCAGGTAGTCGCTCAGCTCGTCGAGTTCGGCGCGGACCTGGTCGATGCGGGCGGGCGCGGGGCGCTGCGACGGCGGGGCCGGTACGGGGCTCTGCGGCGGACGTGCCTGAGGCACCGGTGTCTGGTGCATCGGCGGCTGAGGCACCGGTGTCTGGTGCAATGGCGGCTGCGGCACCGGCGTCTGGTGCATGGGCGGCTGGGGCAGGTACGGCTGGGGCGCGGGCTGGGTGACCGCGTACGGGGACGCCGCATGCGGATGGCCGTACGCGGTACCCGGCACGGTCTGCGCTCCGGGCGCGTGACCGGCGTACCGCTGCCGCTGGTCGACCAGCCGTATGTCCATGACCAGGAAGTACACACTGGCCACGGCACCCAGCAGCAGCACCACGGCGAGGGCGATGTCGCCCCGGTGGTCGCTCTCCTTCACGGAGCCGACCACCGCGAAGCACGTGATGGACAGCGGCAGGCTCACCCAGGCCGCCGTCCAGTCGAACCACCGGCCGCGCAGGAAGGCCACCCGGAACAGCGGCGCGCACGCGAGCAGTCCGCACGAGAGGAAGCCGACGGCGGCGAACAGCACGCGCAGGGTGATGACGGTACTCGCGCTGCGGGTGGGCGACGGCGCGCCGTTGCCGTACATGACTGCTCCTGGACCGGTGATGCCGATGGGGACGGACGTGCGAGCGATGGGTTCGGTGTCGGAGTTCGAGCGTATAGGCCGACACGGACAAGCGGTCACGGGTTGCACCGAACCGTTGTCGTACTGATCACTTCGCACGCCCGCCGGTCCGCCCTCAGTCCGGCGCCACCGTCCCGTCGGTGAGGCCGTCGTACATCCCGCGCACGAGCTGGTCCCCGAGCCGGCTCGCGTGGCGCAGCGCCCGCTCGAACTCGTCCAGTGCACGGAAGCGGGCGCCGTAGCGCCGCTGTTCCTCCAGCGGGAGCCGGGGCAGCTGCAGCCGGCGCACGTCCAGGCGGGTCGCGGTGGAGGCGTAGCTGCTGGCCTGGCGGTTGTTGGCGGTGCCGCGCAGGAACCCGGCGAGGAACCAGGGGTCGAGCGCCGTGCGATCGGTGCGCAGCAGCACCAGGTTGCGGCCCAGGGCGGCACCCCCCGTCGCGTCGTCGATCACCCGCGCCATCGAGCCACCGCCGAGCACCGGTACGACGACATCGCCCGGCTCGGTCAGTACGGCCTCCTCCCCGCTCTCGGGAAGCGTGCCGGAGGGTGCCGTGCCGGCGAGGACGTCGTGGTCGGTGAGAACGGGCACGCGCGCGTGGCCGCCGTTTCCGCCGGTGCGCATCACCAGCGCGCCCCCGCGCGCGAGTTCGCCGATGGTGGTGAGCGGCCAGCGAGCGGGCGGCGCCGGGTCGGCGGGGGGCGGCGTGAGGTCGGCGGTCAGGCGCAGGGTGGCGCCGAGGCGCTCGCGCACCGCCGTGAGCTGCTCCGCGCCGTCGGCCACCGCCGGCGGCAGATGGCGGGCGGGGGCCAGGTCCACGTCGTCGTCGAGGAGTTCGATGACGGGCACGGAACGGGCGAGCCCCGGCCGCTCCTCCAGCCGCCCCTCGCGCGCGAAGGCGCGCCAGGCGTCCAGGACGGCGTCCCGTACCGCCGCCCAGTCCGGGCCGCCGCGCCCCTCCCCGGCGAACCTCCCGGTGTCCACGAGCAGCACCTCGGGCGACGCCGGCGTCCGGTCGGGCCGGCGCAGCACCCACACGTGCAGCGGGATGTTGTACGGCGGTGCCGCCCCGACCGGCAGCGCGACCACGGCCCGGAGCGCGCCCCGGCGCAGCAGGTCGGCGCGGATACGGCGCCCGGAACGGCGGGAGGCCGCGGCCGGCGGCATGAGCAGCACGGCGGTGCCGCCGTCGGTCAGCCGGGCCAGCGCGTGCTGCACCCAGGCCAGCTCGGACTCGGTGCGCGCCGGGAAGCCGTACTCCCAGCGGGGGTCGTAGGCCAGTTCGTCATGGCCCCAGTTGCGCTCGTTGAACGGCGGGTGGCACAGGACCGCGTCCGCGCGCAGCTCCGGGTGGGCGTCGGCGCGCAGGGTGTCGCCCGCGGCGGCGCGCACGGCGGCCCGGGAGTGCAGCGCCAGCCGCAGTGCGGCGAGGGCGGCGAGGTCGGAGGCGCTGTCCTGGGCGTACAGCTCCTGGCCGGGGCGGGTGTCGACGGCGCGCAGCAGGGCGCCGGTGCCGCAGGCCGGGTCGAGGACGCTGCGGGCGGGGCCGGCGAGGTCGGCCATGAGACCGGCGAGTTCGGCCGGGGTGAGCGTGTACTGGCGGGGGTTGGCGTCCAGGTGCCGGCCCAGCAGGAATTCGAACGCCTGCCGCGCCCCCACCTCGGCGGCCAACTCGGCGGCGCCGCGCAGGAGGGGAGCGGAGGGGAGGAGCTGGGGGCCGGTGGGGGTGGGGACGGCCGGGGTGCTGGAGGGGGCCGGGCCGCCCGGAGCGCTGGGGGTGTCGTGGCCGGCGGGAGCGCTGTGCGCGGCGGGCGTGCTGTGAACAGCTGAGGGCGTGTTCACGGCGTGCGGTGCCGGTGGGGCGTTCACAGCGTCCGGTGCCGGTGACGGGTTCACGCCCGGGGCGGCGGGTGCCGCGTTCACAGCAGAGCCGGTCGGTGCGGTGTTCACACCCTGCGCGTCCCGGGAGGTGTTCACAGCCGCCGCCGCCGTGCCCGCGGGTCGGCCGCCGTGGACCGCGCGGCCGGGCGTGCCGCCGAAGCGCGGGGTCAGCACCTGCTCCAGGGCGCCGGGGAGCATCGCGGCCAGCCGCGTGTCGGAGCCGGCGCTCGCGTCGAGCCAGACGGTGGGGCGTTCATGGATCAGCAGCAGCACGCAGCCGGCGTGCACCAGGGCTGTCAGCGGGCCCTCGGGATGGCCGGCGAGCTGCTGCCAGACGCGTTCACGCAGCGGGACCTCGGCGAGTTTGCCCTGCTTGCGGAGCCACGCTTCGACCTCGGCGAGCGCGAAGGACGGACTGGTCTCGGTGCCGCCGACCGGCTTGGGGAAATCGGCGTGCCGGCGGCGCCAGTTGCTGACGGCGGCTCGGCCCACTCCGGCGAGCCGCGCGATACCGGCCGCGGTCACCTCTGTCGCGTTGTCCTGCACCGGCCCCGCTCCCCTCGTCCCGTGTGTGCATCGAGCATACCGGCGCACACGACATCCGGGGATTCACGACCGTGTACACACTCATCCCTGTGAACCGTGTTGACTCGGTTCACAGCCTCTGGTCTTATTGACCCAGCGAACGAGCGGCCACCGCAGGGGGCGGCCGCCGCTTTGGGGAGGGATTCGCCATGGGCATGAAGGCCAAGGTCGCGCTCGGTGCCGTCGTCGGGATCGTCGTCATCGGTGCCGTGTCCGCGAACGCCGGCAGCGACGACAAGGACAGCGGTTCCGGGGGGAGCGGCAAGGGCTCTTCGGCCTCCGCCGAGCACCGGTCCGGCGGCAAGAAGGACTCCGGGGGCGCCCAGGCCGCCGAGAAGAAGAAGGCCGCCATCGCCGGCGACGGCGAGTACCAGGTCGGCTCCGACGTGAAGCCGGGCACGTACCGCACGACCGGCAACACCGACGACATGTGCTACTGGGAGCGCGCCAAGGACGCCAAGGGCGAGATGGACTCGCTGCTGGCCAACGACAACGTCACCGGCACGAGTTACGTGACCATCAAGGCCACCGACAAGCTGTTCAAGTCCAGCGGATGCGAGGACTGGGAGGCCGTCGACCCGAAGGCGAAGGGCAAGCCCGCCTCCTCGATGGCCGGCGACGGCGGTATGTTCAAGGTCGGCACGGACATCGCCCCGGGCACGTACAGGTCCACCGGGAACGCCGACGACTCCTGCTACTGGGAGCGCACCAAGGACGCCGAACAGGGCCTGAACTCGATCATCGCCAACAACAACGTGACGGGCAGCGCCGTCGTCACCATCAGCCCGACGGACGCCTACTTCAAGACGACCGGCTGCGGCGACTGGAAGAAGGCCTGACCCCTCGGAACGCCGCCGGGGCGGGGCGCGACACCCCGGCCCGGCGGCGTGCGGCTCGCCGCACACACCCCCCGGCCCTGGACACCCCTGGCCGTATGCCTCCGGCCGTAGGCACCCTCCGGCCGTGCACATCCCCCGTTTCACCCATCGTTTGAAGGAACGTCATGCGTCTCTCGTCCCGTGCCGTCACGCTGCTCGCCGTCGCGGCACTCCCGCTGGCCCTGTCCGCCTGTTCCAGCGGTTCCTCCGACTCCTCCGCCGAGTCCGGCGCGAGCGCCGAGCCGGCCAAGGCGAAGGACCCCAACGCCGGTCTGCTCACCGGTACGCAGCTCAAGCAGGTGCTGGCGCCCGCGTCGGCCTTCCCGGCCGGGTTCACCCGTGAGGCCGACGGCGTCGCGGACAGCGGGGACCAGTTCCTCTCCCCGTCCGGCAGGAACACCGCGAAGCCGGACTGCACCAGGCTGGAGGGCACCTCCTGGATCCAGGTGACCGGGTACAAGGGAGGCGTGTCCTTCGCGCAGGACGACTTCGTGAACCACGACAAGACCGAGGAGGTGGCCGAGGAGATCGACGCGTTCCAGGGCACCACGGCGCAGACGGTCATGAAGGAGCTGCGGTCCGTCGCCACCGAGTGCGCCACCTTCACGGACACGGACGTGCACGCCAAGGTGAAGGTCACGGGCAAGTCCACGGACGGGCTCGGCGAGGAGGCGTACACGATGACGCTGACGAGCGGTGCCTGGGAGAACGGCACCACCCTGGTCGCGGCCCGCTCGGGCAGCACCGTGGTCACCGTGCTGTCCACGGCGGGCAACGACGACGGTGCCGCGACCGCGAAGAAGGTGACGGCCGAGGTCCTTCAGTCCCTGAAGGGCAGGTCGGCCGCGTGATCCCGCGGCGAGGCGGATCCGCCTGATCGCTGTGACCTGACGCCGGGCCGGGGCCGGCCTCGGGTCACAGCCGGTGGCGCATCCATACGTTGGGCTCGACGTAGACGGCGTAGCCGCGCTCCGGTTCGCAGCGGACCGGGACCAGGGCGCCGGGCACCTCGACGTCGCCGGCGGTGTCGAAGGGCAGCCCGGTCCAGCCGCGCCACTCCTCCAGCGACGCGCCCACGGTCATGGAGGCCGGGGCGATCGAGTCGATGGTGGCGCCGGCCCGGGCGTGGACGCGCAGCCACGGGTCCTCGGGCAGCCCGTCGGGGCGCACCCGGTGGGCGTACTCGGTGATCGGGGTGTGCGGTTCGCGGTGCTTGGCGTTGGGCCGGACGGGGGCGACGACCTCCCGGAAGCCGCGGGCGCGGGCGTTGTCCCGCATCGCCGAGAGCAGGAGGGCGGACAGGCCGTGGCCCTGGGCGTGCGGGGCGATGGTGACGGAGACGGCGCTCACCGTGTCCGGGCGGGTGCCGCGGCGCAGATCGGCGAAGGCCCACAGCAGGATCTGGTCCCAGCCGCGCGCGGGCAGGGTGCGCCGGCCGTCGAGGTCGAGGGCGAAGGGCACGCTGTAGGCGTGGGCGACGATGTCACCGTTGTCGTCCTCGGCGAACAGCGCGTATTCCGGCAGTTCCAGGGGGATGCGGCCGTAGTGGGCGTTGCCCACGGGGTCGTTGGTCACGAACTCGGGCCACGTGTCGGCCATCTCCCACAGCGCGGGCAGCCGGTCGGGCCGCTCGGCGATGCTGCTCACCTCGACGTTCATGCGGGTCACGGTAGGTGGCGCGCGCCGCTCATGGGTAGGTGTTTTCAGTGCGCCCGGAAGCGTTCCGGTGCCCTGGTCGGGTTGCCGCCCGAGGGGAGTTTCTGGTCCGGGCAGGTGGCGAGGACCTTTTTCATGGCGGTCTTCTCGGCGGTGGTGACCCACAGGCCGTACTTCTTCTTGACCGCCACCTGCGCGGCGACATAGGCGCAGCGGTAGCCCTTGCGGGGCGGGAGCCAGGTGGCCGCGTCGCCGTCTCCCTTGCCGCGGTTGGTGCTCGCGTCGACGGCGATGAGGTTGAGGGGGTCGTTGGCGAGGGCTATGCGCTTGCTGGGGTCCCAGTACTTGGCGCCCTTCTGCCAGGCGTCCGAGAGGGCGACGACATGGTCGATGTCGACCTGGCTGCGGCCGCGCCGGTAGGTGATGTCCTTGCCGGAGTACGGGTCCGGGTCGAGCAGGCCGTAGGAGACCTTGCAGGTGCCGCCGGTGAACCGCACCTCCCGCAGATCGCGCTGGAGGATGTCGTCGCGGGTGTCGCAGGAGTTGGAGTCGGTGTCCGCCCAGGCGGTCCCGAACCGGGCGCGGGAGTAACCGGTCTTGGGGGCACGGCCCTTGACGGTCAGTGAGCCGGCGGCGGTCAGGGCCGCGCCGCCGGTCCCGGTCTCCTCGGGTCCGGCGGCTGCGCCGGTCTGCTCGGACTTGCAGCCGGCCACGGCGACCAGTACGGCCACGGCGGTGACCGCCCCGCCCTTCAGACGCGTCACGCTGCGTCCCCCTCGCTCGCCCTGGTCCGCCCCCGGGTGCGGGCGGATCGTTCCGCCTCCACGGTAACCGCCCTTCGGCTCCCACCGAATGGGAGCCGAAGGGGTGATACAGGGGCAAGCGGGATACGACTCGGGTCACTTGACGCCGTGCACGGGAGCGCGGCCGGCGGGTGCGTGCGCCCGCTCACACCTTGCCGATGCCGAGGGTGGATTCCGCGGGCAGCAGTCCGGTGGACAGGACGGCGACCCAGTACGCGCCGAGCAGACCGGCGAGGCGGTCGGTGGCGGCCGGGCCGAGGGCCCGCCAGGGGGCGGCGGCGATGCGGTCGGTGTGCTCCTCCACGCTCCGGCGCAGGGCGTGGCCCGCCTCCGTGGCCGTACCGTCCGGCGCGAGCAGGCCCCGGGCGGACAGGCGGGCCGCGGCGGCCGACCACTGTCCGGGACTCCAGCCGCGGCCGGCGAAGCGCTCGATCGAGGCGGCGCCCACGGCGGCGAAGGAGACGAGCGATTCGACGGGGTCGAGGTCCGCGAGGAGCAGGGCGGCGAGATGGCCGTCACCGCGGTGTTCGCGCAGGATCGTGGCCGCGTGCCACAGCTGCAGATGCGGGGCCTCGGGCCAGGGCAGTTCGGCGTTGGCCGCGGCGAGCGGGCGGCCCGCCGTGCCGGCCGCCTCGGCCGCGCGCCGGGCGAGGGCGGCCGCCTCGGCCAGTTCGGGGCTGTCGACACCGTCGCCCAGGACGGCGCGGTACGCCCGGTCGATGCCCCGCAGGCGTGCGGCCAGCACCTGGTGCGGGCTCGCGACGGTCCAGGCGGGATCGATGTGCTCGGCGACCATGCGGGGCGCGAAGCTGTAGAAGGCGGAGGTCACCCGCCCGGATCCGGCGGCGCCCAGCGGCGCCGCCCGCAGCGGGAAGTAGCTCGGCCAGCGGTCGGCCGTGTCGTAGCCGAGCGCGGCCGACTCCTCGAAGACCTCGGGCGCGTAGTACAGCATCGCGTGCAGCGGCTCCAGCAGATGCCAGAGCCGGCGCACGCGGGCGGGCTCCACCGGCTCCCCGTCCGCCGCCTGCTCCGCCACGGTCTCGCCGACGTACTCGGACATGACGTGCCCCTCCCCCTCGGTCCGGCCCCGTGCGCGGCCGTCCACCACCTGACACCGGCCAGCCTGCCCGAACCGGTGCCGCCGCGCGGGCGGTTGCGGGCGAAACGCGTCCCCGGCGCGGGACTTGACCTTGTCACTGGCGTCAGGGTCCGACGATCCCGGCATGAGCGAGACCCCGCGCACCCAGAACCCCCGTACCGTCGTCGTCACCGGAGCCGGCACCGGCATCGGCCGCGCCACCGCGCGCGCGTTCGCCGCAGAAGGCGCCCAGGTCGTCGCCGTGGGCCGCCGGACGGCGCCGCTGGCCGAGACCGCCGACGGACATCCCGGCATCACGCCGCTGTCCGCCGACATCACCGCCGAGGACGGTCCCGAGGCCGTCGTGGGCGCCGCGGTGGAGCGGTACGGCCGGATCGACGTGCTCGTCCACAACGCGGCGGTCGTCAGCACCGAGTCCCTGCGTACGTACACCCGCGCCTCCGTGCGGCCGCTGCTGGAGACGAACCTCCTCGCGCCCGTCCTGCTCACCCAGGCCGCGCTTCCGGCGCTGCGGGAGAGCCGTGGTGTCGTGGTGAACGTGACGACGTCGGTGGGCCAGCGGGGCTGGCCCGGCAACTCCCTGTACGCGGCGGGCAAGGCGGCCCTGGAGGTACTGACCCGCAGCTGGGCGGTGGAGTTGGCGCCGGACGGCATCCGGGTGGTCGCCGTGGCCCCGGGGGCCATCGAGACACCGATCGCCGACCACTCCGGCTACACCCCCGAGCAGCGCGCCGCGATCCGCGAGTGGCAGCTCGAGCACACCCCGCTCGGCCGGATCGGCCGCCCCGAGGAGGTCGCGTGGGCCATCACCCGGCTCGCCTCCCCGCAGGCGTCGTTCGTGACGGGGGTGGTGCTGCCGGTGGACGGCGGTGCGGTCGTCGCCTGAACCGGGCGGCTCAGGGAGCCTTGGCCGACCCGGCC
This sequence comes from Streptomyces sp. NPDC031379, assembly GCF_055569615.1. Taxonomy (NCBI): domain Bacteria; kingdom Bacillati; phylum Actinomycetota; class Actinomycetes; order Kitasatosporales; family Streptomycetaceae; genus Streptomyces; species Streptomyces sp. NPDC031379. The sequence goes on along the minus strand of NZ_JBVIIT010000001.1, from coordinate 473,569 downwards.
GGTCCGGGGGACCCGGACCGGCCGGCATGTTCGCGGGACCCGGCGGGACCGGCCGGTTCGCGGGACCCGGCCCCCGCCGCCCGCAACGCCGCCGCCAGCCGGTCCCGTACCGCGGTCTGCGCCGCGATCCGCGCGTCCAGCACCGCGAGCCGGTCCCGGGCGACCTCGAGGCCCCTGGCGGAGGCGGGGCCGGCGGTGACGTCGCCGTCCAGGCAGGGGAGGAACACCCGTACGTCGTCCAGGGTGAGGCCCGCCTCCAGCAGCCGCCGGATGTTGCGGACGCGGACGGCCGTGACGGCGTCGTACGCGCGGTAGCCGTTGGCGGCGCGTACGGAGGTGATCAGCCCCGCCTGCTCGTAGTGGCGCAGGGCGCGCGGTGTCGCCCCGGTCGCCCTGGCCAGTTCACCGATCCGCACGCACGCCCCCGTCCCCGTACCGGACGGCCTACGAACCCAGGATCGAGGCGAGGAACTCCCCCACCCAGCCGAGCAGTTCGCGGCCGACCAGCGGCTTGCCGCCGACCTTCGCGGTCTTCGGACGCGGGACCAGCACCTGGTGCGCGGCCGGCTTGATGATCGTGCCCGGGTACAGCCGCTTCACCCGCAGTTCCTGCGACTCGCGCAACTCCACCGGCGCGAAGCGGACGTTGGTGCCCTGCAGCACGATCTCACCGACGCCGCACGCGCGCGCGAGCATCCGGAGCCCGGCCACCAGCAGCAGGTTCTCCACCGGCTCGGGCAGCCTGCCGTAGCGGTCGGTGAGTTCCTCGCGGACGGCCTTGACGTCCTCCTCGGAGGTGGCGGAGGCGATGGCCCGGTAGGCCTGCAGACGCAGCCGCTCGCCGGGCGCGTAGTCGTGCGGGACGTGCGCGTCGACGGGCAGCTCGATCTTGACCTCGAGCGGCTGCTCCTCCTCGGCCTCGCCGGTCTCCAGCTGTCGCCGGTAGTCGGCGACGGCCTCGCCGACCATACGGACGTACAGGTCGAAACCGACGCCCGCGATGTGGCCGGACTGCTCGCCGCCGAGGAGGTTTCCGGCGCCGCGGATCTCCAGGTCCTTCATCGCCACGTACATGCCCGCGCCCATCTCCGTGTGCTGGGCGATGGTCGCCAGGCGCTCGTGGGCGGTCTCGGTGAGCGGCTTCTCCGGCGGGTAGAGGAAGTAGGCGTAGCCCCGCTCCCTGCCCCGGCCGACGCGGCCGCGCAGCTGGTGCAGCTGGGACAGGCCGAAGTTGTCGCCTCGCTCCACGATCAGCGTGTTGGCGTTGGAGATGTCGATGCCGGACTCGACGATCGTGGTGGACACCAGAACGTCGAACTTCTTCTCCCAGAAGTCGACGACGACCTGCTCCAGTGCCGACTCCGACATCTGGCCGTGGGCGGTGGCGATGCGCGCCTCGGGGACGATCTCGCGCAGTCGCGCCGCCGCCCGGTCGATGGACTCGACCCGGTTGTGGATGTAGAAGACCTGGCCCTCGCGCAGCAGCTCGCGCCGGATGGCGGCGCCGATCTGCTTCTCCTCGTACGGCCCGACGAAGGTGAGCACCGGGTGCCGCTCCTCCGGGGGCGTGGTGATCGTGGACATCTCACGGATGCCGGTGACCGCCATCTCCAGCGTGCGCGGGATCGGGGTCGCGGACATGGTCAGCACGTCCACGTTGGCGCGGAGCTTCTTCAGCTGCTCCTTGTGCTCGACGCCGAAGCGCTGCTCCTCGTCGACGATGACCAGGCCCAGGTCCTTGAACTTGGTCTCGGAGGAGAACAGGCGGTGGGTGCCGATGACGACGTCGACCGCGCCCTCCTTCAGACCCTCCAGGACGGCCTTGGCCTCGGTGTCGGTCTGGAAGCGGGAGAGCGCCTTCACGCTCACGGGGAACTGCCCGTACCGCTCGGAGAAGGTGCCGAAGTGCTGCTGCACCAGCAGGGTCGTGGGGACGAGGACGGCGACCTGCTTGCCGTCCTGTACGGCCTTGAAGGCGGCCCGTACGGCGATCTCGGTCTTGCCGTAGCCGACGTCGCCGCAGATCAGGCGGTCCATGGGGACCGACTTCTCCATGTCCTCCTTGACCTCGGCGATGGTGGTGAGCTGGTCGGGGGTCTCCGCGTACGGGAAGGCGTCCTCCAGCTCGCGCTGCCAGGGCGTGTCGCCGCCGAAGGCGTGGCCGGGGGCGGCCATGCGCGCGCTGTAGAGCTTGATCAGGTCGGCGGCGATCTCCTTGACGGCCTTCTTCGCGCGGGCCTTGGTCTTCGTCCAGTCGGCGCCGCCGAGGCGGTGCAGGGTGGGTGCCTCGCCGCCGACGTACTTGGTGATCTGCTCCAGCTGGTCGGTCGGGATGTACAGCCGGTCGCCGGGCTGGCCGCGCTTGGCGGGCGCGTACTCCACGACCAGGTACTCGCGGGTGGCGCCCTGCACGGTGCGCTGCACCATCTCGATGTAGCGGCCGACACCGTGCTGCTCGTGGACGATGTAGTCGCCCGCCTCCAGGGTGAGCGGGTCGATGGTCTTGCGGCGGCGGGCCGGCATCCGTGCGCCGTCGCGGCCGGCGGTGCGCTGGCCGGACAGGTCGGTCTCCGTGAGCACGGCGAGGCCGAGCGCCGGGTCCACGAAGCCGTACTCGATCGAGCCGCAGGAGACGTGCACCACGGAGGGGCTCAGCTCGCCGAGGTCGCCGTCCAGGCGGGCCGCGATGCCCTCGCCGCCGAGCACCTCCACGGTGCGGGAGGCCGGGCCGTGGCCCTCGGTGACGAACACCGCGCGCCAGCCGTCGGCCAGCCAGCCCTTGGTGTCGGCGAGGGCCCGCGCGGTGTCGCCGCGGTAGGTCTCGGGGGCGTGCATGCCGAGCTTGAGGGTGTCGCCCGCCGCGTCGGCGGCCCCTTCGTCCGTCAGTTCGAGGTCCGCCGCGAACGGCGAGACCGACCACCACATCATGTCCAGCTCGCGCGCGCGGTCGCGGACGTCGGCGATGGACCACAGGGAGGCCGCGCCCACGTCGATGGGGGCCTCGCCGCCGCCCGCCGTGGCGGCCCAGGAGGCCTGGAGGAACTCCTGGCTCGTGGCCACGAGGTCGGCGGCGCGGGTGCGCACGCGCTCCGGGTCGCAGACGACGGCCATGGCGCCCTTGGGCAGCACGTCGAGCAGCAGCTCCATGTCGTCCACCAGGACCGGCGCCAGGGACTCCATGCCCTCCACGGCGATGCCCTCGGCGATCCTGCCGAGCAGTTCGCCCAGCTCGGGGTGTTCCTCGGCGAGGGCACGCGCGCGAGCGCGTACGTCGTCGGTGAGCAGCAGCTCGCGGCACGGCGGCGCCCACAGACCGTGCTCGGCGACTTCGAGGGAGCGCTGGTCGGCGACCTTGAAGTAGCGGATCTCCTCGACGTCGTCGCCCCAGAACTCGATGCGCAGAGGGTGTTCCTCGGTGGGCGGGAACACGTCCAGGATGCCGCCGCGTACGGCGAACTCGCCGCGCTTCTCGACCAGCTCCACGCGCGCGTAGGCGGCGGCCGCGAGGGCTTCGACGACCTCGTTCAGGTCGGCGCTGCGGCCGGTCTTCAGGGACACGGGCTCCAGGTCGCCGAGGCCTTTGACCTGGGGCTGGAGCACGGAGCGCACGGGTGCGACGACGACGGAGACCGGGCCGGTCTCGGGGTCGTCGGGGCGGGGGTGGGCGAGGCGCCGCAGGACGGCGAGGCGGCGGCCGACGGTGTCGCTGCGGGGGCTGAGCCGCTCGTGCGGGAGGGTCTCCCAGGAGGGGTACTCCACGACGCTCTGCGGGGGCAGCAGCGAGCGCAGGGCCGCCGCGAGGTCCTCGGCCTCACGGCCGGTCGCGGTCACCGCGAGCACCGGGCGGCCGGCCTCCCGGGCCAGGGCGGCGACCGCGAAGGGGCGGGCCGCCGGGGGGCCGACGAGGTCGACGTGCATGCGGTTGCCGTCCGCGGCCGCCGTGATCGCTTCCGCGAGGGCGGTGTCCTTGACGACGGCGTCGAGCAGACCGTGCAGGCTCATGTGGGCTTTTTCCGTCCAGGGGTGGGCAACGCAAGCAGCCCGGTGCGGGTGGCGTCCGGGGTTGTCCAGCGTACGACGCTGCCGCCGTGGGCGTCGGGGGCTGTGGACAACTCCGGTCGGCGTCCCGGCGGGCCGCGCCCCCTGGAAACGGCGGGAAGCCCGGTGCCGGGGAGTCTCTCGAGACTCCCCGGCACCGGGTTCTCCCCCGCAACCCCCGTGTGCGGTGGTCGTCGGACCGGCCTGCGCGGCTAGTCCGTCGCGATGGCGTTCAGGACGTTCATCCGGCCCGCCCGGAACGCCGGGACCAGCGCGGCGAACAGGCCCACGAAGGCCGAGCCGACGAAGACGGCGATGATCGTCGGCCAGGGGATGTCCAGGACCTTCAGACCCTCCAGCGCGAGGAGCTTCTGGGCGGTCGCGCCCCAGCCCATCCCGAGGCCGAGGCCCAGCAGGGCGCCGAAGACGGCGATCACCACGGACTCCAGGCGGATCATGCGGCGCAGCTGGCGGCGGGAGAGGCCGATGGCCCGCATCAGGCCGATCTCCCGGGTCCGCTCGACCACGGACAGCGCCAGGGTGTTCACCACACCGAGGACCGCGACGATGATCGCGAGCGCCAGCAGGCCGTAGATCATGTTCAGCAGCTGACCGATCTGGTCCTTCAGCGCCTTCTTGTAGTCGGTCTGGTCGCGCACGGTCAGTTCCGGGAAGTCGTGCAGCGTCGACTTGAGCGCCTTGTAGGCGGCCGCCTGCCGTCCGTCCGCGGCGGAGGCGAAGACCAGCTGGTCGAGCGGCATCCGGTCGGCGGGCACGTACCGGGCCGCGGTCGCGATGGAGGCGTACATCGCGCCCTTGTCGATGACGACGTCGTCGCTGGTGATGGCGCGGACGGTCAGCTTCGCCGTCCTGCCGTCCTCGAAGCCGACCGCGACGGTGGAGCCGAGCTTGATGCCGTGGTCCTCGGCGAAGCCCTCGAAGACGGACATCGAGTCGGGCTTGTAGGCGTCGGCGAGGCTGCCCGCGACCGTCTCGGTCCGCAGGTCCTTCGCGTAGGACGGGTCGGCCGCGTTGATCGTCTCGCCCTTGGAGACGTGGCCGTCCGGGGTGGTCAGGGTCGCGTCCAGGAGCTTGTACTCGGTGACCCGCTCCAGACCCGGCGTGTCCTTGATCGCGTGGACCGCCCGCGGGTTGATCTCCTTGCCGTTGTCGTCCTGGATGATGAAGTCCGTACCCACGGACTTGTCGAGCTGGTCGGTAGCGGAGGCCACCATGGAGGAGCCGACCACCGACAGGCAGGCCACGAGGGCCAGGCCGATCATCAGGGCCGCGCCGGTGGCGCCGGTGCGGCGCGGGTTGCGCAGCGCGTTGCGCTCGGCCATCCGGCCCACGGGTCCGAAGATCCGCAGGATGACCGCGCCGAGGACACGGACCAGACCGCCGGCGAGCAGCGGGCCGATGACGACGAAGCCGATGAGGGTGAGCACCACGCCCAGGCCCAGCCAGCCGGAGCCCGTCTTGGCCTTGTCGGCGGTGGCGGCGACGTACAGGCTCCAGCCGCCGGCGGCGGTGAGCAGCAGGCCGATGACGGCCCGGAGGGCACCGGCCCTGGCGTCGGCCGGGGCGCCCGCCTCGCGCAGGGCGGCCATGGGGGAGACCTTGCCGGCGCGCCGGGCGGGCAGGTAGGCGGCGAGGACGGTGACGACCACGCCGAGGAGCACACCGAGGGTGGGGGTGGTCCAGGCCACGGTCAGGTCGTCGGTGGACAGGTGCATGCCCATCAGGCCCATGAGCTTCATCAGGCCGATCGCGATGCCGACGCCGGCGCCCACGCCGAGCGCGGAGCCGATCACGCCGAGCAGCAGCGCCTCGATCAACACCGACCGGTTGATCTGCTTGCGGGAGGAGCCGATGGCGCGCATCAGGCCGATCTCGCGGGTGCGCTGGGCGACCAGCATGGAGAAGGTGTTGATGATGAGGAAGATGCCGACCAGGAAGGCGATCCCGGCGAAGCCGAGCAGCGCGTACTTCATGACGTTCAAAGTGCCCTGGAGCTGCTTCTGGTTGGCGTCGGCGACCTCCTTGGCGGTCTGCACCTTGTAGCCGTGCCCGAGGGCGGCTGTGACGTTCTTCTTCAGCTGCGCGTCGGTCACGCCCTGGGCGGCGGTGACGTTGACGTTGGTGTACACACCGGTCCGGCCGACGAGGGTCTGCTGGGCGGTCTTCGTGTCCAGGTAGAAGATCGCCGCGCCGGGGTTGGTGACCTTGAAGGCGGCGATGCCGGACACGCGCGCGTGGTGCGTGTCGACGGCCGTGATCACGCCGATCTCGTCGCCGAGCTTCAGGTGGTGCTTGTCGGCGGTGTCGGCGTCGACCATCACCTGGTCCGGGCCCTTGGGCGCCTTGCCGGAGGTGATCTCCATGGTGCGGGCGTCGTTGCCGTTCCAGCTGCCGACGATGGTGGGCGCGCCGCTGCTGGGCGACAGCTTGTCCTTGTCGCCGTCGACGACGGTCACCGAGGTGGAGAACACCGTCCCCTCGGCGGACCGCACGCCCTCGGCCTTGCGGACCGCACCGAGAATCGAGGCCGGCACGACCGGCGGCTTGCCGGTGTGGGAGGTGGTCTCGCCGGTGTCGGAGGCGTCCTTGGAGCTGACCGTCACGTCCGAGGCCGTCGCCTGGAACAGCTTCTCGAAGGTGGTGTTCATCGTGTCGGTGAACACCAGGGTGCCGCAGACGAACGCCACCGACAGCAGCACCGCGACCGCCGACAGCGCCATGCGGCCCTTGTGCGCGAAGAAGTTGCGCATCGAGGTCTTCAGGACGGTCATGACGTACGCCCCCGGGCGTCGAAGTCCTTCATGCGGTCCAGGACCTGATCGGCCGTCGGCTGGTACATCTCGTCGACGATCCGGCCGTCGGCGAGGTACAGCACACGGTCGGCGTAGGAGGCGGCCACGGGGTCGTGGGTGACCATCACGATGGTCTGGCCGAGTTCGTCCACCGAGCGGCGCAGGAAGCCCAGGACCTCCGCTCCGGCGCGCGAGTCGAGGTTTCCGGTGGGCTCGTCCCCGAAGATGATCTCCGGGCGGGCGGCGAGGGCGCGGGCCACGGCGACGCGCTGCTGCTGGCCGCCGGACAGCTGGGTCGGCCGGTGCTTGAGGCGTCCGGCGAGCCCGACGGTCTCCACCACCCGGTCCAGCCAGGCGCGGTCCGGCTTGCGGCCGGCGATGTCCATGGGCAGCGTGATGTTCTCGAGCGCGTTCAGCGTCGGCAGCAGGTTGAACGCCTGGAAGATGAACCCGATGCGGTCCCGGCGCAGCTGGGTGAGCTTCTTGTCCTTCAGGCCGGTGATCTCGGTCTCGTCCAGGAAGATCTGACCGCCCGTCACGGTGTCGAGCCCGGCGAGGCAGTGCATCAGGGTGGACTTGCCGGACCCCGAGGGGCCCATGATCGCGGTGAACTGGCCGCGGGCGATGTCCACGTCGACGTGGTCCAGGGCGACGACGCGGGTCTCGCCGGACCCGTACGCCTTCACGACCTGCCGCGCCCGCGCGGCAACGGCCGTACGCCCTCCAGTGCCCCCGTGCCTGGGAATGGTCACAGCCGATGTCACGGTATGTCTCCTATATCGGTTGGCAGGTGTGTGGCCGGTGCTCCGGTGTGCCGAAGCGTCGTCCTGGGTACGTCGATGAGTCTCGCGGTCGGCGGAGGTGCCGCGCGCTGGTGCGAAGCCCCCTCTTCCCGGGGGGAAAACCCCACCCCCGCCGGTACGGCCGGCCGCCCCCCGGCGGCGCGAAGCCGGTGGTCGGCCGCCCTCCACGGCGGCGTAAAGCCAGGTTAAGGACCGCACCCGGCCCGGCTCGTCCTCCGCCGGGACGAACCCTCCCCGACCCGTTGTACGGAGAGACCCCTAGGGGTGCTCCACCGACGGGTGGAGGGTTTCTCGGGGTCGGCTCCACCCTTGGGTGCGCGAAGCCCTGGGCGGCATGTCCGAAGCGGGTGATCAGGTTGCTCACCATCAAGCACCGCTTGGTACCGCATGGGAAGCTGTCGAACCGGAGATGGATGCAAGGGGCACGGGGCAGGTTCCGGTAGCGGTACGGGGAGGGGTTTGCGGTGGGGAGTACGACACCTGCGATACGCGGCGGCGCCGCCCGGCGCCAGGACACCGGGCGGCGAGGGGCGGTCGTCGCCGCGCTGATGCTGGCGATGGCCCTGGCGGCGCTGGACTCCACCGTCGTCGCCACGGCCGTACCGCAGATCGTCGGCGACCTCGGCGGGTTCTCCGTCTTCTCCTGGCTGTTCTCCGGCTATCTGCTCGCCGTGACGGTCTCGCTCCCCGTGTACGGAAAGCTGTCCGACACCTACGGCCGCAAGCCGGTGCTGGTGGTCGGCGCGGCGGTGTTCCTGCTCGGCTCGCTGCTGAGCGCGATGGCCTGGAACATGGGGGCGCTGATCGCCTTCCGGATCGTCCAGGGACTGGGCGGCGGGGCGTTGCAGGGCACCGTGCAGACGCTCGCCGCCGATCTGTATCCGCTGGCGGAGCGCCCGAAGATCCAGTCCAAGCTGTCCACGGTGTGGGCGGTGTCGGCGGTCGCCGGACCGGGGCTCGGCGGGGTGCTCGCCACGTACGCCGACTGGCGCTGGATCTTCCTGATCAACCTGCCGATCGGCGCCGCCGCGCTGTGGCTGATCGTCCGTCATCTGCACGAGCCGGAGCGGGAGACCGCCGCCCACGCGCGCGTGGACTGGCCCGGCGCGCTCGCGGTGTTCGCGTGCGGCGGGGTGCTGCTGACCGCGCTGGTGCAGGGCGGGGTGGCATGGCCGTGGCTGTCCGCGCCGTCGCTGGCGCTGTTCGCCGCGGGCCTGGCGCTGGCCGCCGTCGTGGTGGGGGTGGAACGGCGGGCGGCCGAGCCGATCATCCCGGGGTGGGTGTGGCGGCGCCGGACGATCGCGGCCGTCAATCTGGCGCTCGGCGCACTGGGGCTGCTGATGGTGGCACCGGCGGTGTTCCTGCCGACGTACGCGCAGTCGGTGCTCGGGCTCGCCCCCGTGTCCGCCGGGTTCGTGCTGTCGGTGTGGACGATCAGCTGGCCGCTGTCGGCGGCGCTCAGCCAGCACGTCTACCGGCGCATCGGCTTCCGGGACACCGCACTGCTCGGCATCGGCCTGGCGGCGCTGATCCTGTGTGCGTTCCCGTTCCTGCCGTATCCCGGGTCCTGGTGGCAGCCGACGCTGCTGATGCTGCTGCTGGGCGGGGCGCTGGGACTGTTCCAGCTGCCGCTGATCGTCGGGGTGCAGTCCACCGTCGGCTGGTCGGAGCGGGGCACCACGACCGCCTCCGTCCTCTTCTGCCGGCAGACCGGGCAGACCATGGGCGCGTCCCTGTTCGGCGCCGTCGCCAACGGGGTGCTGGCCGCGCGGCTGGGCGGGGCCGGCGATCTGGACGCCGTCACGCGCGCGCTGGACGCCGGTACGGCTCCGGAGGCGACGCGGCGGGCCATCGCCGGGGCGGTGCACGGGGTCTACTTCGGCGCGGCCGCGGCGGCGGCACTGGCGTTCCTGGTGCTGCTGCTGGTGGCTCCGCGCAGATTCCCCGTGCGCGACGAGTGAGCACCCGTCCGGAAATCCGTCCGGTATGCGCCGGTTGACGCGGGTAACGGCACGGCCGGCACGCGTCTGCGCCCAGTAAGCGCATACCGACCGGCCAGTTCGGTGAAAACGCCGCGCGGGCCGGACCTCGCGAGTAGCGTGCGTGGCTCCGCTCCCCACCTCCCTGCGGTCCACCGCCACGGACCCGAGCCGCGCAAGGAGCCCCGGGATGTCCTACGACCCGCCGCGCCCGTCGTACACCTACCCCTGGCAGCCCACCCCGCCCGAACCGCCCCGCCCCGCCCACCGGCCGCCCCGCGAACCCCTCGGCCACCACAGCGACCTGCGCGTACTGCGCAGCGCCTACCGCTGGCAACGGCGTACCGCCACGCTCACCGCGCTCGGCTACTTCACGCTGTTCCTGGTCCTGTCCGCGTGCGCGCCCGGCGTCATGACGAGCACGGTCGCCGACGGCATCCCCGCCGGCCTGCTGCTCGCCCTCCTCCAACTGCCCGTCACCTGGCTCGCGATCGCCCTGTACGAGCACACCGCGCGCCGGCACGTCGATCCACTCGCGGACCGCATCCGCAAGGAGGCCGAACTGAACGCACGGCGAGGAGCGATGCGATGACCACCGCCGCGGGCAACCCCGCCGGCCCCGGCTTCACCGGTTTCAGCGACTCCGCCCAGGCCATGTCCCTGGTGGCCTTCTCCACCGTCGCCACGGTGACCCTTCTGCTGTGCGTCATGACCGGCCCCGACCGCGACGACCTCGACGAGTTCTACACCGGCTACGGCTCCCTGTCCCCCCTGCGCAACGGCCTCGCCATCGCCGGCGACTACATCTCCGCGGCCACCGTCCTCGGCACCGGCGGAGTGATCGCCCTGTGCGGCTACGACGGGGTCGTCCTCGCCCTCAGTACGGCGCTGTCGCTGATGCTGCTGATGTTCCTGCTGGCCGAACCGCTGCGCAACGCGGGCCGGTTCACCATGGGCGACGCGCTGGCCCGCCGGCTGCCCGGCCGCGGTGTGCGCATCACGGCGTGCGCGGTGACGATCGCCGCGCTGCTGCCGCTGATGCTGGTCCAACTGGCCGGGACCGGCCAGCTGATGGCGTTCATCCTGGGCTTCACCAACGAGTCCCTGAAGACCGGATGCGTCGTGGGGGTCGGCACACTGATGATCGCCTACGCGGCGATCGGCGGCATGAAAGGCACCGCGCTCATCCAGATCCTGAAGATCGTGATGCTGCTCGGTTCGGGCGCCGTCGTCGCCCTGCTGATCCTGCGCCGCTTCGACTGGGACCCGGGCGCCCTGTTCACCGCGGCGTCCCGGCAGAGCGGGGCCGGGCCCGCGTTCCTGCGCTCCGGGCTGGAGTTCGGCACCGGAACCAGGTCCCGCGTCGACATGATCGCCTCGGAGCTGTCCGTGGTGCTCGGCGGTGCCTGCCTGCCCCACATCACCATGCGCATGCACACCGCCTCCAGCGCCCGCCAGGTGCGCCGCTCGATGTCCTGGGCGGTGTCGATCGTGGCCCTGTTCGTGCTGGTCATCACGGTGGTGGGGTTCGGCGCCACGGCACTGGTCGGCCGTACGGTGATCTCCGCGGCCGACCCGCAGGGCAACACGGCGTACCTGCTGGGCTCACGGGCGGCGTTCGGAGCCGACGTGTCGACGGCGGACACCTTCCTGTTCACCATGGTCACCACCGCGATCTTCCTGACCCTGCTCGCCTCGGTGGCCGGGATGATCCTCGCCTGCGCCAACTCCCTGGCCCATGACGTCTTCGCGGCCCGCATGCAGGAGATGCCGGCCCGCCGCGAGATGGCCCTGGCCCGCCTCTCGGCGCTCGCCATAGGGGTCCCGACCATCCTGCTGGCCACCCTGGTACAGCACCACAGCCTGCAGCCCCTGGTGACGCTCTCCTTCTGCCTGGGCGCCTCCGCCCTCGCCCCGGCCCTGGTCTACGGCCTGTTCTGGCGCCGCTACACCCGCACCGGCCTGATGGGCACGCTGATCGGCGGATCGCTGACCGTGCTGCTGCTCATGCCGGGCACCAACCTCGTCTCCGGCTCACCGATCTCGGCCTTCCCGCACGCCGACTTCAACTGGTTCCCGTTCACCACCACCGGCATCGTCTCCATCCCGGCCGGCTTCTTCTTCGGCTGGCTGGGCACGGTGGCATCCGGCCGCGCGAAGGCGGAGCAGCAACGGCGCCAGTACGAAGCGGTGGAGGGGTGGATCCTGGCCGGAGCGGTGCGCAGGTGACGGCCGCTATTCCAGGGCGGCCCGGCCCGTCAGCGTGATCAGGCTGCTGCGCACGCTGTCCATCTGCGCCCGTACGTCGTCCCAGGTCTCGCTGTGCTCGCTCAGCACCTGTTCCGTCTCCTGGGCGATGCTCTCCTCGCGCACGCGCGCGTCGGCGAGGATGCCGGCGGCACGCGCGCGTGCCTCCTCCGGGGAGCACCGCGCGACCTCCTCGGCCTCGCCGAACGCCCGCTGCGCCTCGGACAGCGCGCGCTCGGCCCGGCCGGCCCGCTCCGCGAGCCGGGCGTCGAGCGCGGCCACCTTCTCGGCCTCCTCACGCTCGGCCCGCGCCCAGCGCTCGGCGTGCTCCCGGGACTGCTCGGCGAGCATGCCGGTGGTGCGCTGCCGTACCTCGCGCAGCGCGGAAAGGGCCTCTCCGCGCCCCTCCTTCACGTCCCGGCGCGCGCCGACGCGGAAGTCGTCGGCCTCGGCACGCGCGGCGAGGAGCGACTGGCGGGCGCGTTCGTCGGCTTCCGCGCACAGCGCGTCCGCCGCTTCCCGCGCCTCCCGGCGCATGTTCTCGGCATCCGCCTCGGCCTGCGCGACGTGGTCGTGAGCCGCACGCCGGGTGCGCTCCCTGATGTCCGCCACCTCGTCCAGCGCGAGCTGGTACAGGCGCCGCGCACCCTCGCCGAGCGTCTCGTACGTCTGCGGCGCCAGCCGGGAGACGGTCTCGCGCAGCCGCGCGGCCTCCGCCTCCATGTTCTTGGCGAGCACCGTCAGGCGCGCGGCACGCTCCCAAGCGGCGTCCCGGTCCCGCGACAGTGCCTCCATGTACGCGTCGACCTGGCCGGGGCGGTAGCCGCGCCCCCGGACCGTCACGAAGTCGTGCGGCGGCATCGATGCGCTGCTCACCCTGGAAACCCCTCTCCACCGGACGTACACGACAGGATGATTTCGCGCACATCTTGATGGATCGGACATAGGTGTTCACAACGCGACACTCCGCAGCCGCGTCACGGTCGAAATGTCGCACTTCGCGGTCGGCGCGGCGGGCCGGGGCGTCCGAAGCGCATCCTCCTGACGGGTGACGCGCACACCCCGGCCCCCGTTCGCCTACGAGGAGGGCGTCACAGCAGCCCGTCCCACATCTGCTCCAGCAGCACCGACCACCAGCTCTCCGGAGAGCCGAGCGCCGCCGGGTCCAGGGAAGCCAGCTGCGCCTGGAAGTCGACGGTCCAGCGGCCTCCCTGCTCCTGGTTCAGCCCGTACCGCAGGCGCCACATCCGGCCCAGCAGCGCCAGGCAGCGCGCGAACTCCGGCAGCCCGCTGTTCACGAACTGCGGCGGCACCGGAGCACCGCCCGGCCCCGCCTCCACCGGCACGGCCACGATGTTCGCCGTGCCGTACTGCACACAGATCGCCTTGCCGAAGTCGGTGCCCATGACGAGGTACGACCCCGCGTCCGCCGCCGGCTGCACCCCACGCTCGGCCGCCAGCTCCGCCAGCGTCGGCACCGGACGGCCCGGCTGCGCCTGCGCCCAGAAGAACGGGCCCATGTCCAGCGGCAACCCGGCCACGACCAGCATGTGCGCCACGATCGGCGGCACACCCTGCCGCGACACCGCCTGCTGCTCGAACCGGAAGACCCCCGGCCCGAACGCCGCCGCCATCTCCTGCGCGATCCCCTCCGGCGGCAGGGCCGGCGCGGCCTGCACCGGCGGCAGCGGCGCCCGCACCGGCGCCGGCCGCGCGGGACCGTCGGCCACCTGGTGCAGCTCACCCTGGTGCGCCAGCAACTGCTGCATGCCCTGCTGCCGGCTCGCGTGGTCCGTGCCGTACGGCGCGATGCTCGCGATCCGCGCCTGCGGCCACTGCTCCCGGATCATCCGCGCGCAGTAGGCACCCGGCAGCTCGCACGACTCCAGCTCGGTGTGCAGCTCCAGCACCTGGTCCGGCGGCACGTTCATCGCGCGCAGCTCGTGGAAGATCTGCCACTCCGGGTGCGGCGTGCCCGGCGCCGAACGCCGGATCAGCTGCTGCTCCGAACCGTCCTGCGCGCGATAACGCAGCACCGCCTGGTAGCCGGGGCCGACCGTCGGCTGCCCCTGCTGCGGATACCCGTACGCCGGAGGCTGCCCCGGCACCGGCGCGCCCGGCGGCGGCACCGCACCCGGCGGCATCGGCTGCGGAGCGCCCGGCATGCCGAGTGCGCCGGGGGCGGGCGGCGGCGGAGGCGCGCCCGGGCCGGCCACGGGAGGCGCGGACAGCACGGTCTCGGCATGGTGCACGGCACCGGGAGCACCACCGGGAGCACCCGGGACGCCAGGCGGCTGCGGCGCCCCGGGCACGGGAGGCGCAATCGGAGCGTTCGGGACGCCCGGAGCACCGGGCGGGTTCGGCATGCCCGGAGCCGGAACGCCCGGAGCACCGGGCGGGTTCGGCATGCCCGGAGCCGGGACGCCCGCAGCGGCCGGCATACCCGGGGCGCCCGGAGGCTGCGGTACGCCGCCGCCCAGCTGGCTGGGGTCGGCCAGCACCGTGGCCGCGTGATGCACGTTGCCCGCAGGAGTGCCGCCCGGAGCACTCGAAGGCGCGGCCGGGGGGTTGGGGGCACCCGGCACGTTCGGCACGCCCGGCGCCTGTGCCCCGTCCGCGCCACCCGGACCCGCCGGCGCACCCGGACCCGCCGGGCTCTGAGGCCCCTCGGGCCCGAGCGCCGACACGAGCTGCGTCGGCACATACCCACCCGCGGGCGCACCCGGCGCGGGCGAAGCCGGCGCGCTCCCCGAACGTGCTCCCGGCGTACCCGGGGCACCCGGCGGGGGAGGCGGCGCACCCACTGCGCCGCGCGCCTTCTTCGGCGGCGGCGCCGCCTTGCTCGTCGCGGCGTCCGCGATGTCACCGGCGTTGGGCGCGAGATGCCGCGCAGCCGCACCCGGCCCCGCCGGAGGCTGCGGCGCGCCGGGGGCACCGCCCGGCCCCTGCGGGTAGCCGTACCCCGGAGCACCCGGGCCCTGCGGGTGGCCGTACTGCGGCGCACCCGGAGCCGGCGCAGGCGTACCGCCCTGCGGAACACCCGGCGCGGCGGGAGCCGCAGGCGGCGCGCCGTGCGT
>NZ_JBVIIT010000001.1:313832-458520 GCF_055569615.1 Streptomyces sp. NPDC031379 | reverse complement strand
CCGTGCGCCGACGGAAACGCGGGCACACCCGGCGCGGGCGTACCAGGCCCCTGCGGATAGCCGTACGGCGAAGCACCCGGAGCCGGCGCAGGCGTACCGCCCTGCGGAACACCCGGCGCGGCGGGAGCCGCAGGCGGCGCGCCGTGCGCCGACGGAAACGCGGGCACACCCGGCGCGGGCGTACCAGGCCCCTGCGGATAGCCGTACGGCGAAGCACCCGGAGCCGGCGCAGGCGTACCACCCTGCGGAACACCCGGCGCGGCGGGGGCTCCGGGAGCGGCCGGAGCACCGGGCGCACCCGGCGCACCACCAGGGGTGGACGGGCCGCCCTGCGCTCCCGGAACGTCGGAGGAGTCGAGGGCCGGCGCGACCGCCGTCGGCGGCAGCTGACTGCCCCCCGACATCAACGCCGTCTTCGCGTCCGGCGCCGCCACCGGCGGCCGCGGGCCCCCGTCGTCCGAGTCGCTCAACGGCGGCGCGAACACCGTCGCCGGCAACGGCACGGAACGGTCGTCCTCACCGGCGCCCGCATTCGTGTCCGTACCCGCCCACGGCGTGGCACCGGCAGGCACCTCGGCCGCAGTGGGGGCGACCCCGGGCACCGCCGGGCCACCGGGCGCACCGGGACCGACCGGCGCACCAGCGCCACCCTGCGCCCCACCGAACGCCCCGGACGCCCCCGCGACACCCGAGGCCCCGGGCGGCGCGTCCACCGGCACCCCGGCCTGCGTCTCCGCCGGCCCGGCACCACCCGGAGAAACCCCGGCAGCGGCAGCGGCAGGGGCAGCCCCGCCCTCGGCGGCAGCCCCCTGCGAAGCGGAGGCATCGCCCTCGCCACCGGACCGCCGGTCCCCGAGGCCCAGCTTGTCCGCCGCCTCCTGCAGCCACTCCGGAGGAGACAGCAGGAACGACGTCTGATTCAGGTCGACACGAGCCGCGGCAGCCGCCGGCACCGCGTCCTGGGGCTCCTCGGCGCGGCCGTACTCCTCCTCGTACCGGCGGATCACCTCACCCACCGGCAGCGCGGGCCACAGCGTGGCCTCCCCGCTGTCCCGGGCGATGACCAGCCGCTGCCCACCCGCGTCCGAACGCGGGCCCTCCGCACGGTCCTCGCCCCACACCACGAAACCCAGCTCGAACTCCCGCACCCGCACCTCACGATGCTGGTACGCGGGAACATCGCCGTTGATCCACTCCTCGGCGCGCTCCTGCGCCT
Organism: Streptomyces sp. NPDC031379; assembly: GCF_055569615.1. Taxonomy (NCBI): domain Bacteria; kingdom Bacillati; phylum Actinomycetota; class Actinomycetes; order Kitasatosporales; family Streptomycetaceae; genus Streptomyces; species Streptomyces sp. NPDC031379. The sequence continues at coordinate 457,304 of NZ_JBVIIT010000001.1, read as the reverse complement.
GCGCGTAGGTCACCATCGCCTGCAGCTCACTCCCCCACCGGGCCGGAAGACGCCGAGCCGGAAGACACCGGGACGACACGGGCGAAACCGCCGTCCACCATCAGATTGGCCACCGTCTCCAACTCCGGCGGACTACCGGCCAGCCGGGACAGAAAGGCGTCGAAATCATCACCGCACGGCAGCAGCAGACGCTCCACCCGCTCCGCCGGCGACCACGACGGATCCACGTCCCGTACGTCGTCGTACGCGCAGAACCACACCGAACCGACCCGCTCGCCCTTCACCTTCACCGCGAGCAGACCACCCTGCACGAACGCGACACCCAGGTAATCCTTCGTCAGATGGTCGCGCAGACACTTGTTGACGTACACCAGATCATTGACCGCGGCCTCGTCCCGCACCGTGAAGAACGGCTGGTCCACCAGCAGCCCCAGCTCGGCGTCGAGCGCCGTGCCGACCGGCGCACAACCACCCGCCGCCTTCAGGAACGAACGATAGGCACCGGGAAGCCGGTAGCCGAGGTCCTCCTCGACCCCCTGCACCTGCGCCTCCGTCACCGCCACACCCGACTTCGGCAGCCCGAGATGCGCCGGACGCGTCTCCTGCAACGGCCGCGTCCCCCGCTTGGCGTGATCCACCCGCGTCGTCGCCACCCCGCCGTGATGCCGCAACAACGCCTTCACCTCGACCGGAACCAGCTCCAGCCGCCGCGTGCCCACCACGTGATGCCACGTCCAGCCATGCGGCGTCGCCACATCCGGCACCGTGTCCCACAACTCGTGCCCCGCCGCCGCCAGCGCCGCGTTCGCCGACACGAAGTCCGTCAGCCGCAACTCGTCGACACCGAAACCCTCAGGCGGCTCGGCGATCTCCGCCGCCACGCGCGCGTACGGCGAGAAATCCGGGTAACCACGCTCGTCGACCCGTACCCCTCTCGGGTGACGTGCCGCCCGGACCGGATCCGGGAAGTGCACGACCTGCCCGGCGTAGGCCGCGTTCGGCGGCGCGGCTTGCTGCCCGAGCCGACCTGTCGTCATGGCGGTTGCCCCCTGCGGCGTTCTCTCTGGCCTGAACGGCGGTGTCGATCGCGGATGGCGACAGCCTATGCGGTACACGAACCCCGGTCACCGGCCCGCCGCATCCCCCGGACACCACCCCTCCGCTTGCGTGACCAGCCGTCACCCCAGCGTCACGACCCAACCCGTCCCGGGCGTGTCGCACCGCCCCAGCTTCCGCACCAGCCACGGCATTTGGCACCCTGTGTCCTTCAGGGGGACGCCAGGGGAGGGGAGAACGACCATGAACACCTTGCAGACCGGAGGTACGGACGTGCGGGCCGGCGACCCTCGCATCGGCTGGAGCGGCACCGACGCACCCCCCGCCCCCACCCTCCGCCACCGCCGCGACGGCATCCTGCCCACCGTCGCCGCGGCCCTCTCCGTCCGCGGCACCACCCTCACCGGCACCGCCGCCCGCGGCGAGGAACCCCCAGCCCTGCACCCCCTCGTCCAGGACTTCCTCGACACGCTCACCAGCGCCCAGCGCGACCGCTTCACCGGCCGCTGCGCCGAAACCATCCTCATCTCCCGGCACATCGCCGCCGCCGACGCCACCCGCAGCAAACGCGCCGCCCGCCGGCCCATGACCAACGGCGAAGCCCGCAAAGCGCTCAAACAGGCCAAACTCACCGCCCGCCGCATACGCGAGGACGGCGACCCCCTCCACGGCAGCTTCGCCACCCCCTGCCGCGCCTGCACCGCCCTCAGCTCCCACTTCGGCGTCCGCGTCGTCGACCCCACGGCACCCGACGACTGACAGCGCCCTCACCCCCACCACCGGACAGCACCCGCACCACCACGCCGGCACGACGAACGAAGGGCAGATGCACCCCGACCGCACCTCCTCCACGCGCTTCCCCGTACCCGTCGACGCCGCCCTGCGCGCCGCCGGCTGGCAACCGGGACGCTGGGACATAAAACAGGCCGAGTTCTGGGCGGACACCCTGCGCGACCACACCTCACCCGCCGGACACCGGCACACCGTCTTCCCCGCGGCCGTCGAGGCCTGGGCCGAATTCGGCGGCCTGAGCATCACCCCCACCGGCCCCGGCCGGCAGATCGCCCCCGCCACCCTCCACCTCGACCCCCTCCACGGCCTCCACCACGCCCGCACCCTCGGCGACCTCGGCCGCGCCCTCGGCACCGAACTCAGCCCACTCGGCCAGGAGACCGACACCACGGCCCTCCTCGCCATCGACGCCGAAGGCCGCGTCTACGCCCTCGACCACACCGGCGACTGGTACGCCGGCCCCGACGTCGACCACGCCCTGTCCACCCTCGTCACCGGCATCGAACCCGTACGCCTCACCGCAGGCTGACCCCCACCCCGGCCACGGCGCCCCCGGCCCCCTAGACGGCCGGAATCACCGCCGACACCCGAAAACCCCCCGCGTCCGTCGGCCCCGACACGAACACACCGCCCAGCGCCAGGACCCGCTCCCGCATCCCCAGCAGACCGTTGCCACCCGACGGCAACCGCACCGCCGACGCCGACGCGGGCTCCGGCGGCGGGCCGTTCTCCACCTGCATCGCGATCTCCGACACCCGATGCGCGAGCCGCACATACGTCTTCGCACCCGCCGCATGCTTGTGGACGTTGGTCAACGCCTCCTGCACCACCCGGTACGCCGTCTGCTCGATCTCCGCCGCATACGGCCGCACCTCCCCCTCCACCGACAGATCCACGACCATCCCCGCCGCCGCCGACTGCCCGATCAGCTCGTCCAGCTCCGACAGACACGGCCCCTCCCCCGCCCCGTCCGCACCGGCCGCCCGCGAAGCCGCCGCCGCGGCCGCCTCCCCCACCGCCGCCAGCGGCACCGACGCGGCACGCGCGCCCGCGTCCTCCCCCGCCCGCAGCACCCCGAGCATCTCCCGCAACTCGGTCAACGCCTGCCGCCCCATGTCCCCCACCAGCGCGGCATTCCTCACGGCCTTCTCCGGATCCTTCCGCGCAACCGCCTGCAACGCCGCCGCGTGCACCACCATCAGACTCACCCGATGCGCGACGACGTCATGCATCTCCCGCGCGATCCGCGTCCGCTCCTCGTTGCGCGCCCACTCCGCACGCTCCTCCGCCCGCTCCGCGAGCAACTGAAGCTCCCGCTCCAGAGAGTCCGCCCGCTCCCGCAGGCTCTCCATCAACCGCCGCCGCGCACCCACGTACAGGCCCAGCAGCACCGGCGGAGCCGTCAGCCCCAACGACGTGGTGACCGCCGCGAACGGCACGAACCAGTCACCGAGCGTCAGATCACCCCGCGCCATGTCCTGCCGCACCCGCACGAACGTCACGATCATCGTGCCCAGCAACGACATCCCCGCCAGCGCACCGATGATCCGCCGCGGCAGCTCACACGCCGCGAGCGTGTACAGGCCGACGATCCCCATCAGGAAACCCATCTCGGCCGGCGTGATCGCGATCGCGACCAGGACGACGGCGATCGGCCACTTCCTGCGCACCAGCAGCACCGAGCCGGCGATCAGCCCGAACACGATCCCCACCGACACCGGGACACCCGCGTCCCGGGCGAACGGAACCCCCTCCGCGCCGCACTCCACGGCGGACACCAGCGCGAGACTCCCGTCGAGCACCGCGCTGCGCCACCTCCCCCACCACCACGGGCCGGTCAGGCCCCTGGCGTGGTCTTCCCCCGTCATGGTCATACACCCAGCCTACGGGCGACAGGCACGGCTTTTCCGGTGAGTTTCACCTACCTCCACACACCACACTCCGTGACCGAACGGCCTCGAAACCCACCGCTATCCCTCGAACTGGCGAACCCTTCCCGTTCGAACCCGGAACGGAGTATTCCGGCCGGACGGTATGCACGTGACACATGCACCCGGCAAATACGCCGAATTCGAACAGCTACGAGACCGGGCGATCGCCCTGCGCCGGGCCGGCCACAGCCTCCGCCAGATCCGGGACGAGCTGAAGATCTACAACCACGACATCCTCAACCAGCTGGTGAAGGGAGAACCGCCCCCGGAATGGACCAAGCGCCCGAGGGCCAAGGACGACCTCCGCGCCAAGGCCCGCGACCTGCGCCTCCGGGGCCGGACCTACGACCAGATCGAGGCACTGGGCTGCTCCCGAAGCTCGGTGTCCTTGGGGGTCCGGGATCTGCCCAAGCCGGAGCGTCGACGCAGCCCCGAAGAAGCGGCGGCGATCGCCCGCAAGGGCTGGGAGGAGAAACTGCGCCTGCGAGAGGGCGTGGGCCTCTACTGGGCCGAAGGAGGCAAGGACAAGCCGTACGACCGGCGCGAGAACGTCACCTTCGTGAACAGCGACCCCGGGATGATCGAGGTCTTCCTGGCCTGGCTGGACCTACTGGAGGTGGAACGCGATCGCCTGCGGTTCACGGTGATGATCCAAGAGACGGCGGACGTCGCGGCCGCCGAGCGCTACTGGGCCGACCTGGTCGGGGCCACCCCCTCCGCCTTCAACAAGACCACCCTCAAGAAGCACAACCCCAAGACGGTCCGCAAGAACACCGGCGACAACTACCGGGGCTGCCTCGTGATCAAAGTCCTGAAAGGTGCCGACTTGTATCGTCGCATCGAAGGGTCTTGGTACGGCATAGTGGAGGCCGCACGCGAAACCGATCAACCAATTCGGGCATAGCGCGCCATTTATCCCGGATCGTCTAAGGGCAGGACAAACGGTTTTGGTCCGTTGAATGAGGGTTCGAATCCTTCTCCGGGAGCCCACAGCACACAAGACTCACGTTCGGGCCCTGACAGGACTGTCAGGGCCCGCACTCATATCCCCCAGAACTCCCCCCGGTATCCTGCGGCTGTCACCCCCACCCATCCAGAGCCGAAGGGCAACCCCGTGAGCGCCATCCGCCCGGCAGCCGTCGTCGTTCTTGCAGCGGGTGAGGGCACCCGTATGAAGTCGGCCACACCCAAGGTCCTCCACGAGATCTGCGGCCGTTCCCTGGTCGGCCATGTGCTGGCCGCCTCCCGTGAGTTGGACCCGCAGAACCTGGTCGTCGTCGTGGGCCACGCCCGTGAGCAGGTCACCGCGCACCTGGCCGGGATCGACCCCGCCGTGCGCACGGCGGTGCAGGCGCAGCAGAAGGGGACCGGGCACGCCGTCCGTATGGGGCTGGAGGAGCTGGGCGGGGCCGTGGACGGGACCGTCGTGGTCGTGTGCGGTGACACGCCTCTGCTCACGGCGGACACGCTGGAGCGGCTCGCCGGGACCCATCACGCGGACGGCAATGCCGTGACCGTGCTGACCGCCGAGGTTCCGGACGCGACCGGTTACGGCCGGATCGTGCGGGACGAGGCGACCGGTGCCGTGACGGCGATCGTGGAGCACAAGGACGCGACCGATGTCCAGCGGGCGATCCGGGAGATCAACAGCGGGGTGTTCGCGTTCGACGGTCCGTTGCTGGCGGACGCGCTGAAGAAGGTGCGGACGAACAACAGCCAGGGTGAGGAGTACCTCACCGATGTGCTCGGGATCCTGCGGGAGGCCGGGCACCGGGTCGGGGCGTCCGTGGCCGGTGATCACCGTGAGATCGCGGGGATCAACAACCGGGTGCAGCTGGCCGAGGCGCGCCGGATCCTCAACGACCGGCTGCTGACGCGGGCCATGCTGGAGGGGGTGACGGTGGTGGACCCGGCCACGACGTGGGTCGATGTGACCGTGACCTTCGGGCAGGACGCCGTCGTGCATCCGGGTACGCAGCTGCTGGGTTCGACGCAGGTCGGTGAGGGTGCCGAGGTGGGGCCGAACAGCCGGCTGAAGGACACCCGGGTGGGCGCGCGGGCGCGGGTGGACAACACCGTGTCCGACGGGGCTGTCGTGGGGGCGGAGGCGAGTGTGGGGCCGTTCGCGTATCTGCGTCCCGGTACCCGGCTGGGTGCGAAGGGCAAGATCGGGACGTACGTCGAGACGAAGAACGCCAGGATCGGCGAGGGGACGAAGATCCCGCATCTGTCGTACGTGGGGGACGCGACGATCGGTGAGTTCACGAACATCGGTGCCGCGAGTGTGTTCGTGAACTACGACGGTCAGGACAAGCACCACACCACGGTCGGGTCGCATTGCCGGACCGGTTCGGACAACATGTTTGTGGCTCCTGTCACGGTCGGGGACGGTGCGTACACCGCTGCCGGGTCCGTGATCACGAAGGATGTGCCGCCCGGTTCGCTGGCCGTGGCCCGTGGTCAGCAGCGGAATATCGAGGGTTGGGTGGCGCGGAAGCGTCCGGGGAGCGCGGCGGCGAAGGCGGCCGAGGCGGCGTCCCGGCAGGGCGAGAGCGAGGAGTGACGGGAAACGGGTGCGCCAAACACGGCGTACCGTGATAAGTGCACATCCGCACGCGTGCACCCGCACCCTTACCAGCTGATACGGCCTCTCACGCCCAGCCGCGAGGTCGCCGAGCAGCCGGCTGGCTGAGACAACCTCTGAGGAGACTGTGCTGTGACCGGGATCAAGACGACCGGCGAGAAGAAGTTGATGTTCTTCTCCGGCCGCGCCCACCCCGAGCTTGCCGAGGAGGTCGCCCAGCAGCTGGGTGTCGGGGTCGTCCCGACGAAGGCCTTCGACTTCGCGAACGGTGAGATCTATGTCCGCTACCAGGAGTCGGCTCGTGGTGCGGACTGCTTCCTGATTCAGAGCCACACGGCTCCGATCAACAAGTGGATCATGGAGCAGCTGATCATGATCGACGCGCTGAAGCGTGCGTCGGCTCGTTCCATCACGGTGATCGTGCCGTTCTACGGTTACGCGCGGCAGGACAAGAAGCACCGGGGTCGTGAACCGATTTCGGCGCGTCTGATCGCGGATCTGATGAAGACGGCGGGTGCGGATCGCATCCTGACGGTGGATCTGCACACGGATCAGATCCAGGGCTTCTTCGACGGGCCGGTGGACCATCTGTTCGCGCTGCCGCTGCTGGCGGACTATGTGGGCGGCAAGGTGGACCGGGAGAAGCTGACGGTGGTGTCGCCGGACGCGGGTCGGGTGCGGGTGGCGGACCGGTGGTGCGACCGGCTCGGTGCGCCGCTGGCGATCGTGCACAAGCGCCGGGACAAGGACGTGGCGAACCAGGTGACCGTCCACGAGGTCGTGGGTGAGGTCAAGGGTCGGGTGTGTGTCCTGGTGGACGACATGATCGACACGGGTGGGACGATCTGTGCGGCTGCGGACGCGCTGTTCGCGCATGGTGCGGAGGACGTCATCGTGACGGCTACGCACGGTGTGCTGTCGGGTCCGGCCGCGGACCGGCTGAAGAACTCGCGGGTGAGTGAGTTCGTGTTCACGGACACGCTGCCGACGCCGTCGGAGCTGGGCCGGGATCTGGACAAGATCACGGTGCTGTCGATCGCTCCGACGATCGCGAGTGCGGTGCGTGAGGTGTTCGAGGATGGTTCGGTGACGAGCCTCTTCGACGAGCAGTGAGGTTTCTGCAAGTCCTCTTGCCCGCCTGTCCGGCGGGCTAGCTGAAGATCCTTTTGGGTGCGGCCTCCCCTCCGAGTAGACTGCTGCAGTTGCTCGGCGAGGGAGGCCGTACTCCGTTGGAAGACGGGATGCGGCGGTCCGTTATCGACGCGCTCTTCGTAGCAGGCCGTTCGTGGCCGGGTGACCACGTCCGTTCCCAGTTCCTGCGAGGAGTGATCAACATGTCCGAGGTGAAGCTCGCCGCCGAGACCCGTTCCGAGTTCGGCAAGGGTGCCGCGCGCCGCATCCGCCGTGACAACAAGGTTCCGGGTGTCCTGTACGGCCACGGCTCCGAGCCGCTGCACCTGACCCTGCCGGGCCACGAGCTGCTGCTGGCGCTGCGTACGCCGAACGTCCTGATCTCCCTGGACATCGACGGCAAGACCAACGAGCTGGCGATCCCGAAGGCCGTGCAGCGCGACCCGCTGAAGGGCTTCCTGGAGCACGTCGACCTGCTGCTGGTCAAGCGTGGCGAGAAGGTCACGGTCGAGATTCCGGTGCACACCGAGGGCGAGCTGGCCCCGGGCGGCAACCTGCTGGAGCACGTCCTGGCCGCGCTGCCGGTCGAGGCCGAGGCCACGCACATCCCCGAGGCCGTCACCGTCTCCGTCGAGGGTCTGGCCGCCGGTGCCTCCGTCCACGCCAAGGACATCACGCTGCCGAGCGGCGTGACCCTGGCCGTGGACGAGGACGCTGTCGTCCTGCAGGTCCTGCAGGCCCAGGCCGAGGAGACCGAGGGCGAGCAGGCCGAGGGCGGCGAAGAGGCTGCCGAGGCCTGATCCTCACCCTCGTCGTTCTTTCGCCGGCCGCTGTTCCCGTACGGGGGCAGCGGCCGGTGCGTATCAAGGAGACATGGACGTGACGACCGATGCGGGCGCCCCCTGGCTCATCGTGGGGCTGGGCAATCCGGGCCCGGAGTACGCGATGAACCGGCACAACGTGGGGTTCATGGTGGCCGATCTGCTGGCCGGGCGGATCGGGGGGAAGTTCAAGCGGGCGGGCAAGGCGCAGGCGCAGGTGCTGGAGGGGCGGATCGGTCCGGCCGGGCCGGCGAACCGCCGGGTGATCCTGGCGAAGCCGATGTCGTACATGAATCTGTCCGGCGGTCCGGTGAACGCGCTGAAGGACTTCTACAAGGTGCCGGTGGCGAACATCGTCGCGGTCCATGACGAGCTGGACATCGACTACGGCACGCTGCGGCTGAAGCTGGGCGGTGGCGACAACGGGCACAACGGGCTGAAGTCGATGACGAAGGCGATGGGGCCGGACTATCACCGGGTGCGGTTCGGGATCGGGCGGCCGCCGGGGCGGATGCAGGTGGCCGACTTCGTGCTGAAGGACTTCTCGTCGGCGGAGCGCAAGGAGCTGGACTACTTCGTGGACCGTGCGGCGGACGCGGTGGAGTGTCTGGTGACGGAGGGCCTGGAGCGGGCGCAGGGCGCTTACAACTCCTGAGCGGGCAAAGTGCCGCACAACTCCTGACTTGTCGCGTTGTGACTCCCGCCGGAGTTGACCGGCCGTGGGGACATGGCCAATGATCCCGGCCATGCCTGCCACAGCCACCTCCTCTCGTCAGGCCTCCGTGACCGCGTTGCGGTTCGGGCGGGTCGCGGCGATGGGTGCGGTCGCCGCGCTGATCCTGTTCGCCGGGGTGTGGGGTTCCTGGGGGACCGCGCAGCACGTGATGCTGACCAAGGGGCGGGAGCGGGGCACGGTCGAGGTGACCCGGTGCGAGGGGGATGCGTGCACCGGGCTGTTCACGCCCGTCTCGGCGGGGGCCAGGGCTCGCGCCCGCGTGGAGATCGCGAAGTCGGTCGCGGTGCGCCGGGGACTGACGTACGACGTGGTGGTCAAGCCGGGGACGGACGAGGTGGTGCGGTCCGGTCCGGCGGGTGTCCTGTACGCCTGGGTGCCGTTCGGCGGGGCGCTGTTGCTCGCGTCGGTGGTGGTGGCGGGCGGGATGCGGCTGACCCGGGTGGCGTGGCTGCTGGCGGGGGCGGGAGCCGTGCTGCTCACGGCGGCCTTCGTGACTCTCTGAGGGGTTGGGGCGTTCTTCACGTCTGTGGGGGGTCTATGTGTTGCCTGTTCGTGATTGACCGGGTGGCCGGCGGGACTGGAAGCTGAACCGCCCCCTCCACATCTTCCCGTTCGCATCCCGAAGATGGACTGCCCTATGCCCACCCTCTCGCGCGTCGGCGTGTTGACCGCCCTCGCCTCGGCCGCCCTGGTGGCCGTCCCCGCCGCTGCCCACGCCACCCCTCACGGGGACAACGGCACCGTGAAGATCCACGACGCCTCGACCGGTGAGGAGCTGCGCCGCAACGAGCCGCATGTCTGCACGTTCTACCTGGACGCCTTCGGCTTCGACGGCGGCCAGCTGGTCGACTGGCACATCGAGGCCTGGGCGCCGACGGCGGCCACGAAGGGCGAGACCGTGAAGTCCGGTGCGCTCACGCTGGACGCCGACGGTCATGGCCGTACCGAGGACCTGTCGCTGCCGGACGGCCACTACAAGCTGTTCTGGAACTTCGAGGGCGAGAAGGGGTCGGCCAAGCACAAGGTGTTCTGGACGGACTGCGAGGACACGGAGGCCGGCGGCGAGCCGTCCGGCCCGGCGTCCTCGTCGGCTTCGTCGGGCTCGGTGTCCCCGTCGGCCTCGTCCGGTTCGTCGTCCGGTACGGCCCCGGGCGCGTCCCCGTCCGGATCGTCCTCCGCGGCCCCCTCGGCCTCCCCGGCTTCCTCCCCGTCCGCGCAGGGCGCCGGCGGTGACCTCGCCGAGACGGGCAACGGCGCCCCGGTGGGCCTGCTGTCGGCCGCGGCCGCCGCGCTGGTCGGCGCGGGCGGCTGGCTGGTGGCCCGGCGCCGCAGGGCCCAGCGGGGCTGACCCGGCGGGCTGACGCCGTACGCGAAGGTGCCCCCGAGGTCCACACGACCTCGGGGGCACCTTCTTCGTGGCGGGACCGTCAGCCGGTGTTGCGCAGGCCCGCGGCCACGCCGTTGACGGTGAGGAGCAGGGCGCGGGAGAGCAGCGGGTCGGCCGAGGCGCCGGCGGCGGCCGCGTCGCGCTGGCGCTTGAGCAGGGTGACCTGGAGGTAGGAGATCGGGTCCAGGTAGGCGTCGCGGATGGCGAAGGTCTGCTTGAGGACGGGCTCGGCGTCGAGGAGTTCGTCCTCGCCGGTCACCCGGAGCACCTCGCGGACGGTCAGCTCGTGCTCGGCCTTGATGGTGTCGAAGACGTGCCTGAGCCGGTCGGGCACGAGGGTGTCGACGTAGTGCTCGGCGATGCGCAGGTCCGTCTTCGCGAGGGTCATCTCGACGTTGGAGATGAAGTTGCGGAAGAAGTGCCACTGCTCGTACATCTCGTCGAGGACGGTGTCCCCTTCCTGCCGCAGGCCCGCCTCGCGCAGGGCCTTCAGGCCGGAGCCGACGCCGAACCAGCCGGGGACGATCTGCCGGGACTGGGTCCAGCCGAACACCCAGGGGATGGCGCGCAGGCCGTCGAGTCCGGCGCCGGAGTCGGGCCGGCGGGAGGGCCGGGAGCCGAGGTGCAGGTCGGCGAGCTGGTCGACCGGGGTGGAGGCGAAGAAGTACGCCGGCAGGTCGGGGTCCTCGACCAGGCGGCGGTAGGCGCCGTGGGCGGCGTCGGAGACGACGTCCATGGCGGCGTCCCAGCGGGCGAGGGCCTCGTCGGACTGGCGGGGGGCGGTGTGCAGCGCGGAGGCCTGGAGGGTGGCCGCGACGGTCAGTTCCAGGTTCTCCCGGGCCAGGGACGGGATCAGGTACTTGTCGGAGATGACCTCGCCCTGTTCGGTGACCTTGATCTCGCCCTCGAGGGTGCCCCAGGGCTGGGCGAGGATGGCGTCGTGCGAGGGGCCGCCACCGCGGCCGACGGTGCCGCCGCGGCCGTGGAAGAGGCGCAGGCGCACGCCGTAGCGGTGGGCGACGTCGCGCAGGCGGCGCTGGGCGCGGTGGATCTCCCACTGGCTGGTGGTGATGCCGCCGAACTTGGAGGAGTCGGAGTAGCCGAGCATGACCTCCTGGACGTCGCCGCGCAGCGCGACCAGGCGCCGGTAGGACGGGTCGGAGAGCATGTCCTCGAGGATGGTGTCGGCGGCGCGCAGCTCGTCGGTGGTCTCCAGGAGGGGCACGATGCCGACCTTGGCCCAGCCGGCGTGCAGGTCGAGCAGGCCGGCCTCGCGGGCGAGGACGGCGGCGGCGAAGACGTCGTCGGCGCCCTGGCACATGGAGATGATGTAGGACTCGATGACCTCGGGTCCGAAGACCTCCAGGGCGCGCTTGATCGTCTCGAAGACGCCGAGGGTCTTCGCGCCGGCCGCGTCCACGGGCGCCGGGGTGGGGGCCAGCGGCCTCCTGGAGCGCAGCTCCTTGGCGAGGAGCCTGGCGCGGTAGTCGCGGGGCATGTCGGCGTAGCGCCAGGACTCCTCGCCGAGGCGGTCGAAGAGCTGGCCGAGGGCGTGGTGGTGGGCGTCGGCGTGCTCGCGTACGTCCATGGTGGCGAGCTGGAGGCCGAAGGCGGCCAGGGTGCGGATGGTGCGGGCGAGGCGGCCGTCGGCGAACAGTCCTCCCCTGTGCTCCCTGAGCGAGGCCTGGATGATCCGCAGGTCGTTCAGCAGCTCGCCGGTGCCGAGGTAGTCGCGGCCGTCCGCGTGCGGGGTGCCCTTGGCGAGGCGCTGCTTGGTGTTCTCGAGCTTCTGCCGGATGCAGGTGGCCTTGAGCCGGTAGGGCTCCTCGGCGTTGAGGCGCTTGTAGCGGGGGCTGATCTCGGGCAGGCGCTCGAGGTCGGCCTGGAGGGACTGCAGGAGTTCCTCGGTGGCGCCGGCGTAGCGGATGGAGTTGGAGAGCAGGCCGCGCAGTTCGTCGATCATCTCCAGGGCGTCGTTGATGCCGTGCTCGTGCTGGAGGATGAGGACGTCCCAGGTGACCTGGGGGGTGACGTTGGGGTTGCCGTCGCGGTCGCCGCCGATCCAGGTGCCGAAGGTGAGGGGGCGGGTGTCGTCGGGGAGCTTGACGCCGACGCGTTCCAGCTCGGCCGTCAGGTCCTCGAGGACGTCGCCGACGGCGTCGGCGTGCAGCTCGTCGAGGTAGTAGATGGCGTTGCGGGCCTCGTCGGCGGGCTCGGGGCGCACCACGCGCAGTTCGTCCGTCTGCCACACCAGGTCGATGTTCTCGGCGAGGCGGATGTCGTGGCGGCGGCGGTCGGAGTCGAGGACGGGGGTGTCCAGGAGCGCGGCGATGCGCCGGAGCTTGTTGAGGACCGACCGGCGCGCGGCCTCGGTGGGGTGTGCGGTGAAGACCGGGCGGACGTTGAGGTGCTGCACGGTCTGCCGCAGGTGCTCGGGGTCGGCGTCCTTGAGGCGGTCGGCCGTGCGGGCGAGCAGGCCGCCCTCGGCGGCGCGCCGGGCGCGCAGTTCGCGGCCGCGGTGCACCTGCTCGGTGATGTTGGCCAGGTGGAAGTAGGTGGAGAAGGCGCGGACCAGCTTGGCCGCGGTCTCCAGTTCGGTGCCGCGCAGCAGCTCGGCGGCGGCCTCGCCGTCCTCGCGCGTGAGGCGGCGGACCTTCTCGACCAGTTCGAGGAGTTCGGGGCCCTCCTGCCGGACGAGGGTCTCTCCCAGGAGGTCCCCCAGGCGGCGGATGTCGGCGCGCAGCTCGCTGCCGGTCGTGGTGGTCTGGTCGTCGGCACTGCTCACAGGTGCGGCTCCTTGCAGTGTTGAAGCTCGTCTGGGAGGGAACCCGGCCGTCGTGCCACGCGGCGGGGCGCCGCATACGGGCCGGAGCGTCCGGGAAGAAACTTCAGCGGACCGCGCTGTCCGACCGAGACCAAGGATAAGTGCCCGTCGGGACGCGCAGGCTCTGGGGCTCTTGCCGCCGCACGACACGCTGCCATACTTACGATGCCGTAGGTTACGGAACCGTAGGGAAGAACCGTCGAGTCCCGTCCGGTCCCGGCGGCTCGCACCTGTCTTGACCCTCGACCCCACAGGGGACGCGCATGACCTCAAGTTCCGATGTGATCGAAGAAGCCCGTAAGGCCACCGACACACTCCCTCCCTCCGCCACACTGGGCGGCGAGCAGAAGCGTTCGATCGAGCAGATCACGCTGCTCCTGTTCATCACCGTGCCGTTCCTGGCACTGGTGGCGGCCGTGCCGCTGGCCTGGGGCTGGGGGGTGAGCTGGCTCGACCTGGGCCTGCTGGTCTTCTTCTACTTCCTCGGGTGCCACGGCATCACCATCGGCTTCCACCGGTACTTCACGCATGGTTCGTTCAAGGCCAAACGGCCCCTGCGGATCGCGTTGGCGATCATGGGGTCGATGGCGGTCGAGGGGCCCCTGGTGCGCTGGGTGGCCGACCACCGCAAGCACCACAAGTTCTCCGACGCCGAGGGCGACCCGCACTCGCCGTGGCGGTTCGGCGAGACGGTCCCCGCGCTGATGAAGGGCCTGTGGTGGGCCCACATCGGATGGATGTTCGACGAGGAGCAGACCCCGCAGGAGAAGTACGCGCCGGACCTGATCAAGGACACGGCGATCCGGACGATCTCCCGCCAGTTCGTGCTGTGGACGGCCCTCTCGCTGCTGCTGCCGCCGCTGATCGGCGGTCTGGTGACGATGTCCTGGTGGGGCGCGTTCACCGCGTTCTTCTGGGGTTCACTCGTGCGGGTGGCGCTGCTGCACCATGTGACGTGGTCGATCAACTCGATCTGTCACGCGGTCGGCAAGCGGCCGTTCAAGTCGCGGGACCGCTCGGGCAACGTGTGGTGGCTGGCGGTCCTGTCCTGCGGCGAGTCCTGGCACAACCTGCACCACGCCGACCCGACGTCGGCCCGGCACGGGGTGATGCGCGGCCAGATCGACTCCTCCGCGCGTTTCATCCGCTGGTTCGAGCTGCTCGGCTGGGCGTACGACGTGCGCTGGCCGTCACGCTCGCGTATCGATTCGCGCCGTAACACCGACCAGGGCGGCTCCCGGCGCCGGAAGGAGGCCGCTGAAGCGGCATGATTGACGCCGTGGCGACCGATTCCAGCAGCAATTCCGGCAATGACAAGCAGCGACGGACCCGCCGGACCCGTATGACCGGTGCCGAGCGTCGCCAGCAGTTGCTGGAGATCGGTCGCACCCTTTTCGCTGCGAAGGGATTCGAGGGCACCTCGGTGGAGGAGATCGCGGCGAAGGCCGGGGTGTCCAAGCCGGTGGTGTACGAGCACTTCGGCGGCAAGGAGGGCCTGTACGCGGTCGTCGTGGACCGCGAGATGCGGCGCCTGCTGGACATGGTGACCGGTTCGCTGACGGCCGGCCACCCCCGTGAGCTGTGCGAACAGGCCGCGTTCGCACTGCTGGACTACATCGAGGAGTACACGGACGGTTTCCGCATCCTGGTCCGTGACTCGCCCATCCCCCAGTCCACGGGTTCCTTCGCCTCGCTGATCTCGGACATCGCCACCCAGGTGGAGGACATCCTGGGCCGCGAGTTCAAGAGCCGGGGCTTCGACCCGAAGCTGGCGCCCCTGTACGCCCAGGCGCTGGTCGGCATGGTCGCCCTGACCGGCCAGTGGTGGCTGGACGTGCGCCGCCCGAAGAAGGCCGAGGTGGCGGCCCATCTGGTGAACCTGGCGTGGCACGGCCTCGACGGTCTGGAGCAGAAGCCGCGGCTGATAGGGCACCGGAAGGCGTAGGGCCGCTGTCACCTGGGCTGGAGGAACTCCAGCCGGTTGCCGACGGGGTCCTCGGAGTAGAAACGCCGGTGGCCGGGGAGGCGGTCGTCCCAGGTGACCGGTGCCGCGTGAGCCGCCAGCCGGGCCGCGTAGGCGTCGATGTCCGTCACCCGCAGCCCCGGGTGGGCCTTGCGCGCCGGCCGGAAATCCTCGTCGATGCCCAGGTGGAGCTGGACGTAGCCCGCCTCGAACCAGCAGCCGCCGCGCGCCGCGAGCGCCGGCGGCTTGGGGATCTCGGTCATGCCGAGCACACCCGCGTAGTACGAATGCAGCCGCTGCTCCGACCCGGGCGGGGCCGCCGGCTGGACGTGGTCGACGGCGACCAGCACGCTCACGCCTCCCTCACGGCCACGGCGAACAGCCGGCGGAACGGCAGGACCGTGCCGTAGGGGGCGCTCGGGTACGCCTCGCGGAGGAGGTCCCGGTATTCGGCGAGGAACGCCTCCCGTGCCTCGGGGTCGTCGGCGAGCGCGGTCAGGGCGGGCCGCAGACCGGTGCCCTTCACCCAGTCGAGGACCGGGTCCTCGCCGTCCAGGACGTGGAGGTACGTCGTCTGCCACACGTCGGTCGCGCAGCCGAGCCGGGCCAGCCGGTCCAGATAGGCGCCGGGGGTGTGCACGGAGTCCGTGCGGCGCAGGACGTCGGCGAGCCGGGACTTCCAGCGGGGGGTGGCGGCGAGGTCGCGCATCAGGGCGTGCAGCGGGGCGTCGATGTTGTCGGGGACCTGGAAGGCGAAGGTGCCACCGGGTTTCAAGGCGGCGATCCAGTCGGCGAAGCGGTCGGCGTGTCCCGGTACCCACTGCAGTGTGGCGTTGGAGACGATCAGGTCGCAGGGTTCCCCGGGCGTCCAGGTGCGGGCGTCGGCGTGGGCGAAGTCGAGGCGGCCGCCGCCGGGTGTGGGGCCCGCGTGCTCGACGTGGGCCCGGTCGAGCATCTCGGGCGAGTTGTCGTAGCCGGTGACATGGGCGGCGGGCCAGCGTTCGGCGACCCGGACGGTGGCGTTGCCGGGGCCGCAGCCGAGGTCGGCGATGCGGGGGTGCCCGGCGGGGGGTTGCGTCGGGAGGGCGGGGACGCGGGCGAGGAGGTCGGCGAAGGGACGGGCCCGGTGACCGGCGTGCCGGAGGTACTGGGCGGGGTCCCAGGTGGGGTTCGTCATGTCTCCCACTCTCCTCCCTTTTATCTCGATGTCAAGAGACTTGATGTCAAGAGACTTCATGTCGACACAACCACTACACTGATCTCCATGGAGGACGAGGTCGATCGGCTGGTCGCAGCGTGGCGCCGGGAGCGTCCGGACCTCGACGTGGAGCCGCTGGAAGTGCTCAGCCGGGTGAGCCGACTCGCCCGGCACCTGGACCGCGCGCGCCGGCTCGCCTTCGCCGAGCATCAGCTGGAGCCCTGGGAGTTCGACGTGCTGACCGCACTGCGGCGCGCGGGCACTCCGTACCAGCTCTCCCCCGGACAGTTGCTGACGCAGACCCTGGTCACCTCGGGCACGATGACCAACCGGATCGACCGGCTCGCGAAGAAGGGCCTGGTGGAGCGGCTGCCCGATCCGAGCGACCGGCGTGGCGTGCTGGTCCGGCTGACCGAGACGGGCCGGGACCGCGCGGACCAGGCGCTGGCGGGCCTGCTGGACCAGGAGCGGGCGATCCTCGCCGAGCTGTCCCGCGCCCAGCGCGCGGAACTGGCCGGGCTGCTACGCCAGTTGACCGCCCCGTTCGACAACATTCCGGGCTAGGTCGACCGGCCCGACCCCGGCCCGCCGGGCGAGCGCCACGGCGGCCAGGGTGGAGTGGACACCCAGTTTGCCCAGGACGTTCTGCATGTGGGTGCGCACGGTGTGCGGGGAGAGGAACAGCCGCTCGGCGACCGCCTTGCGGCCCAGTCCGGCGACCATGCAGCGCAGCACCTCCCGCTCGCGCGGGGTCAGGGACTGCACCAGCCGTTCGCTCTCGGTCCGGTGCTTGCGCGCGGCCGTCAGCTCCTTGAGCACGCCGGTGAGCAGCGCGGGCGGCAGATGGGTCTCGTCGCGCAGCACTCCGCGGATCACCGTCAGCAGCCGCGACAGCGAGCAGTCCTTGGCGACCCAGCCCGAGGCACCGGCCTGCAGGGCGAGCGCCGCGCGGCGCGGGTCGTCCTTCTCGGCCAGGACGACGATCCGCACGGCGGGCTGGGCGGCCCGGACCCCGGTGACGAGCGAGATCCCGTCGACCAGGCCGTCCTCGTCGCCCTCCTGCACGGGTACCGCCGGGCGGGTCCCGGGCAGGCTGCCGCCCAGGTCGGCGTCGGCCAGCAGGACGTCGTAGCGACGGCCCTCGGCGGCGGCGCGCTCCAGACAGCGCAGCGCGGCCGGGCCGCTGCCGGCGGCGAAGACGTCGACGTCGGGCTCGGCGGCCAGGGCGGCGGCGAGCGACTCGGCGAAGATGCGGTGGTCGTCCACGACCAGGACTCGGATACGAACCACGAAACCCCCTTCCCCAGGCTCCGCATGGAGCAGGGGATACCCAAGGTCCGGAAAGGCCCGGCGAGCGCCGGTCCGGAAAAGCCCGAAAAGGCCCGGAGAACGACGACCCGCGCGGGTACGACACCCAGCGGAAAGGAAGCCCACCGCACGGCCGCCGCCGTCGCGGGAACTGTTACCCCCACCGCGGGCGCCGTACCCGCCTGTCTCGCCCCCTGATCAGCACCGGCCCCCACCGGTGCTGTTCCTCAGAGTACGGATGGGAGCGGGCAGCGGAAGGCGATTTGCAGAACTGGCCGTCCGGCACGTTCTTGGTGTGCCGCGTGTTTCGTACTGAGGCGGAAGTCGACAGAGAAGTGCCCGACCGGGGAACTGGTGCGCTCAGTCCAGCCGTCGCGCTCCCGCCGAAGGAACCGCCTCGAAGGTGCGCGGCGTCGTGAAGCCGGCCGCGGCGAAGGCCTCTTCGACCGCCTTGGTGAGGGTGTCCACGTCGGTGGCCTCCGCCAGGACGATCGCCGAACCGCCGAAGCCGCCGCCGGTCATCCGGGCGCCCAGAGCGCCGTTCGCCAGCGCCGTGTCGACGACCAGGTCCAGCTCCGGGCAGGAGATGCGGAAGTCGTCGCGCAGCGAGGCGTGGCCCTCGGTGAGGACGGGGCCGATGGCCCGGGTCTCGCCGGACCGCAGGAGGCCGACGACGCGCTCGACCCGGTGGTCCTCCGTCACCACGTGGCGGACCAGCCGGACGACCTCCTCCTCGTCGCCGAGGCGGGCGAGGGCCTCGTCCAGGCCGGCGTACGGGACGTCCCGCAGGGCGTCGACGCCGAGCAGGGCCGCGCCCTTCTCGCAGCCGGCCCGGCGCTTGCCGTACTCGCCGCCGCTGTGGGCGTGCTTGACCTGGGTGTCGACCACCAGCAGGCGCAGTCCCTCGGCCGCGAGGTCGAAGGGGATCTGCCGCTGGGACAGGTCCCGGGTGTCGAGGAACAGGGCGTGCCCGGCCTCGCAGCACGCGGACGCCGTCTGGTCCATGATGCCGGTCGGCGCGCCGACGTAGACGTTCTCGGCGCGCTGGCACAGCCGGGCCAGCTGCCAGCGCTGGAGGCCGAGGCCGTACAGGTCGTTCAGCGCGAGCGCGATGACGACCTCCAGGGCCGCCGAGGAGGACAGGCCCGCGCCCGTCGGCACGGTGGAGGACAGATGGATGTCCGCGCCGGTGACCTCGTGGCCCGCCTCGCGCAGCGCCCAGACCACGCCCGCCGGGTACGCCGTCCACTGCCGGTCGCTCTCCGGGGCGAGCGCGTCGAGCGCCAGCTCCGCGATGCCGCCCTCGACGTCCGCCGAGTGCAGGCGCACCACCCCGTCGGCCCGGCGGGAGACGGCCGCCGTCACCTGGTGCGGCAGCGCGAACGGCATGACGAAGCCGTCGTTGTAGTCGGTGTGTTCGCCGATCAGGTTGACCCGGCCCGGCGCCGCCCACACGCCTTCCGGCGCCGTCCCGTACAGCTCGGCGAAGCGCTCCGCGACCTGCTGTGCCCCCACTAGTGCTCCCTTGTGATGTGCTGCGCGAACTCCCACGCGTCCGCGACGATCCCCGCGAGGTCCGCGCGGGACGGGTTCCAGCCCAGTTTCTCGCGGGCGGTGTCCGCGGAGGCGACCAGGACCGCGGGGTCGCCGCCCCGGCGCGGCGCGATCACCTCCGGGATCGGGTGGCCGGTGACCTCGCGGACGGTCTCGATGACCTCGCGGACGGAGAAGCCGCTGCCGTTGCCGAGGTTGCAGATCAGGTGCTCGCCCGGCCGGGCCGCCGTCAGGGCCAGCAGGTGGGCCTCGGCGAGGTCCGCGACGTGGATGTAGTCGCGCACGCAGGTGCCGTCGGCGGTCGCGTAGTCGTCGCCGTAGACGGAGATCGCGTCGCGGCGGCCCTGGGCGACCTGGAGGACGAGCGGGATGAGGTGCGACTCGGGGTCGTGGCGCTCGCCGTACGCGCCGTAGGCGCCGGCCACGTTGAAGTAGCGCAGGGACACCGCGGCCAGGCCGTGGGCGTGCGCCTCGCCGGTGATCATGTGGTCGACGGCGAGCTTGGAGGCGCCGTAGGGGCTGGTCGGCCGGGTCGGGGCGGTCTCCACGATCGGGACCTGCTCCGGCTCGCCGTACGTCGCCGCCGTGGAGGAGAAGACGAGCTTGCGGACGCCCGCCTCGCGCATCGCGCCGAGCAGGGCCAGGCTGCCGGCGACGTTGTTGTCCCAGTACTTCTCCGGCTTCACCACCGACTCGCCGACCTGTGAGAACGCGGCGAAGTGCAGCACACCGTCGTAGGAGGCGTCGAGCCACTTGGCGGCGTCGCGGATGTCGCCCTCGACGAAGGCCGCCCCGGCGGGCACGCCGTCGCGGAAGCCGGTGGAGAGGTTGTCGAGGACGGTGACCTCGTGGCCGGCCTCCAGCAGGTGCTGGGCCACGACGCTGCCGACATAACCCGCGCCACCCGTCACCAGGTACTTCATGAACTCGCTACCTCTCGCAGTCGCTCGGCCGCGCGCTCCGGCGGCACGTCGTTGATGAACACGCTCATGCCGGATTCGGAACCCGCGAGAAACTTCAGCTTGCCGGAAGTGCGGCGGATGGTGAAAAGCTCGAGGTGGAGCGCGAAGTCGTCGCGCGTGACACCGTCGAACTCCTCCAGCGCGCCGAACGGGGCCTGGTGCCAGGCCGCGATGTACGGCGTCGGAGGCTCACCCTCGCCGAAGATCCGGTCGAAGCGCCTCAAGAGTTCCAGATAGATCTGGGGGAATTCTGTGCGTGCCGCCTCGTCGAGCGCGAGCAGATCCGGGACCCGCCGCTTGGGGTACAGGTGGACCTCGTACGGCCAGTGCGCCGCGTACGGGACGAAGGCCGCCCAGTGTTCACCCTCAAGGACGACCCGCTCCCCGGCGAGTTCCCGCTCCAGCACCGCGTCGAACAGGTTCTCCCCGCCGGTGGCCTCCTTGTGGGCGGCGAGCGAGCGGAGCATCAGCGCGGTGCGGGGCGTGGTGAACGGGTAGGCGTAGATCTGACCGTGCGGGTGACCGAGGGTTACGCCGATCTCCTCACCCCGGTTCTCGAAACAGAACACCTGCTCGACGGAGGGCAGATGCGACAGCTCCGATGTGCGGTCCGTCCACGCGTCCAGCACCAGCCGGGCCTGCTCCTCGGTGAGGGCGGCGAAGGAGGCGTCGTGGTCGGAGGTGAAGCAGACGACCTCGCAGCGGCCGGAGTCGCCGGCGAGGGACGGGAAGCGGTTCTCGAAGACGACGACGTCGTACGAGGAGTCCGGGATCTCGCTCAGCCGCTCGCCCCGGGTCGGGCACAGGGGGCACTCGTCGGCGGGCGGATGGTAGGTGCGGCCCTGGCGGTGCGAGGCGATGGCGACCGCGTCGCCGAGCAGCGGATCGCGGCGCACCTCGGACGTGGTGATCGTGACGTCCAGGGGGCGGCGGTCGACCGCGTCCCGCACGGTGTCGTCCCGAAGGTCGTAGTAGATCAGCTCACGACCGTCGGCCAGCCGTGTCGAGGTCTTCTTCAACGCTGGACTCCTCTACGCCCCACACCCAATCACTCAACACAACCAAACATAACAGACCACAACTCGACAACACCGAGGACCATCACGATCAAACAAAGAACACCAACAGAAGTGTTCAATTTCTGAACACGGCGGCGTAGGTTCCGCTTGGATCAGTTCGCGCAACGAAGCGAGTTCTCATGCAAACCCCCACAGAAGCCCCCACCTACCTGGCGGCGGAGCTACAGCTCCCCACCAACTGGCTGGACTACACGATCCTGGCGATCTACTTCGTCGTCGTCCTCGGCATCGGCTTCGCCGCCCGCCGCTCGGTCAAGACCAGCCTCGACTTCTTCCTCTCCGGACGCTCGCTGCCCGCCTGGATCACCGGCCTGGCCTTCGTCTCCGCGAACCTGGCCGCCACCGAGATCCTCGGCATGGCCGCGAACAGCGCCCAGTACGGCGCCTACACCGTGCACTGGTACTGGATCGGCGCCATCCCGGCCATGGTCTTCCTGGGCCTGGTGATGATGCCCTTCTACTACGGCAGCAAGGTCCGCTCGGTCCCCGAGTTCCTGCTGCTGCGCTTCGACCGGGGCGCCCACCTGCTCAGTTCGATCCTGTTCGCGTTCGCCGCCGTCCTGATCGCGGGCGTCAACCTCTACGCCCTCGCGATCGTCGTCGAGGCCCTGCTCGGCTGGCCGCAGTGGGTGGCCATCGTGGTGGCCGGCGCCTTCGTGCTCGCGTACATCACGCTCGGCGGCCTGTCCTCGGCGATCTACAACGAGGTGCTGCAGTTCTTCGTGATCCTCGCCGCCCTCATCCCGATCACCGTCCTCGGCCTGAAGAAGGTCGGCGGCTGGGGCGGCCTGACCGACAAGCTCACCGCGCAGCACGGGCCCGACTTCGTCACCGCGTGGGGCGGCACCGGCATCGGCAGCGCCAACCCGCTGGGCGCGAACTGGCTGACCATCGTCCTCGGCCTGGGCTTCGTGCTGTCCTTCGGCTACTGGACCACCAACTTCGCCGAGGTGCAGCGCGCCCTGTCCGCGAAGAACCTCTCGGCCGGGCAGCGCACCCCGCTGATCGCCGCCTACCCGAAGATCTTCATCGTCTTCCTGGTGATGATCCCGGGCCTGGTCGTCGCCGCGCTCATCCCGCAGTTCGGCACCCCCGCCTCCGGCTACCAGTACAACGACGCCATCCCCTACCTGATGCAGGAGCTGCTGCCCAACGGCGTGCTCGGCATCGCCGTCACCGGACTGCTGGCCGCCTTCATGGCGGGCATGGCCGCGAACGTGTCGTCCTTCAACACGGTGTTCACCAACGACATCTGGGCCAAGTACGTGGTCCGCGGCCGCGAGGACGAGTACTACGTCCGCTTCGGCCGCCTGATCACCGCGGTCGGTGTCTGCGCGTCGGTCGGCACGGCGTTCCTGGCGTCCTCGTTCTCGAACATCATGAGCTACCTGCAGACGCTGTTCTCCTTCTTCAACGTGCCGATGTTCGTGGTCTTCATCGTCGGCATGTTCTGGAAGCGCGCGTCCGCCAAGTCCGGCTTCTGGGGCCTGCTCGCCGGCACCGTGACCGCGATGGTCAACTACTTCGTCCTCTACAAGAGGGGGATCATCTCCATCCCCTCCGACCAGGGCGCCAACTTCGTCTCCGCCATCGCCGGCTTCGTCGCCGGCGCGGTCGTCATGTTCGCCGTGTCCCTGTTCACCCGCCCGAAGCCGGCGCAGGAGCTGCAGGGCCTGGTCTACGGCACCAGCTCCCCCGGCATGGCCGAACCGCCCGCCAAGGGCGACGACGCCTGGTACCGCAAGCCCGCCCTGCTGGGCTGGGGCGCGATCGTCCTGGCCGCCGCCTGCTACATCCCGTTCTCGTTCTGACCGCGGGAGGATGAGGAAACCATGACCGAGCACTCCGACCGCCACCACGAGCGCTTCCACTACTCCGAGGACGACGTCCAGCGGGAAGTCACCGAACTCGAGAGCAAGTCCGCGACCGCCGCCCGGATCTTCGACCTGCGCCGCATCATCGGCGGCCTGTTCGTGGTCTACGGCGTCATCGTCACGATCACCGGCATCACCGACTCCCAGGCCGCGATCGACAAGGCCGAGGGCGTCAACATCAACCTCTGGACCGGGATCGGCATGCTGCTGCTGGGGATCTTCTTCCTGGCCTGGCTGAAGCTCCGGCCCACTCCTCCGCCGCTTCCCCCGGAGGGACTGCCGGAGGAGAAGGAGTAGGCGCCGGGCGCCTGTGCGGGCCGGAGCCGGTCACGGCTCCGGCCCCAGCTCGCCGCGCAGGGCGCCCGCCCGCTCCAGCAGCCCCGTCCGCGCCGCCAGTGCCGCCGCCTCCAGCCGCGACCCGACGCCCAGCTTCATCAGCACCCGCTGCACATGCGTCCGCGCGGTGCTCGGCGCGATCCCCATCCCCGCCGCGATCAGCCGCGTGTCCTCCCCGTCGGCCACGCGCACCAGCACCTCCACCTCCCGCGGCGTGAGCATCTCCAGCAGCCGCTGCGCCTCGTCGTCGGGCTGCGCGGCCGGATTGAGCAGCTCCCCGAACGCCCCCTGCAGCAGCTGCGGAGCCACCGCCGCCTCCCCCGCGCGGGCCTTCATGATGGCCCGCTCGACCCCCTCGATCCGCTCGTCGTGCCGCACGTACCCCGACGCGCCCGCCGCGAAGGCCGCCGCGATGCCCCGCGGGGACGGCACCGGGCCCAGCACCAGCATCGCCACCTGCGGCCGCTCCCGTTTGATCTTCACCACCGGGTCGAAGACCCCGGGTTCGGCCGGTGTCGCCGTACCGAGCAGGCACACCTCCGGCGCCCGCGCGATCACCAGGTCCGCCGCGCCCGCGGCCGGTGCCGCCGCCGCGAGCACCCGGTGCCCGCGCAGTTTCAGCGCCGACGCCAGCGCCTCCGCGAGCAGGCGATGGTCGTCGACGACCATGAGCCGCACTCCCATAGAGCAACCCCCCAGTCCCCCCCATGGATGCCCCACTATGGACGCCCACCGGTCCCCAAGGACAGAGGGCCCCCCGGCACCCCGCCCTTCATGCCCCCGGAAGCTACACGCTTGTTCGACGTCGCGCTGCCCCTATTGATGAGAAGTGCCCCGGATCGATGAAATCCGGGGCACTTCTCGGTAAGTCACCCATTCGGGCGAGGCGGACGGTACCGCCGACGGGCCGTCAGCTGTCCGTGCCGAAGCCCATCACCAGGTACTCCTTGCCGTACGTCGAGTCCGTCTTGTGGGCGAACACGGCCGACATGTAGAGGCGGCCCTGCGCGTAGAGGATCTCCGCGTACTCCGGCAGCAGACCGGTCTCCGCGTCCCGCGTGTTCTTCGCGGAGGGGTTCACCAGCAGCTTGGTCTCCTTGAAGCTGCCGCCGTCGATGCTGACGATCTGGCCGCCCTTGTCGTACGGCGGCCGCTTGTAGGCGAGCAGGTTGCCGCCGTCCATGCGCAGCGGGGACAGCTCGTAGCCGTCACCGGCCTCGGCGCGCTGGCCGGTCTGCTTGCCGGTGCTGAGATCGAAGGCGATGATCTCGTTGGTCTTGCTGTACGACGCGCCCTTGCCGTCGTGGTCCTCGGTCGGCAGGTACAGCCTGCCGTTGCCGGCGACGATCTGCTTGCAGCCCTCGATCCGGGTGATGCCGTCGCAGCGGCCCCCGTAGGTGTCACCGGGTGCGGAGATGCGGGTGAGCAGCTTGCCGGTCTTGCTGTCGATGGAGAAGTAGTCCGAGACGCCGCTGCCGTCGCCCGCGCTGTCGCCGACGTCGGCCGCCACCACCAGCGGGTCGGTGGAGACGACGGCGGCGTACTCGACACCCGCGGGCATCTTGTACTCGGAGATCACCTTCCCCGACTTGGGGTCGATGTTCTGGATGTGCAGCTGCCGGTTGTCGTACTCGCCGCACTTGCGCACCGCGACCAGGTTGGCGCCGCCGCCGTAGCCGGCGTCGTAGCAGGTGTCGTCCGGCTTCGGCTGCCACAGCAGCGCGCCGGAGTCGATGTCGAACGCGGCGCCGCCACTGCTGCTGCCGACCGCGACGGTGTGCTGGGCGACCGTCACGTTCTGCAGGCTGACCGCGTAGTCACCGGACTTGACCGTCTTCGTCCACAGCTTCTTGCCCGCGTCGAGGTCGATCGCGGCGATCTGGCTGCAGCCCGCGGAGGAGTTCTTCGTGGGCATCTTCGGCTGGAACGTGATCGCCGTCTTGTTGTCCGAGGTGACGTGGCCACTGGCCGCGCACACCGGGCCGGGCAGCTTGACCGTCCACAGCTTGGTGCCCTTGGCGGGGTCGTAGCCGACGATCTCGGCGATGCCGCTCTTGGCGTACACCTTGTCCGTCAGCCACGAACCCGAGGTGACGACCGTGTCGTCCGTCTGGGGCATCGGGACCTGGAGCAGCACGCGGGAGGCGGGGTCGGCCGGCACCTTCTCCTTGCCGCCGCCGGACGTGCCGCCGGTCCCGCCGGTCCCGCCGGTCCCGTTCTTGCCGCCGGTGCCGCCGCTGGAGGAGGCGGTGTCGTGCTTCTTGCCGTCGTCCCCGGAGGACTTGGCGTACCAGATGCCGCCGCCGACGATCAGCGCGATGGCGACGACGGCCGCCACGACGATGAACAGCACGGTGTTGTTGCGGCCGCCGCTCTGCCCCGGCTGGGGCTGCATCGGCACGGTCGGCGGCTGGCCCGGGTAGCCGTACCCCGGCTGCGCGGCCTGCATGGGCTGGGTCGGCTGCGCGTAGGGGTTCGGCGGCTGGGCGCCGTAGCCCGGGGGCTGCTGGCCGTAGGCCGGGGGCTGTGTGGCGTACGGGTTCTGCTGCGCGCCGGGATAGCCGTAGCCGGGCTGGGGCTGCGGCGGCTGGGGGGCCGGGGCGGCCTGCGGGTAGCCGTAACCGGGCTGCGGCGCCTGCGCGGGCGGGCCGGCCGGGGGCGCCGGCGGCGTGGCCGCGGGCGTGGGCGGAGGCGTGGGCGGGGCGGCGGGCGCCGGGGGCTGGCCCTGGGGCGGGGTGTGCGGGCTCGGAGGGCCGAAGCCGCCCTGCTGCGGGGGCTGGTTCGGCGGCGGAGGGGGCGGCTGGGTCATGGGAGCGGGTACCTCGGTGAAAGCTGCGGGCCGTACGGCGGACGGGACTCGGGACTCTGTGCGAAGGGACGTGCGCCGGGCTCAGTCGCCGAAGGCCATCATCAGCTTCTCCTTGGCGTCGTCGCGGCCGGACAGCCGGCCGGCGGAGATGTAGAACCGCCCGTCGACCCAGTCGACGACACCGTCGTAGAAGGTGTCCTCGATGTCGGCGGTGCCCTGCGGGTTCTGCAGCAGGCGGGTGCTCTTGTGCGAGGAGCCGGTGATCGGGATCGACACCACCTGGCCGCCCGCGTCGTACGACGGCTGCACGTACGCGATGAGCTTGCCGCCCTCGACCTTCACCGGGGCCATCGGCTCGTCCGCCGGGGACTTGGCCCGCCACTTCGCCTTGCCGTCGGCGAGGCTGATCGCGACGATCTCGTTGGCGCTGCTGAGGGCGTCCGTGGGCAGGTAGAGCGTGTCGGCGTCGACCGCGACACCCTGGCAGCCCTGCAGATCGCGTTCGAGGATCGCCCAGCCGCAGCGGGGGGCGAACTTCTCGTTGACCTTGACCTCGGAACGGAACTTGCCGCTCTTGGTGAAGGTGGAGATGTTCCAGGCCTTCTTGTCCTGGTTGGTCAGGTAGACCACGAGCGGGTCGACGGAGTACGTCCGGGCCACCCGCCAGCCCTTCTTGACCGGCTGCGTCCACCGCGTCCTGCCGGTGGCCGGGTCGAGTTCCTGGATCTCGTCGTGCTCGTTGTCCGTACCGGCGGCGCAGGACGCCACCTGGATCAGCCGGCCGGTGCCGCCCGCGAACGCGGTCGGGAAGCAGGCCGAGCCGTACTTCTTCTTGTCGTAGAGCTTCTTGCCGCTGTCGATGTCGTACGCCGTGCCCGACTGCGAACGGCCCACCATCAGCGTCTTGCCGCTCACGGCCAGCTCGACGTTGAGCGCGCTGTCGAACAGCCCGCCGTCGGCGACCTCGCCGTGCCAGCCCTTCGCACCCGTCTCCAGGTCGATCTGCTGGAGCTGGTTGCACTTGGCACGGTCGCCCGAGCCGTTCATGTACGCCACGACGATCTTGCCGTCGGACGACTGCTGCGAGGTGGCCGCGCAGATCTTCTGCGGGAAGTCGATCGGGCCCCAGGCGGCCTGGCCGTCGGCCGCGCCGTAGGCGAAGACCTGCTTGTACGCCGCCTTCACCGCGGTCGTGCCGGTGATCCACATGCCGGGGGCGTCGGCACCGGAACCCGGGGCGTCCGGGGCCGGCTTGTACCAGAGCACCTTCGCCTCGCCGGCCTGCCGGCCCTCGTTGAGGTTCTCGGGGTCCTCGCCGCCGGTACCGCTCCCGGAGGCGGTCGGCGTCGGGGAGCCGGAGGCCTTGGGGTCGTCGCTCTGCTGGGCGACGGGCTTCTTCTTGCCGCCGTCGTCGTCGCCGGTGACCGCGTACACGGTGCCGCCGATGACGAGCAGTGCGGCGACCGCGGCGCCGATCATCAGCGCCGGCTTCGTCCTGGAAGCCGGCTTGCCCCCGGGGGGTGTACCGGGCGCGCCCGGGTACG
The DNA here is from genome assembly GCF_055569615.1 of Streptomyces sp. NPDC031379. Lineage (NCBI taxonomy): Bacteria > Bacillati > Actinomycetota > Actinomycetes > Kitasatosporales > Streptomycetaceae > Streptomyces > Streptomyces sp. NPDC031379. The sequence goes on along the minus strand of NZ_JBVIIT010000001.1, from coordinate 429,415 downwards.
GCGGCTGCTGCGCGTACCCGTAACCGGGCTGCGGTGCCGCCCCGTAGGGGCCGGGCTGCTGCGGCTGCTGCGGGTAGCCGTAGGGGCCCGGGGTGCCGGGCGCGGCGGGAGCGCCGTAGGGGCCGGGCTGCTGGGGGTAGCCGTAGCCGGGCTGGGGCTGCGGGGGGCCGGCGGGCGGCTGGGGCGGGCCGGCGGGCGGCGGGGGCGTCTGGGGCGCGCCGAAACCGCCCTGGGCCGGGGGCGTCTGCGGGGCGCCGAATCCACCGCCCTGGGCCGGAGGCGGCTGCGGAGCGCCGAATCCGCCGCCCTGCGGCGGCTGATCCTGCGGCGGCTGGTCCTGCGGCGCTCCGAAGCCGCCCTGCGGCGGCTGGTTGGGCGGCTGAGTCATCAGCGCTCTTCCCCCTCGTTCACTGATTTTTAGCCACGCCCTGAGGTTCGTGATGGACCCAAGGTCGTATTCAGACAGTTCTCAGACGGCTCTTTCTATCACCCGGCACCGACAACGCACGGATCCGCGTCCGCCGCTGTTCCCAAGGGAGAACCCGCCCGTGATACCGCCGTTACGCGCCTTCACGCCCCCTTCACGCGGCGCACGCGCCCCCTGCGTGAGAGGCGGGAAAGGTCAGGCGTCCTCCGCCAGTTCCAGCCAGCGCAGCTCCAGTTCCTCGCGCTCTGCGGCGAGGTCCCGCAGCTGGGCGTCCAGTTCGGCGACCTTCGCGAAGTCGGTGGCGTGCTCGGCGATCTGGGCGTGCAGCTTGGACTCCTTCTCGGAGACCTTGTCCAACTGCCGCTCGATCTTCTGGAGTTCCTTCTTGGCGGCACGCTGGTCGGCGGCGCTCTTCTCGGCGACGGCCGGCTTGGGCGCCGCGGCGGTGGCCTGCGCGGCGACCGCCTCCTCCATGCGTTGCCGCCGCTCCAGGTACTCGTCGATGCCGCGCGGCAGCATCCGCAGCGTGCCGTCGCCGAGGAGGGCGAAGACCCGGTCGGTGGTGCGCTCCACGAAGAACCGGTCGTGGGAGATGACGATCATCGAGCCGGGCCAGCCGTCGAGGAGGTCCTCGAGCTGGGTGAGGGTCTCGATGTCGAGGTCGTTGGTGGGCTCGTCGAGGAAGAGGACGTTGGGCTCGTCCATGAGGAGGCGCAGCAGCTGCAGCCTCCGCCGCTCACCACCGGAGAGGTCCCCCACCGGCGTCCACTGCTTCTCCTTGTTGAAGCCGAACGTCTCGCACAGCTGACCGGCGGTCATCTCGCGCCCCTTGCCGAGGTCGACGCGCTCGCGGACCCGCTGCACCGCCTCCAGGACCCGCAGGGCGGGGTCGAGTTCGGCGACCTCCTGGGAGAGGTAGGCGAGTTTGACGGTCTTTCCGACGGCGACGCGCCCGCCCACGGGCTGCGTCTCGCCCTCCGTGCGTGCCGCTTCGGCCATGGCGCGCAGCAGGGAGGTCTTGCCGGCGCCGTTGACGCCGACGAGACCGATCCGGTCACCGGGCCCGAGCTGCCAGGTGACGTGCTTGAGCAGCACCTTCGGACCGGCCTGCACGGTGACGTCTTCCAGGTCGAAGACGGTCTTGCCCAGCCGCGAGGAGGCGAACTTCATCAGCTCGCTGCTGTCCCGGGGCGGCGGCACGTCGGCGATCAGCTCGTTGGCGGCCTCCACCCGGAAGCGGGGCTTGGAGGTCCGGGCGGGCGCGCCGCGCCGCAGCCAGGCCAGCTCCTTGCGGACGAGGTTCTGCCGCTTGGTCTCCTCGGTGGCCGCGATCCGTTCGCGTTCCGCGCGCGCGAAGACGTAGTCGGAGTAGCCGCCCTCGTACTCGTACACGTCGCCGCGCTGCACGTCCCACATGCGGGTGCAGACCTGGTCGAGGAACCACCGGTCGTGCGTCACGCACACCAGCGCCGAGCGGCGGTTCCGCAGGTGCTGCGCGAGCCAGGCGATGCCCTCGACGTCGAGGTGGTTGGTGGGCTCGTCGAGGACGATCAGGTCCTGCTCCTCGATGAGCAGCTTGGCCAGCGCGATGCGGCGCCGCTCGCCACCGGACAGCGGCCCGATGACGGTGTCGAGTCCCTTGGGGAAGCCGGGCAGGTCCAGCCCGCCGAACAGCCCGGTCAGGACGTCCCTGACCTTGGCGTTGCCCGCCCACTCGTGGTCGGCCATGTCGCCGATGACCTCGTGCCGGACGGTGGCGGCGGGGTCGAGGGAGTCGTGCTGGGTGAGCACGCCGAGGCGCAGCCCGCCGGAGTGGGTGACCCGCCCGGTGTCGGCCTCCTCCAGCTTGGCGAGCATCCGGATGAGGGTGGTCTTGCCGTCGCCGTTGCGTCCGACGACCCCGATCCGGTCCCCTTCCTGCACACCGAGCGAGACGCCGTCCAGCAGGGCACGGGTGCCGTACACCTTGCTGACGTTCTCGACATTGACCAGGTTGACGGCCATTTCACTCCTGTGCGCGGGGGTCGGTCAGCCTTCTAGCCTAGGCCCTGGTGCGGTGCGGGCGGAGCGCGAGGGGATGGTCACTTCTTGTGATGACCCGACCGTCGTCGACCGGTTCCGGGCCCCCTCAGAGCACGGTCGCCCCCGGCACCGGCCCCGCCGCGGTCCGCACCGTCCTGCACGTCCCCGACGCCCGCAGCGCCTGCGCCACCTTCTGCGCCGCCTCGGCATCGCGCGCGAGGAACGCCGTGGTCGGCCCCGACCCGGAGACCAGCGCGGTGAGCGCGCCCGCCCCTCGCCCGGCGTCCAGCGTGTCGGCCAACTCCGGGAACAGGGACAGGGCCGCGGGCTGAAGGTCGTTGGAGACGGCCGCCGCCAGCGCGCCCGGGTCCCCCTTCGCCAGCGCCTCCAGCAGCTCCGCCGAGGCCACCGGCTCCGGAATCTCCCGCCCCTGCGCCAGCCGGTCGAACTCCCGGAAGACGGCCGGGGTGGACAGCCCCCGTTCGGCCATCGCGAACACCCAGTGGAAGGTCCCGCCGACCTCCAGCGCCGTCAGCCGCTCGCCCCGCCCGACGCCCAGGGCCGCCCCGCCCACCAGGCTGAACGGCACATCGCTGCCCAGCTCGGCGCAGATGGCGAGGAGTTCGGCCCGTGAGGCACCCGCGCCCCACAGCGCGTTGCAGGCGAGCAGCGCCCCGGCGCCGTCGGCGCTGCCGCCCGCCATGCCGCCGGCGACCGGGATGTCCTTGGCGATGTGGATGTGCACGGCAGGTTCGATGCCCCGCCGCGCGGCGAGCGCGATCGCGGCGCGCGCGGCGAGATTGGTGCGGTCCAGGGGGACCTGGTCGGCGTCGGGGCCCTCGCAGGTGACGCGCAGTTCGGCGGCCGGGGTGACGGTGACCTCGTCGTGGAGGCCGACGGCGAGGAAGACGTTGGCGAGGTCGTGGAAGCCGTCGGGGCGGGCGGCGCCGACCGCGAGCTGGACGTTGACCTTGGCGGGGACACGGACCGTGACGCTCACTGCTGACCGGGCTCCTTGATGTGCGGGCGTTGTCGACGGGCTCGGCGGTGCCGGGCGCTGTCCGGCACCGGCCGGCGCTACTCGGCCTGCCGGGCGTTCTCGGCGATGCGGGCGAACTCCTCGACCGTCAGCGACTCTCCCCGCGCCTGCGGGGAGACACCGGCCGCGACCAGGGCCGCCTCCGCAGCCGCGGCCGACCCGGCCCAGCCGGCGAGCGCCGCGCGCAGGGTCTTGCGGCGCTGCGCGAACGCCGCGTCGATCACCGCGAAGACCTGCTTCCTGGAGGCCGTCGTCTTGATCGGCTCGGTCCGCCGGACGAGGGAGACCAGGCCGCTGTCGACGTTCGGCGCGGGCCAGAAGACGTTGCGGCCGATGGCCCCGGCCCGCTTCACCTCCGCGTACCAGTTGGCCTTGACCGACGGCACGCCGTACACCTTGGAGCCCGGTGCGGCCGCGAGCCGGTCGGCGACCTCGGACTGCACCATCACCAGCGTCCGCTCGATGCCGGGGAAGGTTTCGAGCATGTGCAGCAGCACCGGCACGGCGACGTTGTACGGCAGGTTCGCCACCAGGGCGGTCGGCGCGGGGCCGGGCAGCTCGGTGACGTGCATCGCGTCGGAGTGGACCAGCGCGAACCGGTCGGCGCGCTCCGGCATGCGCGCGGCGATGGTCGCGGGCAGTGCGGTGGCCAGCACGTCGTCGATCTCGACGGCGGTGACCCGGTCGGCGACCTCCAGCAGCGCGAGGGTCAGGGAGCCGAGTCCCGGGCCGACCTCGACGACCACGTCGTCGGGGCGGACGTCGGCGGTCCGGACGATACGGCGCACCGTGTTGGCGTCGATCACGAAGTTCTGGCCGCGCTGCTTGGTGGGACGGACACCGAGCGCTGCCGCCAGCTCACGGATGTCGGCCGGGCCGAGGAGGGCGTCGGGGGTGGGGCTGCTCACGGGACAAGGGTACGGGGAGGTCCGGGACCGGCAGTGCCAGGTGCCCGCCACCCGCGGTGAGCCACGAAGCCGACGGCACCGCGGCGCCGTGGAGACGCGGGACCACCCCGCACGCACGCGGGTCGCCGCGCCCCCGCGGCGGTCCGGGATCAGCCGTGCAATCGGCCCCCGCAGTGCGGCCAGGGGGTCGCCCCGCGCCGGACGTACAGCTTCTTCGCGCGGAACGTCTGTTCCTCCGCCGAGGCGTCCTGCGGACGTCCGCTTCCGCCGAGGCTGCGCCAGGTACGCGTGTCGAACTGGTAGAGCCCGCCGTAGGTCCCGGAGGGGTCGACCGCGTGCGGCCGGCCGCCGGACTCGCAGGCGGCCAGAGCGCGCCAGTTCAGGTGGTCGGCGTCCTTCACCGAGGGCGGCAGCGGCTTGGTGCCCACCCTCACCACCTGCTTGCGCGGCACGCGCACCACCTCGGACTTCTCGCGGCGCGGCTTCTGCTGGACCCCGTTGACGGTGCGCAGGAGGTAGCTGGTCCGGCGCAGTCCGGGCTGGCCGGGCTCCGTGACGACCTCGGTGCCCTTGAAGAGGGACGGGTCCGCGGTCCGCTCGGTCTCGTACGGGATCAGTTCCTCGCGGATCTCCCGGATGCCGCTCACCCGCAGCACGGTCACCGTCTGCCCGTCGCGCGGGAAGCTGTCGGGCGGGACGGAGGTGGTGTCCTGGCCGCGCAGGGTGATCCCGGCCTCCTCGACCGCCTCGCGGACGGTGGCCGCGTTGGTGCGGACGGTGCGGGTCCGGCCGTCCGCCATGATCGTCACCGCGCGCTCGGTCCGCACGTCGAGGGCGAGCCCGGCGCGTCCGATGCTCCGGGAGCGCGAGGTGGACAGGTGCGCGCCCTGCGCGCGCACGCCCAGCTCGTCCAGCGCCCCTTCCACCGTGCGCGCCGTCGTCCAGACCTCGCGCCGCCGGCCGTCCAGCGTGAGCCGCACGGGGCGCCCGTAGCGCACGGCGACCTCGTCGCCGCTGGCGAGCGCCCTGCCGGGGGCGGGCGCGATCATGTCGTGGGCACCCACGCGCACTCCCTCCTCGGTGAGCAGTTCACCGACGTCGTCGGCGAAGGTGTGCAGGGTGCGCTGCCTGCCGTCGACGCTCAGCTCGATCGCCTTGTCCTTGGCGACGAACGCGGTGGTGCCGCCGGCCAGGAAGACCACGACCAGCGCCTGCGGCAGCAGTCGGCGCACCGCGGACTCCGGGCGCTCGGCACCGCGCCCCTTGCGCCGGCGCGCGGCACGCCCGGTCGCGTGGGCACGTGCGGCAGGCTCGGGGACCGTCACGGCGGCGGCGTATGCGTCCTGGTCGTGCGCGCCGGCCGCGTGCGCGTCGCCCTCGCGCGGGCTCTCGGCGGACGGGCCCCGCTCACGCGCGCCGCCGGGGTGCGCCTCGTGTTCGAGCGCCTCCTCGTCCGGCACGCTCCCGCCCTGCCGCGGAAGCACCGGCTCGCTCACGAGCGTGGGCGCCGGTGGACGCGCCGCCGCCTCGTACGCGGGCCGGTAGGTGTCCTCGTACGGCACCGGGTCCGCCAGCGTCGTCGCGTCGTGCACGCCGGGCCACGCGCCGCCGGGCAGGCCGGGCGGCGGGGTGTAGGGGCCGTACGCCTCATAGGTCTCGTACTGCGGGTTGCTCACGCCGACACGCTCCAGAGAGGGCCAGAGGGGTCCGGATCGGGCCCCCAGAACCTAGCGGAGCGTCCGTCACTCTCCAAAGCGGCACGACTACACACAGTCGCGTACGCATCGCAACCCGAGCTGCGGCGTATTACGGTCCGATCACGAACCGTTCACGCTCAGTAACCGAAGGCGTGGGCGGTGTTGACGCCGAGCGCCGTAGCCAGCGCGTCCTCGCCGATGCCGCGCACGGCGGCCATCGCGCGCACCGTGACCGGAATGAGATACGGGGCGTTGGGCCGTCCGCGGTACGGGGCCGGGGTCAGGAAGGGCGCGTCGGTCTCCACGAGGACCAGTTCCAGCGGGGCCACGGCGAGCGCGTCCCGCAGGTTCTGGGCGTTCTTGAAGGTGACGTTGCCGGCGAAGGACATGAAGTAGCCCTCGCGGGCGCAGATCCCGGCCATCTCGGCGTCGCCGGAGTAGCAGTGGAAGACGGTGCGCTCGGGGGCGCCCTCCTCCTTCAGCACGCGCAGGACGTCGGCGTGGGCGTCACGGTCGTGGATGACGAGCGCCTTGCCGTGCCGCTTGGCGATCTCGATGTGGGCGCGGAAGGACCGCTCCTGGGCCGCCATGCCCTCGGGACCGGTGCGGAAGTGGTCGAGCCCGGTCTCGCCGACGCCCTTCACCTGGGGCAGCGCGGCCAGCCGGTCGATCTCGGCCAGGGCCTCGTCCAGCGCGGCGTCGCCGCCCGGGCCACGGGCGCCCTGCCGGGACCAGCCGTCGGGGTCGCCGTGGACGATCCGCGGGGCCTCGTTGGGGTGCAGGGCGACGGTCGCGTGGACGTTCTCGTACGCGGCCGCGGTCTCGGCGGCCCACCGCGAGCCCTTGATGTCGCAGCCGACCTGCACGACCGTCGTCACGCCCACCGACGCGGCCTTGGCGAGGCCTTCCCCGACCGTGCCGGACTGCATGTCGAGATGGGTGTGGGAGTCGGCGACGGGCACCTCGAGGGGTGCCGGGAGCGGCGGCGCCGCGTTCTTGTCGTCCTTGGTGTTCTGGCCGGCGTTCGAAGGCATGCCCCGATCCTACGAAAGGAGCATGCCCCGGACCGCCGGCGATCCGCTCAGCTCGCCCTGCGCTGGAACGGGTGCAGGAGATCGGACAGATGCCAGTGGTGCGGCTCCTCGGGCCGCCCGGCCAGCTCCGGCGCCTCGACCGGGCCCGCCTGCGGTACGTGGTGGTCGTGCCGCCGCGCCGCGCCGCTCGCCGACGAGACCTGCCCCGCGCGCATGATCCGCACGACGTGGCCGTCGCAGTTGTGGCAGCTGGGCCGGCTCAGCGGCGACGGCACTATGCGGCCGTCGGCCACGTACCGCACGAACTCCTGCCCGTCGGCGTCCGTGTGGTGCTCTATCTCGTACGACTGCTCCCAGCCGTGCCCGCAGCGCATGCAGGCGAACGAGTACGACTCGTGAACGACGGGTGCGGCCGTACCGCGGAGGCCGGTCCGCCCTGCGATCTCACTCATGCCAGCTCCTCTTGTCCGCTGGACAAGCACCCCGGTGCGGGGGTTCCCCACAACCCCTGGGGTGTGGGACGGTGCGTCCCTTCGACCAGTGGACTCTTCCGCCGGCGCGAACGCAGCAGGGCTGTCGAGTGTTGGAGGCGATTTGGGCGTTCCTTGCCGAAACCGCCCTCTTCCACCCCGCTGGGCTTTGCTTTCGGTGACAGCCCTTTGCCCTCCCATGGGGCGCTCGCTCAACCGAGAACGCTCCTGCTCAGAGGGCGTTCACGGGTGGGCCGAGGGGTGCGCGGCCCAGCGGGGCGCGGGGGACTGCGGTTCACTCACCGGCGCGCTTGGCCGCGACCACGGCGTCGAAGACCACCCGCTTCGGCAGGCCCGCCTCCGCCGCCACCGCCGCGATGGCCTCCTTGCGGCGTTCGCCGGCCTCCTCGCGCACCCGCACCCGGCGGACCAGTTCCCCGGCGTCGAGTTCCTCGGGTCCGGGCTCGGGGGCGCCCTCGACCACCACGGTGATCTCGCCGCGCACCCCCTCCGCGGCCCATCGCGCCAGCTCGGCCAGCGGACCGCGCCGCACCTCCTCGTACGTCTTGGTCAGCTCGCGGCAGACGGCGGCCCGCCGCTCGGCCCCGAAGACCTCGGCCATCGCGGCGAGGGTGTCGTCGAGCCGGTGCGGGGCCTCGAAGTAGACGAGCGTGCGCCGCTCGTCCGCGACCTCCCGCAGCCGGGACAGCCGCTCGCCCGCCTTGCGCGGCAGGAAGCCCTCGAAGCAGAACCGGTCGACGGGCAGCCCGGACAGGGCGAGCGCGGTGAGCACGGCGGACGGCCCCGGCACGGCGGTGACCTTGACGTCCTTCTCCACGGCGGCCGCGACCAACCGGTACCCCGGGTCGGAGACCGACGGCATGCCGGCGTCGGTCACGAGCAGTACGCGCGCGCCGCCGAGCAGTGCCTCGACCAGTTCCGGCGTGCGGGCGGACTCGTTGCCCTCGAAGTAGGAGACCACGCGGCCCTTGGGCGTCACCCCCAGCGCCTGGGTGAGCCGGCGCAGCCGCCGGGTGTCCTCGGCGGCGACCACGTCGGCGCCGGCCAGCTCCTCGGCCAGCCGGGGCGGCGCGTCCGCGATGTCGCCGATGGGGGTACCTGCGAGGACAAGGGTTCCAGTCACTCCCCCATCCTCGCAGGCACCGCCCGAGGCCCGGGAAAGCGACCGCATCCCGACCGGTACCGCGCATGCACGGGACTCGCACAGTACGGTTCCCTACGATGGCGCGGTGACCAGTACCGCGTCCTCCATGGACCTCCGGCAGGGCCAGGCGCCGCACGACCAGCGGCCGTCGTGGCAGCAGCGGCTGCGCCGATTCGGGTACGCGCCGGCGACGGACGCGCCCGAGGGCGACGTGCGCGACCGGCTGGTGCCCCCGTACACCGAGCCGAGCCCCCGGCTGTGGCGGGCGCTCGGCATGCCGCCGGCCCTCGCCGAGCGGATCACCCGCTGGTCGGGCTGGGGCGGTCCGCTGCTGGTGACGCTGATGGCGGGCCTGATGCGGTTCTGGAACCTGGGCAGCCCCCGGGCGGTGATATTCGACGAGACGTACTACGCCAAGGACGCGTGGGCGCTCGTCCACCGCGGTTTCGAGGTCAACTGGGACAAGTACGGCAAGACCGCCAACGACATGGTCCTGCAGACGCACGGGCACCTGGCGGTCCCGACGGACCCGGCGTACGTCGTGCACCCGCCCGTCGGCAAGTACGTCATCGGCCTCGGCGAGCTGATCTTCGGGTTCGACCCGTTCGGCTGGCGGTTCATGACGGCGGTGCTGGGGACGCTGAGCGTGCTGCTGCTGTGCCGGATCGGGCGCCGGATGTTCCGCTCGACGTTCCTCGGCTGCCTGGCGGGCGCGCTGATGGCGGTGGACGGCCTGCACTTCGTGATGAGCCGGACCTCGCTGCTCGACGGCGTGCTGATGTTCTTCGTGCTGGCCGCGTTCGGCTGTCTGGTCGTCGACCGGGACCGGTCACGGGAGAGACTGGCCGCCGCGCTGCCGGCCGGCCCCGACGGCCGGGTCCGCCCGGACGCGCACCTCGCGGACACCTTCCGCTTCGGCCTGCGCCCCTGGCGCTGGGCGGCCGGGCTGATGCTGGGTCTGGCCATCGGCACGAAGTGGAACGGCCTGTACGTCCTGGCGGCGTTCTGCGTGATGACCGTGCTCTGGGACGTCGGCGCCCGCAAGGTGGCCGGCGCCCGTCACCCGTACGCCGCGGCCGTCAAGTACGACACCGGCATCGCCTTCCTGGCGACGGTCCCGGTGGCGCTCGTCGTCTACCTGGCCTCCTGGACCGGCTGGATCCTTTCTCCGGCCGACGGCAGCGGCGGCTACTACCGCAACTGGGCGGCCACCGACGGCAAGGGCGGCAGCTGGACCTTCCTGCCGGACTGGCTGCGCAGCCTGTGGCACTACGAGCACGAGGTCTACAACTTCCACGTCCACCTGTCCTCGCCGCACACGTACCAGTCCAACCCGTGGAGCTGGATCGTGCTGGGCCGCCCGGTGTCGTACTTCTACGAGTCCCCCTCCCCGGGCACCGACGGCTGCCCCGCGGACGCCGGCCAGAAGTGCGCCCGGGAGGTGCTGGCCATCGGCACACCGCTGCTGTGGTGGGCGGCCTGCTTCGCGATCCTGTACGTGCTGTGGCGCTGGGCGTTCCGCCGCGACTGGCGGGCCGGCGCGATCGCCTGCGGCATCGCGGCGGGCTACCTCCCCTGGTTCCTGTACCAGGAGCGGACGATCTTCCTCTTCTACGCGGTCGTCTTCCTGCCGTTCCTGTGCCTGGCGGTGGCGATGATGATCGGCGCGATCGTCGGCCCGCCGGGTTCCGGCGACACCCGCCGGGTGATCGGCGCCTCGGCGGCGGGGGTGCTGGTCCTGCTGATCGCCTGGAACTTCATCTACTTCTGGCCCCTCTACACGGGCCAGGCCCTCCCGATCGACTCCTGGCGGTCGCGGATGTGGCTGGATACGTGGGTCTAGCCCGGCGGACGCCGTCAGGGCGCGGCGGACTCCGTCGCGCCCTGACGGTCGTTCGTTGTCGTGTCGGCGTCGGCCGCGCGAGGTGATGCGCTGTCGCGCTGCGCTGCCTCTACCAGGTGACCGGCAATTCCAGCGGGAACCGTCTGATCGTCTTCGTGTCCCAGCGCACCTCCTCCGGCGGCACCGCGAGCTGCAGACGCGGGAATCTCTCCACCAGCCGGCCGATGGCCACTTCAAGTTCCGCCATGGCCAAAGGCACCGCGATGCATCGGTGGCCGCCCCAGCCGAAGGTCATGTGCGGAGCGCTGTGCCGGTCGAGGTCGATGACGTGCGGGTCCGGGTAGCGCTCCGGGTCGCGGTTGGCCGTCAGGTACGACACGTGAACGAAGTCGCCCGCCCGGATGTGCGCACCGTCCAGCTCCACGTCCTCGAGAGCGACCCGGGGGATCCCGACCCCCTTGCGGAACGGGATGCAGCGGAGCATCTCGTGCAGGACGTCGGTCAGGGCTTCGGGCCGGCTCCTGAGGTGCTGCAACAGCTCGGGACGGGTCAGGAGCAGGTAGACGATGTTGCTGATCTGGCAGGTCGCCGTGTCCTGGCCGCTGAGCGCCAGCGTCAGCGTCATGACCGCCAGTTCCCTGTCCTCGAGCTGTTCGTCGCCTTCCTGCGCCGCGGCCATCGCGCTGATGAGGTCCGGGCCGGGTGACTTCCGGCGTTGGGCGACCAGCTCGGCGAAGTAACCCGCCAGGTCCGCCTTGGCCTTCGTGGCGGCCTCCTTGTTCTCCGCACCCACGACCAGCAGTTGGTGCACGGAGTCCTGGACCCAGGGCCACTCCTGCCGTTCGATACCCAGGAGGTCCAGGACGGCATGCTGGGGGAGCTTGTCGGACAGGTACTCGACCACGTCCGCCGGTGGTCCCTGTTTCTCCATGTCGTCCAGCAGTCGGTCCGCGAGCTGGACGATCCGGTGCCGCATCCCGTCGACCTGCTGCTGCGTGAAGGCCTGCGAGGCCAGATGACGGACGCGGCTGCTGTGCGGCGGGTCCATCACGTTGATCGATTCCGGTGAGACGATGGGCTCCGGCGTCATCCGGGGGTAGTCCTGGCCGATGATGCCCGCCCTGCTGAACCGCTGGTCGGTGGTCACCTGCTTGACGGCGTCGAAGCCTGTGATCAGCCAGGCGTCCGCGCCGCCGTAGGGAAGCCGGATGCGCGCGGGAGATCCGCGCTGCATCAGGGACGCGAACGTGGGGTCGAAATCCAGGGCTTCGCTGAAGTCGAACGGGCAGCTGAGAGCCTCGTTGTCCGCGGTCATGAGCCGACTCCTCCGGTCATCGGTACGACGTTGGTGGTGTCCACGGCCCTGCGAACGGCTTTGGCGAGCCTGACCGCGTCGCCGACGGCCCAGTAGTGGACGAAGAACAGGCGTGGTTCGTCATCGAGGTTGTGGTGGTGCAGCTCGACGAGTTCGATGCCACCGCGTCGCAGGGCCGTGAGGGCGGGCTGGACTTCGCGGGCGATCACGACCAGGTCGCCGCTGATGGCGGCCCTTCCGCCACCGGTCGGCTGGAAGTTGACGGAGGTGGTGGAGCCCAGTCCTGGCGGCAGCACCATATGGCCGTCGGCGACGGTCTCACGACGGACGTAGACGCTCTTGTAGATCTTGCCGTCAGTGGTGCCCTTGACGCCCATCGCGGCGTCGATGGCGGCGGTGTCCAGGTCGACGGGTGGTGAAGAAGTGGCGGGCTCGGCGGGTGGGGTAGCGGTGCAGTCGAGTGCGGCGCGCAGGCCGCGGGCGACGGCCACCGGGTCGTGACCGTGCGCGTGCACATGCACCCACCAGACGGCCGGCTCGTGGGCGAGCAGGTGCTTGTGGATGGCGGTCTGCATGATCCCGTGCTGCTGCAGGGCGTCGCACAGGTGCTGTAGTTCGCGTTCGGCGACCACGACGTCGCCCATCAGGAGCGTGCTGTGGTCTGCGTACCGGACGAAGGACACGTGCGTGCCCAGGGCGAGCGCGGGATCGATCAGAATGCCGCGGGAATAGACCTTGAGGTCCCGGCGCGGAAAGGCCGTGTGGTACATGAATCGCTTCATGTCACCAGGTCGGCCGAGTGCCGCGCCCACGCGTGCCCAGTCCGCGAGCTTGGTCGCCACCGGTTCGACCAGGGCGTGGTCCTCCCGCCGGGCGGAGAGGGCGCCGGCCCGGGCCGGCGCAGCGCTGAGCACGGGTGCGAGGGCGGCCGCTACCAGCACCCGGCGCCGGGAGGGTGTGAGTGGGGATCGGGAGTCATGCTGTCGTTCGTCAGCCATGTCATATGCCTCCTGGCCCGATCGAAACACCGGAATCCGCATCGCCCGGTGATCGACGCAGCCACATCCCGCAGGTGGACTAACCCGGCATGAACCGGCGCGAACCGAGTTCGCTCCGGGGCGGGCCGGGGACGGGACCGCGGCCGGCTGCATTCGCCTCACCGACTTCACCGGGTCGGGGGACTGCGCCGCCGGCTGCCAGGCCGGACACGCCGATGAGTGTGAACATCATCTCAAAGTGACGTGACGACTCCGGAACGTCATCACGGCCCACAGGAGGACCGATCGATGAATCCCACTCTGAAGCGCCTGTTCGGCGCCACCGCGGCGGTCGCCGCGAGCGTGTCGGCCCTGCTCGGCACCGGGGCCGGCACTGCCGGCGCCGCCGACAGCGCGCACTGCGACCGCGCCGAACGCGCCATATGGAGCCTGGGGCCCAGCCGCGACGTGACCGGACACCACTGCAGCATCCCGACCACCAAGCGCCGCTGGTACACCGTGGAGATCGACACCCTGGAGAAGGTCCACTACAAAACGGACAACCTGAATGGAGGTGTCGACCGGACCGAGACTCAGCACGACACCACCATCAGGTGCCTGGGCTACACCTCCGAGAACGGCACCGTGCACTGGTTCGGCTGCCCGGCGGCCAGACACACGCACCAGGACGACGACCGCCGCGGTCGGACACGCGATGCGGCCGGACCCCGGACCTGAGTCACGGTTTCGACAACTCCCGCCCCAGGGGCCCCGTAACCGCTTACAGTGCTTCCGCATCCTGCTTTTGAACGCGTTCAGGAAACGGTGACGCGGCAGGTGCTCGACGGGGAACGGGGAAACGGGGAGGGATGCGCGCGATGCGCAACGGAGTCAAGGGCGCGGTCATAGGCGGCGTGTGCGCGGCGATGCTGGGCGGGGCCGGTTACGGCGCCTACAACATCCTGTCGGCGCTGAACGGCGACGGGGGATCCGGTGGCACCGCGACCGTGAAGTCCGGGCCGCCCGGCACGGACGAGGTGAAGGACACCACGGCGAAGTTCTTCGCCGCCTGGGAGAAGGGCGACGCGGCGACCGCGGCGTCGTACACGAACTACCCGCAGGAGGCGGGCCGGTTGCTGACCGCCTACGGCGACGACGCGCACATCACCGAGGTGCACGTCACGGCCGGCACCGCCACCGGCACCACCGTGCCTTTCACGGTCAAGGCAACGGTGTCGTACGGCGGCGCGTCCCGGCCGCTCGCCTACCGGAGCAGTCTGACCGTCGTACGCGGCGAGACCTCGCACCGCCCGCTGGTCGACTGGCAGCCGTCCGTCGTCCATCCCCGCCTCCGCAAGGGGGACACCCTCGTCACCGGCGAGTCGGCGGCCCCGCCGATCGAGGCCGTGGACCGCGACGACACCGTGCTGACGAAGGAGAAGTACCCCTCCCTCGGTCCCGTCCTGGACGAGCTGCGCAAGCGCTACGGCGACAAGGCGGGCGGCGAGGCCGGTGTGGAGCTGGCCATACGCCATGAGGACACGGACGGCACCGGCCAGGCCGACACCCCCCTGCTCACGCTCGCCAAGGGCAGACCCGGCAAGCTCCGTACGACGCTCAGCGCGAGCGCGCAGGCGGCGGCCGAGACGGCCGTGCGCAAGTACACCGACGCGTCCGTCGTGGCCGTCAAGCCGAGCACCGGCGAGATCCTGGCCGTCGCCAACCACCGCGGCGACGGCTTCGACGCGGCCCTGCTCGGCGAACGCGCCCCCGGATCCACCATGAAGATCATCAGCGCGGCGACCCTCATCGACAACGGCAGGACCACCGCGAACGGCCCGGCGCCCTGCCCGCCCTCCGCCGTCTCGATGAGTCAGACGTTCCACAACCTCAAGGACCTGAAGCCCGACGACCACGCCACCCTCTCCGACAGCTTCGCCCGTTCCTGCAACACGGCGTTCGTGAAGTTCGCGGACGAGGTGAAGGAGGACACCCTCACCAAGGAGGCCGAGGAGCGGTTCGGGCTCGGGCGGAACAACTGGCAGATCGGCGTGCCGTCCTTCGACGGCCGGGTGCCCGCGGCGGGCGGCTCCGACAAGGCGGCCGGCCTGATCGGCCAGGGCCAGGTCCAGATGAGCCCGCTGAACATGGCGTCCGTGACGGCGACCGCGATGACCGGCACCTTCCGGCAGCCGGTGCTCGTCCCGCTCGCCCTGGACGGCCGCGAACCCGCACGCGCGCGTGGGCTGTCGTCGAGCACGGTCGCACAGCTGCGCGCCATGATGAACCGCACCGCCCGCAGCGGCACCGCGGCCGGCGTGATGGCCCGGATGAGGGGGGACATCGGGGCGAAGACCGGCTCGGCGGAGGTAGACGGGAACGCCAGGTCGGACAGCTGGTTCACCGGTTACCGCGATGACGTGGCGGCGGCCGCGATGGTCCAGGACGGCGGCCACGGCATCGACGCGGCCGGTCCGATTGTCGCAAGCGTGCTACGGAACGCGGGCTGAGATCACCCGCCGAGCCGGGGACCTTAGGGTGAGGGTCGTCGTTGGGGATTGTGAGGGCTACGGGGAGCCTGGGGAAGTCGCGGAGGAACTGAGGCAGTGGGCAAGAGAAGGCGCGTCGCCGAGCGACGGAAGACCAGTCCCGCCGTGCTCGGCGGGATGATCGCCGTGGTCGTCGGCGGCGCCGGGTTCGGCGTCTACGCGCTGTACGGCGCGGGCGCCGCGGCCGACGAGCGGACGTCCGAGGCCCACCACAAGGCCGTCAAGACCGGCCCGCTCAGCACGGCCGAGGTCCGCACGGCCTCGGCGCGCTTCCTCACCGCCTGGCAGCAGGGCAGGACCGCCGAGGCGGCGGCCGCCACCGACGACCCCTCCGCCGCCGCCGCACTGCTCACCGGCAACGCCAAGAACGCCCACCTCAAGGGCGTCACGCTCACCGCCGCGACGGCGACGGGTGCCAAGGTGCCGTTCTCCGTGAAGGCGACCGTGGCGTACCAGAGCCTCAGCAAGCCGCTCGCCTACGACAGTTCGCTCACCGTCGTGCGGCGCCGGAGCGACGGCAAGCCGCTGGTCGACTGGCACTCCTCCGTCGTCCACCCGGACCTCAGGGACGGCGACACGCTCGTCACCGGTGAGTCCGGCACCCCGCCCGTCACGGCACTGGACCGCGACGGTGGTGAGCTGACGGCCGCCAAGTACCCCTCCCTGGGCACGGTGCTGGACGGCCTGCGGGAGAAGTACGGCAAGAAGGCGGGCGGCAAGGCGGGCG
The DNA here is from genome assembly GCF_055569615.1 of Streptomyces sp. NPDC031379. Taxonomy (NCBI): domain Bacteria; kingdom Bacillati; phylum Actinomycetota; class Actinomycetes; order Kitasatosporales; family Streptomycetaceae; genus Streptomyces; species Streptomyces sp. NPDC031379. The sequence continues at coordinate 413,242 of NZ_JBVIIT010000001.1, read as the reverse complement.
TCGAGCTGCGCGTGGTGCGGGGCAAGGCGGCCAAGGCGGCCAAGCTGTCCGACAAGACGCTCGTGGAGCTGAGCAAGGGCACACCGGGCACGGTGAGGACGACGCTGAGCCCGGCCCTGCAGGCGGCGGCCGAGCGGCAGGTCGACAAGCGGGCCCGCGCCTCGGTGGTCGCCCTGCGGCCCTCGACCGGCGAGATCCTCGCGGTCGCCAACAGCGGGCACGGGTTCAACACCGCCTTCCAGGGCTCCCTCGCGCCCGGCTCCACGATGAAGGTCATCACCTCGTCGCTGCTGATCGACAAGGGTCTGGCGGAGGCGGACAAGGAGCACCCCTGCCCCAAGACGTTCACCTACGGCGGCTGGAAGTTCCACAACGACGACGACTTCGAGATCAAGGGCGGCACGTTCAAGGCGAGCTTCGCCCGCTCCTGCAACACCGCCTTCATCAGCCAGGCGAAGAAGCTGAAGAACGACGACCTGACCAAGCAGGCGCAGCAGGTCTTCGGTCTGTCCATGAACAACTGGGCGATCGGCGTGCCCACCTTCGACGGCTCCGTGCCGGTCCAGTCGGCGGCGCAGATGGCCGCCTCGCTGATCGGGCAGGGCGCGGTGCGCATGAACCCGCTCAACATGGCGTCCGTGGCGGCCACCGTGAAGTCGGGCACCTTCCACCAGCCGTACCTGGTGTCCCCGTCCGTGGACCACCGCACGCTGGCCACCGCGTCGCGCACCCTGTCGGCCGGGACGCTGTCCCAGCTGCGCGAGCTGATGCGGTACACGGCCGCCTACGGCACCGCCGCAGAGGCCATGTCCGGGCTCGGTCCGGACTACGGCGCGAAGACCGGGTCGGCGGAGGTCGACGGGCAGAAGAAGCCCAACGGCTGGTTCACCGCCTACCGGGGCGATCTCGCCGCCGCGGGCGTGGTCCAGGCGGGCGGCCACGGCGGTGACACGGCCGGCCCGATCGTGGCGACCCTGCTGCGGGCGGGCGGCTGATCAGCTGCCCACGGGCTCGGCGACGTAGGTCCGGCGCAGAAATCTGACCAGGGTCTTCGACTCGAACTGCACCACCTCGACACCGTTGTCGGTGTGGAACTCCACGACGGCCTGCACGCGCCCGCACGGCCACACCCGGACGTCACCGCTCTCGGCCGGCGTCCTCAGTCCCTGCTCGAGGAGCGCTCGGGAGAAGGTCCACTCGTGCGGCCCGGGAAGGCCGACCCGGACCGACCGGGGATCGGAGTCGGGGTCGTAGCGCAGCACTACGGGTACGGCCCCCGGGTCCTCCTCGTCCGTGACGATATGAGCGCGCGCGTACTGTTCGACTACAGACATCGGACCGCCCTCTCACGCACTGTGACCTATGCGAAAGCTGTGCATCCGCTTTCCATCAAGAGTCGCACACTTTCCGGTTCCCGCCCCGACGAGAGACGAGACTCCGTCTCTCTTGCAAAAGGTTCGCAACAAGGGCCTAAAATCATCTGGTGCATGTACCTGACGGATTCATCGACGCCCCCACCTCAGCGGTCACCGGAGTGGTCGCCGCCGGCGCCCTCGCGGTGAGCCTGCGCGGTGCCCGCCGCGAACTCGACGAGCGGACGGCCCCGCTCGCCGGTCTGGTGGCTGCGTTCATCTTCGCCGTACAGATGCTCAACTTCCCCGTCGCGGCCGGAACAAGCGGCCACCTTCTGGGTGGTGCGCTGGCCGCGATACTCGTCGGCCCCTGCACAGGTGTGTTGTGCGTGTCGGTCGTACTGCTCATGCAGGGTGTGCTGTTCGCCGACGGCGGGCTGACCGCCCTCGGCGTGAACGTCACCGACATGGCGATCGTCACCACGGTCGTCTCCTACGCCGCCTTCCGCGGGCTGCTCGCCGTACTGCCCCGCAAGCGGCGCTCGGTCACCGTCGCCTCCTTCGTCGCCGCGCTGGTGTCGGTGCCGGCCGCCGCCGTCGCCTTCACTCTGATCTACGCGGTCGGCGGCACCACCGACGTCGCCATCGGCAAGGTCGCGACCGCGATGATCGGCGTGCACGTGCTGATCGGCATCGGCGAGGCGGTCATCACCGCGCTCACCGTCGGCGCCGTCATCGCCGTACGCCCGGACCTCGTGCACGGCGCGCGCGGCCTGCAGCAGCGGCTCCGGCTGCGCGTGAACGGCGAACTGGTGGACGCCCCGGCGCCCACGGCGCCCGTGGCCGCGCGCACCTCGCGGCGCACGCTGTGGGTGACCGGCCTCGTCACCTCCCTCGTCCTCGCCGGGTTCGTCAGCTTCTACGCCTCCGCCGACCCCGACGGCCTGGAGAAGGTCGCGCACGACAAGGGGATCGACAAGAAGACCGAGGACCACGCGGCGGCCGACTCCCCGCTCGCCGACTACGGCGTCAAGGACGTCTCCGACGCCCGGCTGTCCGGCGGCCTCGCCGGCGTGATCGGCGTCGGTGTCACCGTCGTGGCCGGCAGCGCGGTGTTCTGGGCGGTGCGCCGGCGCCGCGGCGCGGACGTCTCGCCCGCCTCGACCGCGGGCACCGGCGCCTGACATGGGCGCGGGACACGCGCACCGGCTCTACCGGCACGGGCACTCGCCCGTGCACGGCCTGCCGCCGCACACCAAGCTGGCGGCCACCTTCCTGTTCGTGGTGGTCGTGGTGTCGACCCCGCGCGAGGCGATGTGGGCGTTCGGGGTGTACGCCGCCCTGCTCGCGTGCGTCGCGTACCACGCGCGCGTGCCCGCCGGTTTCCTGCTCAAGCGGCTGCTGATCGAGGTGCCGTTCGTCGCGTTCGCGGTGCTCATGCCGTTCGTGGCGGAGGGTGAGCGGGTGGACGTCCTCGGGCTCTCGCTGAGCGTGAACGGCCTGTGGGGCGCCTGGAACGTGCTCGCCAAGGGCACCCTCGGCGTCGCCGCCTCCGTGCTGCTCGCCGCCACCACGGAACTGCGCGAACTGCTGCTCGGACTCCAGCGGCTGAGGCTGCCGCCGCTGCTCGTGCAGATCGCCTCCTTCATGATCCGCTACGGCGATGTCATCACCGACGAGATGCGCCGGATGCGGATCGCCCGTGAGTCGCGCGGCTTCGAGGCGAAGGGCGTGCGTCACTGGGGCGTGCTCGCCAAGTCCGCCGGCGCACTGTTCATCCGCTCCTACGAGCGCGGGGAACGCGTGCACCTGGCCATGGTCAGCCGGGGGTACGCCGGCTCGATGCCGGTCATCGACGAGGTGACCGCGTCCCGGGCGCAGTGGTCGTACGCCCTCACGCTCCCCTTCGCCGCCCTCGCCGTCTGTCTGCTGGGATGGGTCCTGTGACTACACCTGCCTCTCTGGAGGTCTCCGGCCTCGCCTTCGCCTACCCGGACGGCCACCAGGCCCTGTTCGGCGTCGACTTCTCCCTCGCGCGCGGCGAGCGGGTCGCGCTGCTCGGCCCGAACGGTGCCGGCAAGACGACCCTGGTGCTGCACCTGAACGGCATCCTCGGCGGTGGCACCGGCACGGTGACCGTGGCCGGGCTGCCCGTCGGCAAGCAGCACATGGCCGCCGTCCGGCAGAAGGTCGGCATCGTCTTCCAGGACCCGGACGACCAGCTGTTCATGCCGACCGTGCGCGAGGACGTGGCGTTCGGGCCGGCCGCCGCCGGGATGAAGGGCACCGCGCTGGAGGAACGGGTGCGCACGGCCCTGGAGCGGGTCGGCATGCAGGACTTCGCCGACCGGCCGCCGCACCACCTGTCCTTCGGCCAGCGCCGGCGGGTCGCGGTGGCCACCGTGCTCGCCATGGAACCGGAGATCCTGGTCCTGGACGAACCGTCGTCCAACCTCGACCCGGCCTCCCGGCGCGAACTCGCCGACATCCTGCGCTCGCTGGACGTCACGGTCCTCATGGTCACGCACGATCTGCCGTACGCCCTGGAGCTGTGCCCGCGCTCCCTGATCCTGAGCGACGGCGCGATCGCGGCGGACGGCCCGACCGGCGCGCTGCTCTCCGACGACGAGCTGATGCGGGCGCACCGCCTGGAGCTGCCCTTCGGGTTCGACCCGAAGTCCGTGACAATGGGCGCGTGACGAACGAGGATCCCGCCGTCGAGGGCTCGCTGCTGCTGGACGACCAGCTGTGCTTCGCGCTGTACGCGGCACAGCGCGCCGTGACCGCCGCGTACCGTCCGCTCCTCGACGACCTGGGGCTCACCTACCCGCAGTACCTCGTGCTGCTGGTGCTGTGGGAGCGCGGCGAGACCAGCGTGAAGGAGCTGGCGGGCGCCCTCCGCCTGGACTACGGCACCGTCTCGCCGTTGCTGAAGCGGCTGGAGGGGGCGGGTCTGGTGCGCAGGGAGCGCGCGGCGGGCGACGAGCGCTCGGTGCTCGTCGCGTGCACCGGGCGCGGGGAGGAACTCAGGGAACGCGCGGCGCGCGTACCCGACGCGCTGCTCACGACGACGGGACTCGGCGCGCCGGAGATCGCGCGGTTGCGCGAGGAGCTGTGGAGACTCACCGAGCGCGCCGACGCGGCGGCCCGCCGGCACTGATCCGGCCGCGGTCCCGCTCATCCCGCGTTACCCGCGGTTGCCACCCCCCTGGTGCCCCGCAGACCTACCAGCCAGTACCTTGTGCACGATGTATTTGTGCGCCACTTGTTCTGGGGGAGGCCGATCATGATGGACAGCACCGCGGTCGACACCGCTGTCGACACCCGCCCGACGAAGATCATGTACGTCGCCGAGGCCACCGCGCACGGCGGCCGCGACGGGTACGTCACCAGCCAGGACGGCCGGATCGAGCTGAAGGTCGCGATGCCTTTGGAGCTGGGCGGGGACGGCAACGGCACCAACCCCGAGCAGCTCTTCGCGGCCGGGTACAGCTCCTGCTTCCACAACGCCCTGATCCTGGTCGGCAACCGCGCGGGCTACGACCTGACCGGTTCCACGGTGGCCGCGAAGGTCGGCATCGGCCCGAACAGGCACCAGGGCTACGGCCTCGCGGTCGCCCTCAGCGTCTCGCTGCCGGTACTGGACCGGCAGCTCGCCGAGAAGCTGGTGGATGCCGCCCACGAGGTGTGCCCCTACTCCAACGCCACGCGCGGCAACATAGACGTAACGATTCTGCTGGGCTGATCCCGCCGAGGAATCGCAGGCACGCAGCCGCTGTTGCACCCACTGTCGCAGGCGAGGGAAGGGACGGCGGGCGTGGACGTGAACGGCACTGTGGCCGAGGGCTTCGAGCCGGTCAGGGAGGCGTTCGCAGCGAACTTCGAGCTGCTCGGGGAGCGCGGAGCGGGCGTCGCCGTGTACCGCGACGGACACCGGATCGTGCACCTGTGGGCCGGTACCAAGGACGTGGACGGCGACTCCCCCTGGGAACCCGGGACCGCACAGATCGTGCGCTCCGCGACCAAGGGCGTCGCCGCGGGCGCGCTGCTGCTCCTGCACCAGCGCGGCGAGCTGGACCTGGATGCCCCGGTCGGCACGTACTGGCCGGAGTACAAGGCGGCCGGCAAGGAGCACACGCGCGTACGGCACCTGCTCGCGCACCGGGCGGGCGTGCCCGTGCTCGACCGTCCGCTGACCCCGAAGGAGGCCGCCGACCCCGACCTCGGTGCGGCGGCCGTCGCCGCGCAGGCGCCGGTGTGGGAGCCGGGAACGGACCATGGCTACCACGCCCAGACCTACAGCTGGCTCACCGGCGAACTGCTCCGGCGCGTCACCGGCCGCCCGGCGGGCGAGTGGATCGCGGACGAGATCGCCGGGCCCGTCGGCGCGGACCTGTGGCTCGGCCTGCCGGAAGCGCAGCACGCGCGCGTGGGGCGCGTCGGCCCCGTCGAGGCACCTGAGGCCGCGGGCAGCCTGCGGACCCGCCCCAAGCGCGCGGTCGCCGAGGCCTATGCCGACCCGGACTCCCTGACCCGCCGCGCGTTCGCCGCGATCACCCCGCTGCCGGACGAGAACGCCCCCGCCTACCGCGCCGCCGCCCTGCCCGCCTCCAACGGCATCGCCACGGCCGACGGACTGGCCCGCTTCTACGCCTCGCTCATCGGTGAGGTGGACGGCGGAACCCGCCTGTTCACCCCGCAGACCGTGGAACTGGCCCGCGCCGAGCAGTCCGCCGGGCCGGACCGGGTCCTCGTCGTCGGCACCCGCTTCGGTCTCGGCCACATGCTGCACGGCAGCGCGTCCCCGCTGCTCTCCCCCGGCTCCTTCGGCCACCCTGGCCGGGGCGGCGCCCTCGCGTTCGCCGACCCGGAGACGGGCATCGCCTTCGGTTACGTCACCAACGGCTTCCGCAAGAGCGTGACGGCGGACCCGAGGGCACAGGCACTGGTACGGGCGCTGCGCTCGGCGCTCGCGCAGGGGAGCGGGGCCGGGGGAGGGCCGCGAGGTGCGTGACGGCACGCGCTCGGGGCGTGCGTCCGCGGCACGCACCTAGAGCGTGCGCCGTCCCCCGTGCCATCGCGCCCAGCGCCTCCGCGTCACACGTGGATCGGGTGCGAGGTCCGGCCGGACTCCGAGTCGATCTCCCCGTGGGCCTTGGTCAGCAGTTGCATGGCCAGTTCGTTGAGGGCACGGGCGCCGGCTATCTCCTCGCCGACCCGGGGCTGGTTGGCGTCGACGCGGTGCCGGCTGGCGCGGCCGTGCGCCCGTACCTCGGTGCCGTCGGGCAGACGCACCAGGGCCGCCGCGCGCGTGTGCTGGTCGTCCTCCTCGAACTCCAGCTCGATGTGCCATCCCACAGCGGTGTGCATCATGTCGACCACCTCCGTAAACCGCTGCTTCCAGGGTGCGCCCGGGCACCCCGGCCCGTCATGTCGACGTCTGCTCGAAGCTGGCGAAGTACGCGGCGGCCATGTCCTCGTCCGCGTGGCCCTGGGCGGCGGCGCGGGCGAGCCGTTCGGCGGTCGCGGTGGCGACGTCGAGCCGTACGCCCTCCCGTTCGCCCGCCTCGACGATGAGCCGGGCGTCCTTCTCCGCGGTGGCCACCGCGAACGACGCCGGGGTCAGCTTGCCCTCGAGCACCAGCGCCGCCTTGGCACGCAGGTAGCCCATGTCGAGCGGGCCGCCCTCGATGAGGTCGAAGAAGTCCCGCGGGTCGACCCCGAGGGCCTTGGCGAGGGCCAGTACCTCGCCGGCCGCGGCGGTGGCCGCGAGGACCCAGCTGTTGGCGACCAGCTTGAGCCGGCTGGCGCTGCCCGCGCCCCCGTCGTCCCCGGTCCACACGGTCTTGGCGCCCACCGCGTCGAAGACCGGCGCGACCGTCTCCCGGCCCTCCTCGGGTCCGGCGGCCAGCACGGTCAGCCGGCCCGCCTCGGCGGGCTGGCGGGTGCCGAGGACGGGGGCGTCGTAGAAGACGAGCCCGTGGTCGCGGGCGAACGCGGCCAGGTCGGTGATCAGGTCGGTCCCGGCGGTGGTGCACTGCGCCCACACCACGCCGGGACGCAGCGCCGGGGCGGCCTCGCGCATGACCTCCAGGACGGTGTTGCCGTCGTAGAGCATGGTCAGGACGACGTCCGCGCCCTCGACGGCCTCGGCGGGGGTGCCGGTGACCCGGGCGCCGTCGGCGGCCAGCGGCTCGGCCTTCTCGCGGGTGCGGTTCCAGGCGCGGACGTCGAGTCCGGCACGGCACAGGTTGCGGGCCATCGCCGCCCCCATGATGCCGGTGCCCAGGACACTGACGGTCGGCTTGTCGGTCATTGACGGCTCCCTGTCGTCCGGCTTGCTGCCCAGTGGTCCGACGCTACCCAGCGTGCAGCATCAGCCCGATCCCCACGACCAGCAGGCCCGCCGCCGCGATCCTGGGCGCTCCGAAGCGCTCCTTGAAGAGCAGGGCGCCGATGGCCGCGCCGACGAGGATGGACGACTCGCGCAGGGCGGCGACGGGGGCGAGTGCGGCACGTGTCTGCGCCCACAGGACCAGAGCGTACGCGCCGACGGACAGGGCGGCACCGAGGAGGCCGAGGGCGGCGTACGGGCGGAGCAGCCGGACGGTGTCGCCACGCGCGCGTGCGTAGAGGCAGGCGGGAACGACGACCCCCTGGACGGCCATGAGCCAGGCGATGTACCCGAGCGGCGAGTGCGCGGCGCGGACGCCCAGGCCGTCGATCACCGTGTACGCGGCGATCGTCAGCCCGGTCGCCAGTGCCGCGCCGACGGCCGCCCAGTCGGGCCGGCTGCCGCGCAGCCCCCACAGGCTGACACCGGTGAGGCCCAGGCAGGACACGGCGATGCCGGCCGTCGCCCAGGCACCGGGGACCTCGTGCGCGAAGACGGCGGCGAGGACGGTGACGACGAGCGGCGCGCTCCCGCGCGCGAGGGGGTACGCCTGCCCGAAGTCACCCAGCCGGAAGGAGGTCATCAACAGGGCGTAGTAGGCGATGTGCACGGCCGCCGAGGCCAGCAGGAACGGCCAGGCGGGCCCGGCCGGGAACGCCACGAACGGCACCGTCGCGAGCCCGATCAGCAGTCCGCCGCCGGAGATGAGGGCGAAGCCGACCAGCTTGTCGGTGATCCGGTGCGCGATGGCGTTCCAGGCGGCGTGGGTGACGGCGGCCAGCAGGACGGCCGCCGCGACGAGGGGCGTCACACCTTCTGCTCGCGTACGTCCACCAGGGTGGCGCCCGCGTGGCCGACGAGTTCCTTCGGCCCGATCGGGAAGACGGTGTACGGCGTGCCGGCCGCCGCCCACACCAGGTCGTGCGCGAGCAGTGAACGGTCGGCGAGGACCCGCGTGCGCGTGCGGTGCCCGAAGGGGGGCACACCGCCGATGGCGTACCCGGTGGTTTCGCGGACGACCCCGGCGTCGGCCCGGGTGACCTTCCCGGCGCCCAGCTCCTGCCGCACCCGTTCCACGTCCACGCGCGAGGCCCCGTCCATCAGGACCAGCACCGGCACGCCGTCCGCGGCGAAGATCAGCGACTTGCAGATCTGGCTCAGTTCGCACCCGACCGCCGCGGCGGCCTCGGCGGCGGTCCGGGTGGCTTCCGGGAACCGCCGGGTGCGCGAGAGCAGATCGTCCAGCCCGAGCGCCCGCAGCGCTTCGGCGAACCGGGGGTGGGCCCCGAACTCTTCGGCGTCCGTGGCGGCTGTCGTCGTCATGAAGGGCACGCTACGGCATCGCCCGGGCCGCATTCACGGGGATTTCGCCGCCCGTGCCGGGTGCCGGTGCCGGGCGGTACGCGAAAGGCCGGTGAGAGTGCAGCCCCGTCCCCACGGGCACCCTCACCGGCCGTCTTTCACGAGCGGTACGTCAGGCGCGTACCAGCTCCCGCTCCTCGTCGGGGTCGGCGTCCTTGCGGTCCGCGTGGGCGCGCAGGCCCTCGCCCTCGACGTCGACGTTGGGCAGCGCGCGGTCCAGCCACTTCGGCAGCCACCAGGCGCGCTTGCCCAGCAGGGCGAGCACCGCCGGCACGATGGCCATGCGGACGAGGAACGCGTCGAAGAACACGGCGATCGCGAGGCCGAAGCCGATCATCTTGACCATCGACTCGCTGGAGCCGATGAAGCCGGAGAAGACGGCGATCATGATGACGGCGGCCGCGGTCACGACCCGGGCGCCGTGCCTGAAGCCGGTGACCACCGCCTGGTGGGGCTTCTCGCCGTGGACGTACGCCTCCCGCATCCGGGTCACGAGGAAGACCTCGTAGTCCATCGCGAGGCCGAAGACGACGCCCACCATGAAGATCGGCATCATCGACATGACCGGGCCGGTCTGCTCGACGTTCATCAGACCCGACAGCCAGCCCCACTGGAAGACCGCGACCACGGCGCCGAGGGCCGCCATCACGCTGAGCAGGAAGCCGAGGGCCGCCTTCAGCGGGACGAGGATCGAGCGGAAGACCACGATCAGCAGCAGGAAGGCCAGGCCGACGACCAGGGCGAGGTAGGGCAGCAGGGCGTCGTTCAGCTTCTGCGAGACGTCGATGTTCATCGCCGTCGAACCGGTGACCAGGACCTCGGCGTCGGTCTTCGCGGCGATGTCCGTGCCCTTGTCACGGATGGCGTGCACCAGGTCCTCGGTCGTCTTCGAGGACGGCTTGGACTTCGGGACGACGGTGATCGTCGCGGTGTCGCCGGCCTTGTTGGGCGCGGCCGGGCTGACCGTGACGACGTTCTTCAGGCCCCTGATCTCGTCGCCGACCTTGGTGAAGGCGGCCTTCGGGTCGTCGCTGCCCTTGGCGTCGACGACGACCATGAGCGGGCCGTTGAAGCCCGGTCCGAAGCCCTCGGAGAGCAGGTCGTAGGCGCGGCGCTGGGTGGTCGAGACCGGCTGGGAGCCGTCGTCGGGGAGACCGAGTTCGAGGGAGGCGGCGGGAACCGCCGCCGCGCCGAGACCGAGCACGCCGAGCAGCAGGACGGCGACGGGGCGCCGGACCACGAAGCTCGCCCAGCGGGTGCCCATGTTGGGGCGGGCCGGCTTCTTGGGCGTACGGCCGCCGCCGAGCAGCTTGCTCTTCTCACCGGTCGGCTTGATCTTGCGGCCCGCGTAGCCGAGCAGCGCCGGGATCAGGGTGAGGGCGATGAGGACCGCGATGGCGACGGTGCCCGCGGCGGCCACACCCATCTTGGTCAGCATCGGGATGTTCACCACGGACAGGCCGACCAGGGCGATGACGACGGTGAGGCCGGCGAAGACCACCGCCGAGCCCGCCGTGCCGACGGCGCGGCCGGCCGCCTCCTCGCGTTCGCGGCCCTCGGCGAGTTCGGCGCGGTAGCGGGAGACGATGAAGAGGGCGTAGTCGATGCCGACGGCGAGGCCGATCATCGAGGCCAGGGTGGAGGTGGTGGTGCCCAGGTCCAGGGCGCTGGCGAGCGCGGTGATCGTGGAGACACCGATGCCGACGCCGATGATCGCGGTCAGCAGCGGGAATCCGGCCGCGAGCAGGGAGCCGAAGGTGATGACGAGGACGACCGCGGCGACCGCGATGCCGATGATCTCGCTGGAACCGGTCTCGGGTGTCGCGGTCAGCGCGTCACCGCCGATCTCGACGGTCAGGCCCGCGTCCCGCGCGTCCTGGGCGGCCTCCTTCAGCGCGTCGCGGGAGGAGTCCTCCAGCTCCATGCCGGAGACCTTGTACTTCACCGAGGCGTAGGCGACGGTGCCGTTCTTGCTGACGGCGTGCCCGGTGTAGGGGTCGGCGACGGAGGCGACCTCGGAACCGCTCCCCAGTTCCTTGACGGTCTTCTCGACGGTCGCCTTGTTGCCGGCGTCCGTCATCTTCTCGCCGCCGGGGGCCTTGAAGACGACCCGTGCGGTGGCGCCGTCGGCGCTCATTCCGGGGAAGCGCTGTTCCAGCAGGTCGAAGGCCTTCTGGGCCTCGGTACCGGGGATGGAGAAGGACGTGTTGCCGGCGGTCGGCGCGGACGCGGCGCCCACCCCGGCGAGGGTGAGCAGCGCGACCCATATGAGGGCGACGAAGTGCCGTCGCCGGAAGGCGAGCCGGCCGAGTTTGTAGAGGAACGTGGCCACGGAGGCGTACTCCCGGTCAGTCGTTGGGTTCAGCTGGGCAGGGGCGATCAGCCCGACGACGTGAGCGGTGACGTCAGGTGGTGGGCTTGCTGGGGAGAGGGATCAGTGACCGATCAGGTGGATCGGGTGCATCAGGTGGTGGGGACGCCGAGGGCGGGGAGGACCACGGCGTCGATGTAGGAAAGGAGGAAGGCCTGCGTCGGCGGCTGCTCGTCGATCAGCGTACGGGCGGCGAACCCACCGATCATCATGTGCATCACGTAGCCGATCGCGGGGTTGTCCGCACGGATCTCCCCCCGGTCGATCGCCCGTTGCAGCACACGACGGAACTCCGCCATCTCCGGTTCGATGAGGTGGTCCCGGAACGCCCGCAGGAGGTCCGGGCTGGAGTGGATCGCCATGGCCAGACCCCGCATCAGCGCGGAGTTCTGCTCCATCTTGCAGTCGTCCGCACGCAGCGTGAGCGCGTGCAGATCACCCCTGAGCGACCCGGTGTCGATCTCGTCGGCGGAGGTGCCTGGTTTGTCGTGCCGCACCGCCTTCGCCACCAGCTCGGCCTTGCCGCCCCACTGGCGGTAGAGCGTGGCCTTGCTGGACCGGGTGCGGGAGGCCACGGCGTCCATGGTGAGGGCGTCGTAGCCGACTTCCCGGAGCAGGTCGAGCACTGCCTCGTACAACTCGGCCTCGCGCTCGGGCGTGATCCGACTGCGACGCGCCGTTGCGACGACCTCGGTCATGCCAGTCACCTTCCCGCTCCGGAACTTCCTGCTTCTTACATCTCTGAAGATACCCTGAGAGCCTGCGAAACGAAACCGTTTCGTACGTGCGCTGGGTCACGCCTGTCGGGTTTTCATAAGCTCAAGTTGCTGGTGCCCTTCGCCCGGAAAAGCATGGGGAGGTGAGCTATCTGCGCCTTCCCCACCTCAACGGCGACCTGCTGTGCTTCGTGGCCGAGGACGACCTCTGGCTGGCGCCCCTCGACGCCCCGGGCCGCGCCTGGCGGCTCACGGTGGACCGCACGAAGGCCGGCCATCCCCGCTTCTCGCCCGACGGCCGCCGGATCGCCTACACCACCTGGCGCAGCCTGGTCCCCGAGATCCACCTCGTCGGCGTGGACGGCGGGCCCGCACGGCAGCTGACGTACTGGGGCAGTGCGGACACGCAGGTGTGCGGGTGGAACCCGGAGGGCGACATCCTGGCCGTGGCCTCCCACGGGCAGCCCTTCTCGTACTTCACCTGGGCCTACAAGGTCCCCACCGACGGCGACCCGGGCGGACGCCTGCCCTGGGGCCCGGTCGCCGACATCCAGGTCGCCGACCTCGACGGCGAGCGCAGGACCCTGCTGCTCACCGGCACCCCGCCGCACGAGCCGGCCTCCTGGAAGCGTTACCGCGGCGGCGCCATGGGTCGGCTCTGGCTGCACGGGCAGCGCCTCCTGCCGGACATCGGCGGCCATCTGGCCTGCCCCATGTTCGTCGGCGGCCGGATCGCCTTCCTCTCCGACCACGAGGGCGTCGGGAACCTCTACTCCTGCGCGTACGACGGCACCGACCTGCGCCGCCACACCGACCACGACGCCTTCTACGCGCGGAACGCCTCCACCGACGGCACGCGCGTGGTCTACCAGTGCGCGGGCGACCTGTGGCTGGTGGACGACCTCTCGCCGGCCGGCGTACCGCGCAGGCTCGACATCCGGCTCGCCGGACCGGCCACCGGCCGCCGCAGGTACCCGGTGCCGGCCGCGCAGAACGTGGACGGCATCTCCGTGGACGAGACGGGCCGGGCCAGCGCCGTCGTGGTCCGCGGCAGCCTGTACTGGCTCACCCACCGCGACGGCCCGGCCCGTACGCTCAGCGACACGCCCGGCGTCCGGGTACGGCTGCCGGAGATGCTGGGCTCGACCGGGCAGGTCGCGTACGTGACGGACGCCGAGGGCGAGGACGCCGTCGAGATCGCCCAGCTGCCGCGCGCCACCGGCGACCGTGCACCGCGCAGGCTCGCCTCCGGCGACCTGGGCCGCGTCCTCGAGCTGACCTCCGACCCACTCGGCGAACGCCTGGCCATCGCCTCCCACGACGGCCGCCTGCTCCTGATCGACGTGACGGAGGAGGAGAACGGGGAGACGGAGGGGGCGGGCTACGAGGCGGAGGGGCTGGGCGGAGAGACGGAGGGGTCGGGCGGAGAGACGACAGACGTCGAGGGCGTCGGAGGCGTCGAGGAGGCCCAGCGGGTCGGAGGAGGCGGGGAGGGCTCGGGGATCGGAGGAGGCCGGGAGGGCTCGGGGAACGCGGAGGGCTCCCGGGGCTCGGGCGGGTCGGGCGGCTATGGGCACACGGAGGTCGCCGACGGATCGGCGGGCTCGGGCGACACGGGCGCCAACGGATCGGAGGGTTCGGCCGGGTCAGGGGGATCGGGCGGCTCGGACAGCCTGCGCAGCTCAGCCGACTCGGCCGGTTCGACCAGGGCGGCGGGGTCGGCCGGCCCAGCGGACTCGGCGGGACCAGGCGGACCAGGCAGCTCAGATGCCCCGGGCGGCTCGGTGGGATCCGTGGGATCGGGCAGCCCAGCGCGGTCGGGCAGCCCAGCGGACACGGCGGGACCAGGCGACTCGGGCGGCTCGGACAGCCTGCGCAGCTCAGCCGACTCGGCGGGACCGGACGGACCAGGCAGCTCGGCCGGCGCGGGTGCCCCGGGTGCCTCGGTGGGATCGGGCGACTCAGCTGACTCGGCCGGCTCAGCGGGGTCGGGCGAAGCGGGTGGGGCGGCGGGGGGTGTCGTCAGGGAGTTGATCCGCTCTGTCAACGGGCCCGTTCGTGATCTCGCCTTCTCGCCCGACGGATCCTGGCTCACCTGGTCGCATCCGGGCATCGGACGCTCCCTGCGGCAGATCAAGCTGGCCCGCATCAAGGACCGGATGATCGTCGACGTGACGAACGGCCGCTTCGAGGACGAGAGCCCCGTCTTCACCCGAGACGGCCGCTACCTGGCGTTTCTGTCCTGGCGCGGCTTCGATCCGGTGTACGACGTGCACACCGGCGATCTGTCCTTCCCGCTCGGCTGCCGCCCCTATCTCGTCCCGCTCTCCTCGGCGACCCCGTCCCCCTTCGCCCTGAACCCCGAGGGCCGGCCCGCCGCCGGCGGCCTCGACCCGCTCGAGGACGAGGAGACCGGCGAGGGCGGCACGGTGACCGTCGAGATGGAGGGCCTGGCGAGCAGGGTCACCCCGTTCCCGGTCATCGCCTCCAAGTACTCCTCGCTGTACCCGGTCGCCGGCGGCGGACTGGTCTGGCTGCGCTGGCCGATCTCCGGCGCGCTCGGCGAGACCTTCGCCAGCCCGGACGACACCACCGGCCGCCCGACCCTCGAGTACTTCAACATCAGCAAGGCCAAGAAGTCCGAACTCGTCGGCCACCTCGACTGGTTCGCGGTCAGCGGCGACGGCACCCGGCTGGTCGTCGTCGACGAGGGCGACCTGCGGGCCGTGCCCTCGACCGAGCCCGGCGACGGCGACACGACCGTCTGGATCGACCTGCGCCGCATCCTGCACATGGTCGACCCGCCCGCGGAGTGGCGCCAGGCCTACGCCGAGGCCGGACGCCTCATCCGCGCCTACTTCTGGGACCCGGGCATGTGCGGCATCGACTGGGACGCGGTGCTCGACCAGTACCGGCCGCTGGTCGAACGGGTGGCCTCCCCGGACGAGTTCGCCGACCTGCTCCGCGAGGTCCTGGGCGAACTGGGCACCTCCCACGCCTACGTCACCGCCGCCCGCCGCAACGAGGGCCCGCCCCACTACCAGCGCTGGCAGGGCCTCCTCGGCGCCAACTTCGTCCACCGCGACGGCGGCTGGACGGTCCGGCGCATCCTGCCCGGCGAGTCCTCCGACTCCAAGGCCCGCTCACCGCTGGCCGGCACGGGCATCCGCGACGGCGCCGTACTGACCCACGTGGACGGCCGCCCCGTCGACCCGGTCACCGGCCCCTGTCCCCTGCTCGCCGGCACGGGCGGCACGACCGTGGAGCTGACGTTCACCCCGGCGGAGGGCGAGGCCGGGCATCCCCGGCGCGTCGCCGTCGTCCCGCTCATCGACGAACGCCCCCTGCGCTACCACGACTGGGTGGCCAAACGCCGTGAGGTGGTGCGGGAGTTGAGCGGCGGCAAGTGCGGCTATCTGCACATCCCCGACATGGGCGGCTCCGGCTGGGCCCAGTTCAACCGCGACCTGCGCATGGAGGTGTCCCGGCCCGCGCTGATCGTGGACGTCCGCGGCAACGCGGGCGGGCACATCAGCGAACTGGTCATCGAGAAGCTGACCCGGACGATCCTGGGCTGGGATCTGACCAGGGACGCGCAACCGGTGTCGTACACCTCGAACGCGCCGCGAGGCCCGGTGGTCGCCCTCGCCGACGAGGCGACCTCCTCGGACGGCGACATGATCACCGCCGCCTTCAAGCTGCTGAGGCTCGGCCCGGTCGTCGGCCAGCGCACCTGGGGCGGCGTGGTCGGCATGACCGGCCGGCACCGCCTGGGCGACGGCACGGTCATCACGGTGCCGATGAACGCGGCCTGGTTCGACGCCTACGGCTGGTCCGTGGAGAACCACGGCGTCGCCCCCGACCTGGAGATCCTGCGCACGCCCCTCGACTGGGCGGAGGGCCGCCACGCCCAGCTGGACGACGCCGTCCAACTCGCCCTCGACCTGCTGGAGTCCAACCCCGCCGCCATCCCCCCGGACCACAGCGACGTCCCGAACCGCTCCCGCCCCAAGCTGCCACCACGGCAGTGAGCGGCCCTCGCAAGGGGCGCGGGGAACCGCGTGCAACGAACGCAGGGCGCCCTCCGCACAGGAAGGGCGCCCCACGCACAACCGGCTGAAGCCGAGCGCGGCGACTAGGCGTCGTAGTCGCGGTCGAAGCGGTCGTCCATCTCCCGCTCCGTGTCCTCGATGTCGCGCATGTTCTGGCGACCGCGCTCGGACTGCGGCTGCTGGCCACGCGGCGGCTGCTGACCGTGCTGCGGCTGCTGACCGCGCTGCGGCTGCTGCTGACCGCGCTGCGGCTGCTGGCCTCGCTGGCCGGCACGCTCACGCGACTGGCCGAGCTTGTCCTTGGCCTGGTCCTGCCGCTCGTTGGCCTTGTCCTGGAACTGGTCCTTCATACCCATGTGGGTTCACTCCTGTGGTGAGTGAGGTGGGGATCCGGCCCCTTGATGGGGCCTCGACCAGATTCACACGGGGGAACACGGAGCGCATGTGGATCAGTCACGGTGCGTAGTGCGCGCCGCTTCGTCGGCCGCCCCACCTGCGCCGACGAGCCCGGAGCGCATCCCCTGCAGCCGGGGCGCGAACCGCTTCATCTCGCGCTGGCCGACCGTCCCGATGAGCGCCGGGAGGTACCCGCGCATGCCCTGCATGCCGCGCAGCCACCACTGCCCGTACACGTGCGCCGAGCGCCGCTCGATCCCGGCGACGAGCCGGTCCACGGCGGGGCCCAGCGGGTACGTCTTGTTCGACGGCCACGGCAGCCGCTGCCGCAGTTCGCGCATGACGTCGTCCTGGTCGGCGCCGCGCACCATGTCGGTGTCGGTCCAGGACAGGTACGCGACCCCGACGCGCACGCCCTGGTAGCCGACCTCGGCGCGCAGACTGTGCGCGTACGCCTCCACGCCCGACTTGGACGCGCAGTACGCCGTCATCATCGGCGCCGGGGTGATCGCGGCGAGCGAGGCGATCTGGAGCAGATAGCCGCGGCTCTCCACCAGCACCGGCAGGAACGCGCGGGCGGTCACCGCCGAACCGATCAGGTTCACCTCGATCACGCGGCGCCAGGCCTGCGGATCGGAGTCGGCGAACGGACCGCCCGTCGCCACACCGGCGTTGGCGACCACGATGTCGACCTTCCCGAACCGCGCCTTCACCTCCTGCGCCACCCGGCCCATGGCCTCGTGGTCGGTGACGTCGGCGTACCAGTACGCGCTCTCGCTGTGCAGGCGCCCGGAGACCTCCTTGAGCGCCTCCTCCTCCAGCCCGACCAGCGCCACCTTCGCGCCGCGCGCGGAGAGCTTGCGCGCCAGCAGCTCACCGACGCCGCGCGCCGCTCCGGTGACGACCGCGACCTGTCCCTCGAGGCTGACCCTGCTCATGCGCCCTCCTTGATCTGCGCGGGGGTGGAACCGTGCTCGGGGCCGGCCCCCGTGACGTATGTGGTGACGAGTTCCCGGATCGTGCGGATGACCGGCTCGGGAGCCTCGATCGGGGTCATGTGGCCGACGCCGGGCAGCTCGGTGAGGCCGACGCACCGGGGCAGCGCGGCCACCAGCGAACGGGCGTGCACGGGGGGCGTGAGCCGGTCGGACGCGCCGTGCAGCACGGCGGTGGGCGCGTGCAACTGCCGTACGCCGTGCTCGAGATCGAGCGCCTCCAGCACGGCGGCCCAGGCGTGGCGCACGGCGCGCGGGCAGGCGTGCACGATCCGGGCGCACGCCTCGACCATGTGCGGGGCCGAACCGGCGCCCATGGTGGCGTACTTGAGGATGCTCTTCGCGACCGGCGTGACCGGTCCGAGGGGGGCGCGCGAACCGAGAACGCGCCCGGTGATCCAGGTGCGCACGCGGCCGGCCCGCAAGGGCACCACGCGCGCCTGCGCCACCAGCCGCGAACTGCCGGTGCTGCACAGCAGGACGGCGGCGGCGTGTTCGCGCAGACGGGGCCGCGTGGCGGCGGCCATGACGGTCATGCCGCCCATGGAGTGGCCGACGATCAGCGCCTTCTCCCCGCGCTCGAGCGTCTCCGCGAGCACCGCTTCGAGGTCGTCCGCCAGCGCCTCGGTGGTGCACGCCGGGCTCGCGGGACTGCGTCCGTGCCCTCGCTGGTCGTAGGTGATCACCCGGTGGTCGGCGGCCAGGTCCCGTATCTGCGCCGCCCAGAAGGCGGTCGAGCAGGTCCAGCCGTGGGACAGGACGACAGGGGGCGCGTCCTTGGGACCATGCACCTCGACGTGCAACCGCGCGCCGTCGGCGGAGACGACGGTGAGTGCGCGGTCCGGGACGGGCGGGGCGTACGGGCCGCCGGCCACGGCGGCGAGCCGGCTCACGCGGCGCCCTCGCTCTGCTTCTCGGCGACCGCCGTCCGCTCGCCGGAGACCGCGGCCTTCTTCTGCTTGCCGACGGCCGCCGTCTGCTTCCCTGCGGGCGCCCCGTCCCCGTTCTCGGCGACGGCCGGCTTGTCCGCGGCCGCGGCCCTCGGCTGCTCCCCGGCCGTGCGGACGACCGCGTACTCCCCCAGGTCCACCCGCCGGGTCGCGCGCCGGAACTCGGTCGTCGTACCGGGCCAGATGGTGGTGTTGCGGCCGCTCGCGTCCAGGTACCAGCTGGTGCAGCCGCCGGTGTTCCACACGGTCCGCTTCATGCGCTCCTGCACCCGGTGGTTCCAGTCCTCGACGGCCGTGGGCCGGGCATCGAGGGCCACACGGCCGCCGAGGACGTCCAGTTGCCGCAGATAGTCGGCCATGTAGTTCAGCTGGGACTCGATCATGAGGATCATGGAGGAGTTCCCGAGGCCGGTGTTGGGCCCGATGATCGTCATCCAGTTCGGGAAGCCGGCGGCCGAGGCGCCGCGCAGCGCCTGCATGCCGTTCTTCCAGGACTCCGCGAGCGTGCTGCCGTCCGTGCCGACCACCCGCTCGGCGATGGGCATGTCCGTGACGTGGAAGCCCGTACCGAAGATGATGGCGTCTACCTCGGTCTCGGTGCCGTCGGCCGCGACGACCGTCGAACCGCGGATCTCGCTGAGCCCGCTGGCGACGACGTCCACGTTGGGCCGGGTGAGGGCCGGGTAGTACGCGCTGGACAGCAGGATCCGCTTGCAGCCGATGCGGTAGTCGGGGGTGAGCTTGGCGCGCAGGGCCGGGTCCTTGACGGCGCGGGCCATGTTGCGCCTGGCGAGCTGTTCGACGAGGCCGAGTTCCTCGGGGTGCTTGGTGAACGCCTGCACCTGCAGTTCCCGGATGCCCCACAGCAGCCCGCGGCGCAGCTGGGTGGTGAAGGGCACCGACCGGTGCAGCCACCGCTCGGCGCCGCTGATGGCGCGGTCGACGCGCGGCATCACCCACGGCGGGGTGCGCTGGAAGAGGGTGAGGCGGCCGACCTGCGGCTGGATGGCGGGCACGATCTGGATGGCGGAGGCGCCGGTGCCGACCATGGCGACGCGCTTGCCGCGCAGGTCGTAGTCGTGGTCCCAGCGGGCCGAGTGGAACACCTTGCCCGGGAAGGACTCCAGCCCCGGGATCTCGGGGATCTTCGGGTCGGACAGCGGGCCCGTCGCCGAGACGACGACGTCGGCGGTCAGGGAACCGCGCGCCGTCTCGATGTGCCAGCGCAGGTTCTCGGCGTCCCACGTCATCAGCTTGACCTCGGAGTCGAAGCGGATGTGCGGACGCAGGCCGAAGAGGTCGGTGACGTGCTCCAGGTAGGCGCGGATGTGCCGCTGCCCGGAGAAGGTCCGCGGCCACTGCGGGTTGGGTGCGAAGGAGAAGGAGTACAGGTGGGAGGGGACGTCACAGGCGCACCCGGGGTAACTGTTGTCCCGCCATGTGCCGCCGACGCTGTCGGCCCGCTCCAGGACGACGAAGTCGGTGATCCCCTCCCGGCGCAGCCGCACGGCGGCCCCCAGCCCGCCGAACCCGGACCCGATCACCGCCACCCGTACATGCTCGTGCTCGGCCATCCCGAAGCCTCCACGCATCGCCTTGGACTCTGCCAGTGAACACTGGCGCAATGGGACTGTAGAGCAGCCCCGTACCGAGCGGTAGGGGTCGGGGGAAGGAAGTTACCGGCGGTACAACATAGGCTGCGGGCGTGGCAGAGGACGCAGATCACCCGGAGGCCCGGCGCGAGTACCGCATGGAGGAGCTGGCCCGGCTGGCCGGCATCACCGTGCGCACGCTGCGCTTCTACCGCGAGCGCAAGCTGCTCCCGCCGCCCCGCCGCGAGGGCCGCATCGCCTGGTACGACGACCACCACCTGGCGCGCCTGCGCACCATCGCCGCCCTGCTGGAGCGCGGCCACACGCTGAACGGCATAGCGGAACTGGCCGAGGCCTTCGACCACGGCCGCGACGTCGCCGACCTCCTGGGCGTCGGCACTCCCACCGAGGAGGAACCGGTCCGCCTCACCCCCGAGGAACTCGCCGCCCGCTTCGAGGGTGAGGTCACCCCCGAGAACCTCGCCGCCGCCATGGACCTCGGCTACGTCGGCACCGACGGCGACGAGATCGTCCACATCAGCCGCCGCCTGCTGGACGTCTCCTCCGCGCTGGTCCGCGAGGGCATCCCGCTCGCGGAGGTCCTCGCTGCCGCCGCCCGCGTCCGCGAGCACGCCGACTCCCTGGCCGAACTCTTCGCCGCCCTGATCCTGCGCCACGCCCCCGAGGAGGACCTGCAGCGCATGCGCCCCCTGGCCCGCAGCGTCGTGGAGGCGGAACTCTCCCTGGCCCTGGACCGGCGGCTCAGCAAGGACAGCAAGGACACGGGCGACTGAGCGCCACCCGCTCCCGCGGACCGGCCTACGCGCCGTAGACGACGGTCACCGGCGCATGGTCGGACCAGCGCTCGGCGTGCGTGGCCGCCCGCTCGACGAGGCCCTTCACGGCCCTGGCGGCCAGGCCGGGGGTGGCGGCGTGGTAGTCGATGCGCCATCCCGTGTCGTTGTCGAAGGCCCGCCCCCGGTACGACCACCAGGTGTACGGCCCGTCGACGTCCGGGTGCAGGGCGCGGACGACGTCGACGTACCCGCCGTCCGCCGCGTCGAAGACCCGCCCCAGCCACTCCCGCTCCTCGGGCAGGAAGCCGGAGTTCTTGGTGTTGCCGCGCCAGTTCTTGAGGTCGGCCTGCTGGTGGGCGATGTTCCAGTCGCCGCAGACGACCACCTCGCGGCCGTCGGCGGCGGCCCGTTCGCGCAGCTCCTTGAGGTGGACGAGGAACTCGCCCATGAAGCGGACCTTCTCGTCCTGCCGCTCGGTGCCGACCTCACCGGAGGGCAGATAGAGGGAGGCGACCGTCACACCGGGCAGATCGGCCTCGACGTAGCGCCCGCTGCCGTCGAACTCGGCCGAGCCGAACCCGACCCGGACCCGGTCGGGCTCGCGTCGCGTGTAGAGGGAGACACCCGCGCGGCCCTTGGCGGCGGCCGGGGCGTGCACGACGTGCCAGCCGTCGGGCTGCCGTACCCCCTCGGGCAGCTGGTGCGGCTCGGCGCGCACCTCCTGCAGGCAGACGACGTCCGCGCAGGTCCCGTCGAGCCACTCCACGAAGCCCTTCTTGGCGGCGGCCCGCAGCCCGTTCACATTCACCGAGGTCACAGTCAGCACCAGGGCACGATACCGGCACACTGGTCGAGGCCATCAAAGCCCGAGACCCATCGCCTGCATAGAAGTACGATGCCCAGCATGAATATACGCCCGGTTCGTTTCGATCACCCTGACGCCGTCAAGCTCAACGACGAGGTCCAGGCCGAGTACCACCTGCGCTACGGCGACGGCGGCGACGCGACGTCGCTCGACCCCGCGGACTTCACCCCGCCCCAGGGCGTCTACCTGATCGCGTACGACGGGTACGACCGCCCGGTCGCCACCGGCGGCTGGCGCAGCCAGGACCGCAACGACGAGGGCAACGAGAACGGCGACGCCGAACTCAAGCGCATGTTCGTGATCGAGGAGATGCGCGGCCGGGGCCTGGCGCGCCGCATGCTCGCGGCCCTGGAGGAGGACGCCCGCACGGCCGGCCGCGTCCGCATGGTCCTGGAGACGGGCACCAAGCAGCCGGAGGCCATCGCGCTGTACACCTCCAGCGGCTACGAGCCGTGCACCAAGTTCGGCTACTACCGCCACTACGAGGACAGCCGCTGTTTCGCCAAGCGGCTGTAGACGTGCTGAAGCCCCGGTCGGCTACTGCCGACCGGGGCTTCATGATGCGTGGACCTGAGGGGATTTGAACCCCTGGCCCCCTCGATGCGAACGAGGTGCGCTACCGGACTGCGCCACAGGCCCTTGCAACGAGTGAAACTCTAGCATCCCCATCCGGGTGCTTGGAAATCCGTTCCCGGACTGGTCAGGGGCGGGCTTCCCGTCGCGTGACCGCCGTCACTCGTTGGCCGCGCGCGGCCGGTCGCCGTCCTCGTACTGGTCGAAGAGCGGGGTGCGTCCGCGCTCACGGGCCCGGCGGGCGGAGGCCGCACGGCGCGCGTCGCTGCGGCCGCCCGCCGGCTTGTCCCCGGACGCGGGCGTTTCCGCCTCCGCCTCCGCCTCGGGTGCGTGACCGGCCTCATGCTCCGGAGCGACGGAGCTGGAACGCGCCGAACTCCAGGTGTCGGGCGCCCCCAGGTCCACCTCGGACGTGGCACGCGGCGCCACCGGCGCGGTCACGTACGTCGGCAGCGGCACCGGCACCGGGTCCCAGCTGTCTCCATGGCCGGGCCGCCGCTGCCGCTCTCGCTGCTGGTCGACCCACTCGGCGTGGTCGGTCTGCTCGACGAGGGCGCGCCGGTCCGCGGCGAGCGCGGACAGACCGGTGTCCGTGTCGGTCTCCGGTCCCTCCTCCGGTTCGTCCGCGCCGCCCGGGTCGAGGGGCACGCGCCGTCGCGGCTGCCGCTCCCGCTCGCGCAGGCGCTGGGCCGCGGCTTCGGCGCGCCGGCGGTCCATCTGGTAGGCGAAGCGGCGGCGTTCCTGGGTGCGCAGGTAGGCGATGTAGGCGCTGAGCAGTACGGCGGGCACGCCGGGCACCCACAGGAAGGCGAGCCCCCCGACGGCGGCGACGATCGCGCCGAGGGTGAAGCCGAAGAAGAGCATCACGGTGGTGCGCCGACGGCGCGCGAGCACCTTCGAGCGCTGGGCCCGTGCCGCGGCCGCCTGCGCGGAGGGCGCATGCCGTGCGGCCGGCACGCGCTTCTGCGCGGGCACGGACGCCTGCGCGGGCGGGCCGGCGGAGTGGCGCCCGGGCGCCGGAACGGACTTGGGCGTCGGTTCGGTGTCCTGGTCGTGCGCCGGTTCCGCGCTCGAGGGCGCCTCGGGCCCGGCGTCCGCACGAACCTGACGGCGGGTCGGAGGCACGGCGAAGGCCCGGACGTCCACCGAGTCGGTGACGGCGTCCGGATCACCGGCGTCCGGCTCCCCCTCCTGGGCGGAGCGCGCCCGCAGGTCCTTGGCGTATCGGCGCTCCATGCCCGCCCGTCCGGACAGCAGCCGGATGGCGGTGCTGAAGCGTTCCGTCGGACGGGCCTCGTTCAGCTCGTCCTGCCTACGGAGCCACATCGGCACCAAGTAGGCGGCCCAGGCCCCGACAATGACTGCGTAGATGAGGCCGCTGCTGCTCACGTCTCACACCGTAGAGGGGTTTGCGTGAGGCCATCTGCCAATTGGGCCGGTGTGTCGCACGATCTGGCTGATATTTCCAGCTTTTTTTGCGACCGATGCGATCAGAGGTCCGCCGCAGCCGGGAATTCAATGCCCCGAGACGGTCAGCAGTCGATCAATTTCGAACATACATTCAATTTCGGGGCCTAGGCGGGATTCCCCGGGGTGTTCTGCGGACGCTGCGCCTCCCGAGAGCGTGCCCGCCGCCAGCGCGCGAGCAACCCGTCGGGCACCTCTTCCGCTGTGAGCGCGAAGACCAGGTGGTCGCGCCAGGCTCCGTCGATGTGCAGATAACGCGGCCGCAGCCCCTCCTCGCGGAATCCGAGTTTCTCCACGACCCGTCGGCTCGGCCGGTTCTCGGGGCGAATGCAGACCTCGATGCGGTGCAGCCCGACGCTGCGGAAACAGTGGTCCACCACGAGCGCGACGGCCGTCGGCATCACTCCGCGGCCGGCCACCGCCTCGTCCACCCAGTAGCCGATGTGCCCCGAGCACATCGATCCCCAGGTGATCCCGGCGACCGTCAACTGCCCGACCAGCCGCCCCTGGTACTCGATGACGAACGGCAGCATCCGGCCCGCGCCCGCCTCCGAGCGCAGGTGCCGGACCATCTGCCGGTAGGTCGGCCGGTGCACGATCGGTCCGCTCGGTGTGGGCGGCGGGATGGTCGCCTCCCAGGGGCGCAGCCAGTCCCGGTTGCGCCGGTTCACCTCGCGCCAGACCCGCTGGTCGCGCAGTTTTATCGGCCGGAGGACGACATCACCGTCCCCCAGCACGACGGGCCAGGAAGGGCTGTTCAGCTCGCACCCCCACTACCGGGTCTGGGGTGGTCGCCGCCGCGGATCTGGTCGACGGCGTGGACCAGCAGCGGCTCCAGCACGGCGAGGCCGTCCTTCACCCCGCCCGTGGAACCGGGCAGATTGACGATCAGGGTCCGCCCCGCCACGCCGGCCAGGCCGCGGGACAGCGCGGCGGTCGGCACCTTCTCCCGTCCGAACGCCCGGACGGCCTCCGCGATGCCCGGCACCTCGTGATCGATCACCGCGCGGGTCGCCTCGGGCGTGCGGTCGGTGGGCGAGATGCCCGTCCCGCCGGTGGTGACGATGACGTCGTACCCGGCCTCGACGCCCGCGCGCAGCGCCGCCTGGACGGGGTCGCCGTCGGGAACGACCCGAGGCCCGTCGACGGCGAACCCGAACCTCTTCAGGCCGTCGGCGACCAGCGGGCCGCCCTTGTCCTCGTAGACACCCGTGGCAGCCCTGTTGGAGGCGGTGACCACCAGAGCACGGTAGGTCATGCCCGGCTCCAGTCGCCCGACTTGCCGCCCGTCTTCTCCTCCACCCGCACGTCCGTGATGACCGCTCCCTTGTCGACCGCCTTGACCATGTCGATCACGGTGAGCGCGGCGACCGTCACCGCGGTGAGGGCCTCCATCTCGACGCCCGTGCGGTCCGTGGTCTTCACGGTGGCCCGGATCTCCACGGCGTCGTCCGCGACCGACAGGTCCAGTTTCACACCGGACACCGACAACGGGTGGCACAGCGGGATCAGGTCCGGGGTCCGCTTGGCGCCCATGATGCCCGCGATACGCGCGGTGGCCAGGGCGTCACCCTTGGGCACCCCCTCTCCGCGCAGCAGCTCGACCACGCGGGGCGAGACGAGGACGCGGCCGCTCGCGCGGGCGGTGCGCGCGGTCACGTCCTTCCCTGACACGTCGACCATGCGGGCCGCGCCCGCCTCGTCGATGTGTGTCAGTCGGTCCTGCTCAGGGGATCCGGGGGTCTCCCCCCGGGAAGGCACAGTCATGGTGTGTGGCGCTCCCGGTCCGGGCCCGTCGCAGTGCGGTGCACGGGCCTGTTGTGCGCGACACGGTACCTCCAAGCCGGTACCCGCTCGGGACCAGGATCCCCCTGCGAACGGGCCCGCGCGCGTCAGCCGAGCAGCACGACCTCCACCTCGGTGCCGGGCTCGACGGATTCCACGTCCTCGGGGACGACGATCAGCGCGTCGGCGTGCGCCAGCGCGGCGATCAGATGGGAGCCCGCGCCGCCGACCGGGGCCACCTCGCCGGCGGTGTACGCGCCGCGCAGGAACTGGCGCCGCCCCTTGGGCGAGCGGAGCGCCTTGTCCGCCTTCAGGACGGCCCGCTCGCGCGGGCGATGGACGTCCGGGAGGCCCATCAGGGCGCGGATGGCGGGGCGGACGAACAGCTCGAAGGAGACGTACGACGACACGGGGTTGCCGGGCAGGGCCAGCAGGGGCGTGTGCTCGGGGCCGATGGAACCGAAGCCCTGGGGCTTGCCGGGCTGCATGGCGAGCTTGCGGAACTCGACGCCGCCGCCCGCCTCGTCCGCGTCGCCGACGTACGACAGCGCCTCCTTGACGACGTCGTACGCGCCGACGCTCACCCCGCCCGTGGTCACCAGCAGGTCGGCCCGGATGAGCTGGTCCTCGATGGTGGCGCGCAGGGTCTCGGCGTCGTCGGCGACGGCGCCCACCCGGTAGGCGAGGGCGCCGGCGTCACGCGCGGCGGCGGTGAGGGCGAAGCTGTTGGAGTCGTAGATCTGGCCGGTGGCCAGTTGCTCGCCGGGCTGGACGAGTTCGCTGCCGGTGGACAGGACGACCACGCGCGGACGCGGTCGCACGCGTACCGTGCCGCGGCCGACCGCGGCGAGCAGCGCGATCTGCGGCGGTCCGAGGATCGTCCCGGCCTCCAGGGCGCGTTCGCCGGCCCGCACGTCGCTGCCCTTGGCGCGCACGTGCGCGCGTGGCTCGGCGGGGCGGTGCACCCGCACATGCCCCTCGGCGCCCTCGGGGGCCAGGCTGCGCGCCCGCATCCCGCTCACCGGGCCCTCGCCGAGCCCGCCGTCGGTCCACTCGACGGGCACGACGGCCTCGGCGCCCGGCGGGAGCGGGGCGCCGGTCATGATGCGGGCGGCCTGGCCGGGGCCGACCCGCACCAGGTCCGCCGCGCCGGCCGCGACGTCCCCGACGACCTCCAGGACGGCCGGGAACTCCTCGCTGGCGCCCGCGACGTCCGCGACGCGCACCGCGTACCCGTCCATGGAGCTGTTGTCGAACGGCGGCAGCGACACCGGCACCGTGACGTCGTCGACCAGGACACAGCCCTGGGCGTCGAGGAGTTGCAGCTCGATGGGTTCGAGGGGCTGGACGGTCGAGAGGATGTCGTCCAGGTGCTCGTCCACCGACCACAGGTCGTCCGGGCCGGCGGGGCGGGTCGCGGCGCTGCTCAACGTGGTTACATCTCCTCGGCTACGTAACTGCGAAGCCAGGTCCTGAAGTCAGGGCCCAGGTCTTCACGTTCGCACGCGAGTCTGACAATGGCACGCAGATAGTCGCCACGGTCCCCGGTGTCGTAGCGGCGGCCCTTGAAGACGACGCCGTGCACCGGCCCGCCGACCTTCTCGTCCTGGGCGAGCTGCTGGAGGGCGTCGGTGAGCTGGATCTCGCCGCCGCGGCCCGGCTCGGTCTTGCGCAGTATGTCGAAGATGTGCGGGTCGAGCACGTAGCGGCCGATGATCGCGTAGTTCGACGGGGCGTCCGCCGGGTCCGGCTTCTCGACCAGGCCGGTCACCTTCACGACGTCACCGTCGGCGGTGGTCTCCACCGCCGCGCAGCCGTAGAGGTGGATCTGCTCGGGTGCGACCTCCATGAGCGCGACGACGCTGCCGCCGTACTGCTCCTGGACCTCGATCATGCGCTTGAGCAGCGGGTCCCGCGGGTCGATCAGGTCGTCGCCGAGGAGGACGGCGAAAGGCTCGTGGCCGACGTGCGGGGCGGCGCACAGCACGGCGTGGCCGAGCCCCTTGGGGTCGCCCTGGCGCACGTAGTGCATGGTGGCCAGATCGCTGGACTCCTGCACCTTCGCGAGCCGTTCGGCGTCGCCCTTCTTCTCGAGTGCCGACTCCAGCTCGTAGTTGCGGTCGAAGTGGTCCTCGAGGGGACGCTTGTTGCGTCCGGTGATCATGAGCACGTCGTCGAGCCCCGCCGACACGGCCTCCTCGACCACGTACTGGATCGCCGGCTTGTCAACGACCGGCAGCATCTCCTTGGGAGTGGCTTTGGTGGCCGGCAGGAACCGGGTGCCTAGGCCTGCTGCGGGGATGACAGCCTTGCTGATCCTGGGGTGCGACTGAGTCATGCCCGCAACCTTATCCGGTGCCTTAGATGGGAATCCGTGGCTCCCGGTTGGTTGACCCTTATATGACGGCATTAAGAAAAGGGGCGAGAACGACCAGTGGAACACGTCGGACGTACGGGCGAGCCTGACAAGCGAACGTTGCGGCAGGAGTTCCTCGAGGCGAGGAACAGGTTGACGGGCGACGACGTCCGCGCGGCGGGCCGCGCGCTGGCCGAGCGCGCCCTGGAGCTGCCCGAGCTGGCGGATGCGCGCACGGTGGCGGCGTACGTCTCCGTGGGCGGCGAGCCCGGCACGCTCGCGCTGCTGGACGCGCTGCGCGCGCGGGGCGTGCGCGTCCTGCTCCCCGCGCTCCTGTCCGACAACGACCTGGACTGGGGCGAGTACACCGGTCCCGGCTCTCTCGCGCGGGTCCAACACGGCGGGAAGATGGCCCTGTTCGAGCCCTGCGGCGAGCGCCTCGGTCCGGATGCCGTGACGGACGCGGACGTCGTCCTGCTGCCCGGGCTCGCGGTGGACGCCCGGGGGATGCGCCTGGGGCGCGGCGGAGGCTCGTACGACCGCGTGCTGGCCCGCCTGGAGCGCGCGGGCGCACGCTCCCGGCTCGTGGTGCTGCTGTACGACACGGAGGTCGTCGCGCAGGTCCCGGCGGAGGCGCACGACAAGCCGGTGCACGCGGTGGTGACGCCCTCCGCCGCGCGCCGGTTCACGAGCGGCTGACCTCGGGCCGGTACGCCCCACCCGTCCCACCCGCTCCGCGACCGAAGCGGAACGGCCCCCCACGCACGCGTGGGGGGCCGTTCGGGTGGCGTGGCTCAGCGGCTCACGGCTTGAGGACGAGCGTGTCGCTCGTGCTCTTGTCGACCGCCTTGTCCGAGAACGACCAGGGCAGCAGCTCGCCCTTGACCCACTTGCCCGTCTGGTCCGTGTAGTGCGCGCTGTACGCGTGCCCGGAGGCGCCGGTCAGGTTGATCCACTTGGACTTGTCGAGGTCGGCGAGGTTGACGACCATCCGCATGGAGGGCACCCAGACGACGTTGTAGCCGCCGGCGGCGTTCCAGCCGCTCGCGTTCACGGCGGCCTCACCGCCGCTGAGCTTCCAGGGGCCGCGGTTCAGCACGTACTGCAGGATCTTCGGGCCCTCGGTGCCGAGCGTCTGGTTCTTCAGGAACAGGCGGTGCAGCCGGCCCCAGCTCCAGGTGTCGATGTCCTTGCCGAGCTTGGCGGTCAGCTCCCAGCGGGCGTCGATCATGGCGCGGGCGAAGAGCTGGTCGCGGTTGTGCGCGGCCGGCCGGGTGCCCGACTTGGGCGTCTTCCACCAGTCGCTGTCCGGCTTGTCCATCAGGGTGCGCACGACCTCGAACCAGCGGTCGCCGCCGTCCGGCTGCGCCTGGTCGGCGTCACGCCGGCCGCACTCGCGGACCTTGGTGTCGTCGTCCAGCGGGCCGGTGCTGTCGATCTTGTCGACCCACAGGCACTGTCCCTTGACGCGCAGCTCCTTGGGGAGCTTGTTGCCGAAGGCGAGCTTGAGGATGTTGCGCCAGACGGCGTTGAAGTACGCGGCGGCGGCGGAGTCTGCTTCCTGGGTGTAGTCCCAGCCCTCCAGCAGCTTCTGCGCCTGGCGGACGTCCGGGTCGTCGAGGTCGAGCTTCAGCAGCTTGGGCACGAGCAGCTTGGCGATCTCACTGCTGTTGTCCAGCTGCATCTGCCGCATGTCGTCGGTGGAGATCTTGCCGCCGTCCTTGATCTTGGACTCGATCAGGTCGGTGATGCGCTGGCTGCGGGTGCCGTAGCCCCAGTCGGTGGTGAGCGTGTACGGGTACTTGTCCTTGTCGACCACGGCCTGGTTGGCGGTGACGATGTAGCCGCGCGCGGGGTCGTACTCGTAGGGCAGCTCGTCCTGCTCGATGAAGCCGGTCCACTTGTACTTCGACTCCCAGCCCGGCGCCGGGATGGAGCCGTCGTCGGAGGAGGAGCGCGTGGGGATCTTGCCGGGCAGGGTGTAGCCGATGTGCTCGGTGTCGGCGTAGATCAGGTTCTGCGAGGGCACGTCGAACAGGGCGGCCGCCGACCGGAAGTCGCTCCAGTTCGACGCCTTGTCGAGGGCGAACACGGCGTCCATGGAGGTGCCCGGGTCGAGCGCGGTCCACCTCAGGGCGATGCCGTAGCCGTCGCCGCGGTCGGGGGCGGCGGTGTTGACGCCGGCCTTCTTGCCGACCTGGACGAGTTCGTCGTCACGGTCGGACAGCAGCGGCATCCCGTCCTGGGTCTGGCGGACGACGATGGACTTGGACGCGCCGCCCGCGACCTTGATGGTCTCCTCGCGGGTCTTGAACGGCCGGACCTTGCCGTCGTACAGGTAGCCGTTCGCGGTCACCTTCTCCAGGTACAGGTCGGTGACGTCGACGCCGGAGTTGGTCATGCCCCAGGCGATCTTCGCGTTATGCCCGATGATCACACCGGGCATGCCGGCGAAGGTGTAGCCGGTGACGTCGTACTGGCACTTGCCGGAGACGGTCCGGCAGTGCAGGCCCATCTGGTACCAGACGGAGGGCAGCGACGGCGACAGGTGCGGGTCGTTGGCGAGCAGCGGCTTCTTGGTGATGGTGTACTTCCCGGACACGACCCAGGAGTTGGAGCCGATGCCCTGGCCGTTCACTCCGACGGCCGTGGGGACGTCGTCGAGGACGTTGTAGAGGCCCGCCAGCTGGCTCGTGAGGCCCGAGGTGTTCGAGCCCGACACGGAGGAGCCGCTCGTGCTCGTCGCGCCCTGAGAGGTGCTCGTGGAGCCGCCGGTCGTGCCCGTGGTCCCGGAGGTGCCGGTGGCGCCGTTCTGCTGGAAGGACTTGCTCAGCGCGCTGTACTGGCCTTCCTGCACGATCGGCTTGTGCCGGCCGGAGGGGTACGCCGGGTACAGGTCCTGGATCTGCTGCGGCCCGAGACGGCTGGTCATCAGGGCGCGGTCGATCTCGTCCTGCATGTTGCCGCGCAGGTCCCAGGCCATGGCCTTCAGCCAGGCGACGGAGTCGACCGGGGTCCACTTCTGCGGCTTGTAGTCGTTGGTGAAGCCCAGGGCCGCGTACTCCAGGGAGATGTCCTTGCCGCCCTTGCCCTGGAGGTAGGCGTTGACCCCCTTGGCGTAGGCCTGGAGGTACTTCTTCGTGGAGGGCGACAGCTTGGTGTCGTACTCCTCCTTGGCGATCCGGTCCCAGCCGAGGGTGCGCAGGAACTCGTCGTTCTCGACCTGGCCCTTGCCGAACATCTCCGACAGGCGGCCCGAGGTCATGTGACGGCGCACGTCCATCTCGTAGAACCGGTCCTGCGCCTGGACGTAGCCCTGCGCCATGAACAGGTCCTCGTCGGAGGAGGCGTAGATCTGCGGGATGCCGTAGCCGTCCCGCTTCACGTCGACCGGCCCCGACAGGCCGTCCAGCGTGATCGAACCCGTGGTCTGCGGGAAGGAGGCGCGGACGGTGCTGATCGACCAGTACGCCCCGTAGGCGAGGCCTCCGATGAGCGCCAGGACCAGCACCAGCACGAGCAATCGGGCTTTGCGCCCCTTCTTCCTGCCGGACTTGACGGACGTGGCACCCGTTGTGGCGGTGTCACCCGTTGTGGCGGTGGTGTTGGGGGGCATCGCTGTCCTTGCTGTCCTAACGCGAGCGGCAGGTCGGGCTGTGACTTTGAATGAGCGCTGGAGCAACCATAGGCGCAGGGCCCTGTCCCCCTTGACGCGGAGTCGGGAAGAAGCGCGTACGGACGTTCGATCTTGCCCCGGCCAGCGTCAAGAAAGCGTCAAGAGTTAGGTAAGGTAACGAAGTAACCCGGAGATCTCAGGGGAGGTACCGCCGCTGACTGTCCACCACCTCAACCAGCTCCTGCTCGTCTGCTCCGTCGTCCTGCTGGTCGCCGTCGCGGCCGTCCGGGTCTCCTCCCGCAGCGGGCTCCCCAGCCTGCTCGTCTACCTGGGGATCGGCGTCCTGATGGGCCAGGACGGCATCGGCCACGTCAACTTCAACAGCGCCGAAGTGACCCAGGTCATGGGATACGCGGCCCTGGTCGTGATCCTCGCCGAGGGCGGCCTGGGCACGAAGTGGAAAGAGGTCCGGCCGGTCCTGTCGTCCGCCTCCGTCCTGGCCACGGCGGGAGTCGCGGCCAGCGTGGGTGTCACCGCGGCGGGCGCGCACTACCTGGTCGGACTGGAATGGCGGCAGGCACTCATCATCGGCGCGGTGGTCTCGTCCACGGACGCGGCGGCGGTCTTCTCCGTGCTCCGGAGAATTCCCCTCCCCGCGCGCGTGACGGGGACGCTGGAGGCGGAGTCCGGCTTCAACGACGCCCCGGTGGTCATCCTGGTCGTCGCCTTCTCGACGGCCGGCCCCGTCGAGCACTGGTACCTGCTGCTGGGCGAGATAGCCCTGGAGCTGGCCATCGGCGCGGCCATGGGGCTGGCGGTGGGCTGGTTCGGCTCCTGGGGGCTCAGGCACGTGGCCCTGCCCGCCTCCGGCCTCTACCCGATCGCCGTGATGGCCATCGCCGTCACGGCGTACGCCGCCGGCGCCCTGGCGCACGGCAGCGGCTTCCTGGCCGTCTACCTGGCCTCGATGGTGCTCGGCAACGCCAAGCTGCCCCACTGGCCCGCCACGCGCGGCTTCGCCGAGGGGCTCGGCTGGATCGCGCAGATCGGCATGTTCGTCGTGCTCGGCCTGCTGGTCACCCCGCACGAGCTGGGCGACGACGTCTGGCCCGCGCTGGTCATCGGGCTGGTCCTGACCATGGTGGCCCGGCCGATGAGCGTGGTCCTCAGCCTGGCGCCGTTCCGCGTGCCGTGGCAGGAGCAGACCCTGATGTCGTGGGCGGGCCTGCGCGGCGCCGTGCCCATCATCCTGGCGACCATCCCGATGGTGAACGGCGTCGCAGGCAGTCGCCGCATCTTCAACATCGTCTTCGTCCTGGTCGTCGTCTACACCCTGGTCCAGGGGCCGACGCTCCCCTGGCTGGCACGCAAGCTGCGCCTGGGCGAGGAGGGCGAGGCCTCCGACCTCGGCATCGAGTCGGCACCCCTGGAGCGGCTGCGCGGGCACCTGCTGTCCATCTCGATCCCCGAGGGCTCCCGGATGCACGGCGTGGAGGTCAACGAGCTGCGCATGCCGCCGGGCGCCGCCGTCACCCTCGTCGTACGCGAAAAAGAATCGTTCGTCCCCCTCCCTACGACCGTGCTGCGGCGGGGGGACGAGCTGCTGGTCGTCGCCACGGACCCGGTCCGCGACGCGGCGGAACGGCGCCTGCGCGCGGTGGCCCACGGCGGCAAGCTGGCCGGGTGGCTGGGCACGAACGGGGCGGGCGACTCGCGCTGAGTTCCCCGGGTCCGCACCCGACGAAATCCCAGGTGACCGGAGCCCGAGGTGCTCGTTTTCACAGCCGTGCGCGGCAGTGATCCCTGTACGATGAAGGCGCACCCTGATCGAACCAACTCTGCCTGACGCAGAGCTGGCGCGACCGTATGGCGGCCGGAGCGCCCTTGGCAGTGGCACCGGTATCTACCGCAGTTCCGCGCAAGAGGACAGCTCTCGGCGCCCCCCGCACGGGCGCGCTACCAGGCGGTAGAAAGGCACGGGCCGTGGAGTCCACGGTCACCACCGAGCCGGCGGAGAACCCGTCGGCGTCGTCCCGCCCGGGATACGGACAGCTGCTGCGCACCCGCGGCGCCTGGACGTTCCTGCTCCCCGGTTTCGCGGCGCGCCAGCCGTTCGCGATGCTCACGATCTCCATCGTGCTGCTCGTGCAGCACACCACCGGCTCCTACGGTGCCGCGGGCGCCGTCGCGGCCGCCACCGGTGTCTCCATGGCGCTGTTCGCCCCGTACGGCGGTCGCCTCGCCGACCGCTACGGCCAGCGCGCCGTACTGATCCCCGGCGTCCTGGTGCACACGCTGGCGGGCCTGTCCCTGACGGCGCTCGCCCTGGCGCACGCCCCTCTGTGGGCGCTGTTCCTGGCGGCCGTCCCGACCGGTGCCTCGGTGCCACAGGTCGGCCCGATGGTGCGTGCGCGCTGGGGCGTGAAGCTGCAGGGCTCGCCCCTGATGACCACCGCGGCGGCGTTCGAGTCGGTCACCGACGAGCTGACCTTCGTCTTCGGCCCTCTGCTGGCGACCGCGCTGTGCACCGCCGTGACGCCGGCGGCGGGCCTCGTCACGGAGGCCGCGCTGACCCTCGTCGGCGGCCTGCTGTTCGCCGCGCAGAAGGGCACGCAGCCGCCGGTGAGCGACGAGAGCGGGCACGCGCGCGTGCAGCACGCGTCCGCCCTGCGCGTCCCGGGCGTGCGCGTGCTGGTCGTGACGTTCCTGGGCATCGGCTCCGTCTTCGGCGGCATGCAGGTGTCGCTGGCGGCGTTCACCGAGTCGATCGGCGAGCCCGGTCTGAACGGCGTCCTGTACGGCGTGTTCGCCGCCGGCAACATGCTCTCCGGCATCGCCTGCGGCGCCATCGCCTGGAAGGCCGCCCCGCAGCGGCGCCTGGTCATCGGCTACACGGCGCTGGCGCTGATCGCGTCCGCCCTGTGGACGGCGCATTCGGTGCCGCTGCTCGCCGGCCTCGGCCTGCTGGTCGGCATGTGCATCGCGCCGGCTCTGATCACCGGCTACACGCTGGTCGAGGGCCTGGTCCCGGCCGGTGCCCGCACCGAGGCCTTCACCTGGCTGACCGGCGCCGTCGCGCTCGGCCAGGCGGCCGCCGTCACCGTGGCCGGGCAGCTGGAGGACCGGCTGTGGGACGGCGCGGGATTCCTGGTGCCCATGGCGGGCACGGTGCTCGCGCTGGTGACCCTGGTGGCGCTGCGCTCGCGGCTGGTCGCCCCGCACCGGAACCGGACCGTCGCACGTGGCGTCGGTCACCGCGTGCCGGTGACGGTGGACTGATCCCCGGGAATACGTCACTATGGACCGTCGTTAGCACTCATCGAGTGAGAGTGCCAGGAGGAAGACAGTGCCGACGTACCAGTACCAGTGCACCGAGTGCGGCGAGGGCCTCGAGGCGGTGCAGAAGTTCACCGACGACGCCCTGACCGAGTGCCCCAACTGCGGTGGCCGCCTGAAGAAGGTGTTCTCCGCGGTCGGCATTGTCTTCAAGGGCTCCGGCTTCTACCGCAACGACTCGCGTGGTTCCACGTCGAGCAGCAGCCCGGCCTCGAAGTCCAGCTCCTCGTCGTCCGAGTCGAAGTCGTCCTCGTCGACCTCTTCCTCGTCGTCGACGTCCTCGTCCGCGTCGGGTTCCGCCAGCAGCTCCGCCGCCTGAGACCTCTCACCCCTGACCCTGCCGTCCTGCGACGGCGGGGTCATCGGCATGTCCGGGAGGTATCTCCGGCACCGGCTGCCCCGCGCTTCCCCGGCCAGCTAATGTGCTGGTCATGGCGAACGCAGAGATCGGCGTAATCGGCGGCTCGGGCTTCTACTCGTTCCTCGACGACGTGACCGAGGTCGAGGTGGAGACCCCCTACGGGCCGCCCAGCGACTCCCTCTTCCTCGGCGAGATCGCCGGCCGGCGGGTCGCCTTCCTGCCCCGGCACGGCCGCGGCCACCATCTGCCGCCGCACCGCATCAACTACCGCGCCAACCTGTGGGCCCTGCGCTCGGTCGGGGTCCGCCAGGTCCTCGGTCCGTGCGCGGTGGGCGGCCTGCGTCCCGAGTACGGCCCCGGCACGCTGCTGGTGCCCGACCAGCTGGTCGACCGTACGAAGCACCGGGCGCAGTCGTACTTCGACGGGCTGCCGCTGCCCGACGGCACCGTGCCGAACGTCGTGCACGTGTCCGTGGCCGACCCCTACTGCCCCGCCGGGCGGTCCGCCGCGCTCAAGGCGGCGCGCGGGCGGGACTGGGAGCCGGTGGACGGCGGCACGCTGGTCGTCGTCGAGGGGCCGCGCTTCTCGACGCGTGCCGAATCGTTGTGGCACCAGGCGCAGGGCTGGTCCGTCGTGGGCATGACCGGCCACCCCGAAGCGGCGCTCGCCCGGGAGCTGGAGCTGTGCTACACGTCGCTGACCCTGGTCACCGACCTGGACGCGGGTGCCGAGACCGGCGAGGGCGTCTCCCACGAGGAGGTGATGCGCGTGTTCGCGGCCAACCTGGACCGGATGCGCGGAGTGCTGTTCGACGCGGTGACGGCACTGCCGGAGACCGAGGCGCGGGACTGCCTGTGCGTGAACGCGCTCGGCGGTATGGACCCGGGGTTCGAGCTGCCGTAGTCCGCCGGGGGCAACGAGCGGAATTCCCCGTTCGGATGGGCGGGTTGTCCACAATCCGGCCGTGCTCCACGGGCTCCGGCGGGATTCGGCGCGAGGCCTCATCGTGGCAGGGCAAGCCGAATTCCTCGTCGCAGGCGGTGATTCAGATGCCTTCGCCCTCGTCGTCCCCGACCCCCTCCTCTTCTTCCCACCCCTCGGTCCTCCCCTCAGCCCTTTCCCTCCCGCCCGCCCCTTCCTCCTCCCCTTTCCCGCCCGCCCTCCGCATTCCGCGTCCGCTGGGCACGGATGCTCCGGCGACCTGCGAGGTACCGCAGTTCGCTCCGGTGCGCGTGCGCGGCGGCCGGTATCAGCTGCAGCGGCTCGTACGGCATCGCGGGCGGGCCGTCGCGGCCGGTCTCGCGGTGACGGCCGCCGCGCTGGTGGCCGCGGGACCGCGCACCGCGGCGGAACCGCACCGGGCGGAGCAGGCCCGCGGGCACCCGGTCACGGATCCGGTACGCCGGCACACCGCGGTGGACGTGGTGACGGCTCCGGTGCGGATCGCCGACGCCGCCACGGTCCGGCTCCTGCGGGCCGGCGACCGCGTCGACGTCATCGCCGCGGAGGACCCGTCGGCCGGGGGCGGGGCTCGGGTGCTCGCGCGCGGGGTGCGGGTGACGAGGGTGCCGGAGCCGCTGGAGGGCGGTGCCGAGAGCGGGGCACTGGTCGTGCTGTCCGTGCCGCGCGCCGCCGCGGCACGGCTGGTCGGTGCGAGCGCCACGGCACGGCTGGCGGTGACGTTGTGCTGAACCAGCCCCTGGAACATCTCGACAGCCTGCCGTCAAGTCCCTCGATCGAGCTACGGGACTGGACACCCCGGCCGTACCGTGTCGTAGGTTGCGGAGCGTTTCGTTCCACACCCTGTGCATACGAGGAGAGTCCCCGAGGTGAGCGCAAAGAAGGAACCGAGCGTCTGGCACGGCTTCAAGGCCTTCCTGATGCGCGGCAACGTCGTCGATCTGGCAGTCGCGGTGGTCATCGGCGCGGCCTTCACGAACATCGTCAACTCGGTGGTCAAGGGGATCATCAACCCGCTGGTCGGCGCGATAGGCACGCAGAACCTGGACAACTACAGCTCCTGCCTGAAGGCTCCGTGCCAGGTGGGCGCGGACGGCTCGGTCAAGAGCGGGGTGCCGATCCTGTGGGGCAGCGTCCTCGGCGCGACGCTCACCTTCGTGTTCACCGCGGCGGTGGTCTACTTCCTGATGGTCCTGCCGATGGCGAAGTACCTGGCCCGGCAGGCGGCCCGCAAGGCGGCGCGGGAGGGCACGAAGGAGGTCATCGAAGTGTCCGAGCTGGAGGTGCTCAAGGAGATCCGCGACGCGCTGCTCGCCCAGCGTGGAGCGGGGCACGACGAGCGCTAGCGGCGCTCCCGCGGGCGGCTCAGAGGTGGTGGGGCGGCTTCTCGTCGAGGAAGCGCTTCAGGTCGGCGGCGCTGTCGCCGGCCGGGCGCTCGCCCCATCCGCGGTCGGTGTCGTCCGAGGACTGCTGGTCCAGCGGGTCGTCGAAGACCAGCGCGGGCTTCGGATCGCGCGGCTCGGGTTCCGGGGCGGTGCTCATGCCCCCAGGGTACGGCCCCCCTGCCGGCGGCCGGCGGAGCGCCCACCATGGACCCATGATCGCTTGTGAACTCGTTCACAAGATTTCAGGGTGGTTTTCTGCTGTTCTGGGAGACATGACGTCCAGTTCCGCTCCGGCGCCCGCCTCCCCGGGCGCACCGCGGCCGCCCGGGCACCTGCGGCGGCTCACCGCACGCGGGCGCGACGAGGCGCACCGGGTCTCCTCCCCGCTGGAACTCTTCTTCGACCTGTGCTTCGTCGTGGCGATCGCACAGGCGGGCACGCAACTGGTGCACGCCGTCGCCGAAGGGCACCCGGGCAACGGGATCCTCAACTACGCGATGGTGTTCTTCGCCATCTGGTGGGCCTGGATGAACTTCACCTGGTTCGCCTCGGCGTACGACAACGACGACGTGCTCTACCGGGTCGTCACCCTGGTGCAGATCGCCGGCGTCCTGGTCCTGGCCGCCGGTGTCTCGCGGGCCTTCGAGCACCACGACTACCTGGTCGTCTGGCTCGGTTACCTGATCATGCGGCTGGCGATGGCCGCGCAGTGGCTCAGAGCCGCGAGATCGGCCGCGGGCGCGGAGCGCACCATGGCGCTCCGGTACGCCTTCGGTGTGCTGCTGTGTCTGGTCGGCTGGCTCGGGCTGGTGCTGCTGCCCGCGCCCGCCCGGCCCTGGGTGTTCCTCGTGATGGCGGTCGTGGAACTGTGCGTCCCGATGTTCGCCGAGAAGGCCCACGCGACCTCCTGGCATCCGCATCACATCGCCGAACGCTACGGCCTGTTCACCATCATCGTGCTCGGCGAGACGATCGCCGCGGCCACGGTCGCCGTGAAGTCGGCCGTGGACGAGCATGACGCGCTCGGCGAGTTGCTGCCCATCGCGGCGGGCGGGCTCCTGATCGTCTTCTCCGCCTGGTGGATCTACTTCGTGGTGCCCATTCACGGCCACCTGCGCTCCAACCGGCAGGCGTTCCTCTGGGGCTACGGCCACTACCTGATCTTCGCCTCGGCCGCGGCGATCGGCGCGGGCCTGGAGGTCGCCGTGGAGCAGTCGGTCGGCAAGGCGCGCATCTCCACCCTCTCCGCCTCGGCGGCCGTGACACTGCCGACTGCTCTGTACCTGCTGACCGTCTGGGCGCTGCACTCGCGGCACTTCAAGGTCGGCATCGCCCAGCAGATGGTGCTGCCCGTCACGGCTCTGCTGGTGATCTGCTGCACCTTCCTGGGTGACTGGGCGGTGCTCGCGGCGGGGTTCGTGTCCTCGGCCGCGGTGGCGACCGGGGTGGCGCTGACCGCCCGCACGGCCGGCCGGGAGCGCGAGCGGAACGCCGCAGCGCCGGCCGACTGAGCCACCGGAGGCATCGCGCGCTGGGCCAGACTGGCGCCCATGACAGTTGACGCATTGACGGACGTCGCCGGGCTGCGGGTGGGACACGCCACCCGCGGCGGGGACGGCTGGCTCACCGGCACCACGGTCGTCCTCGCTCCCGAGGGCGGTGCCGTCGCCGCGGTGGACGTGCGCGGCGGCGGGCCGGGCACCAAGGAGACCGACGCGCTCGACCCGCGCAATGTGGTGCGGACGGTCGACGCCGTCGTGCTGACCGGCGGCAGCGCGTACGGACTCGACGCCGCGTCCGGCGTGATGGCCTGGCTGGAGGAGCAGGGGCGGGGCGTACCGGTGGGGACGGACCCGGCGCACGTCGTGCCGGTCGTGCCCGCCGCGTGCGTCTTCGATCTGGGGCGCGGAGGGGACTTCCGTGCACGGCCGGATGCCGCGACGGGGCGTGCGGCGGTGGAGGCCGCGGCGGCGACCGCGCCCGGTGCCCGGGTGGCCGAGGGGGGCGTGGGCGCCGGCACCGGCGCTGTGGCGGGGGGCCTCAAGGGCGGGGTGGGCACCGCGAGCACGGTGCTCGACTCGGGCGTCACCGTGGCCGCGCTGGTGGTCGCGAACGCAGCGGGTTCGGTGGTGGATCCCGCGACGGGGGTGCTGTACGGGGAGCTGTTCCACGGCCGGGTGGAGTATCCGCAGGAGCACGTGCACGAGGCCGCCCGGCGCCGGCTCGCCGAGGCCGCCGCCGGCAACGCGCCGCCGCCGCTCAACACCACGCTGGCGGTGGTCGCGACCGACGCGGACCTCACCAAGGCACAGGCGCAGAAGCTGGCGGGCACGGCGCACGACGGCATCGCACGGGCCGTACGGCCCGTGCACCTCCTGCACGACGGCGACACGGTGTTCGCGCTGGCCACGGGCACGCACCCGCTCGGCGCGCACCCCTTGGCGCTCAACGAGATCCTCGCCGCCGGCGCGGATCTCGTGACGCGCGCGATCGTGCGGGCCGTACGCGCCGCCGAGTCGGTCGAGGGGCCGGGAGGAGTGTGGCCGGCGTACGGGGAGTTGTACGGCAGGGGGTAGCGGTGGTGCGTGCGGAGGGGTTCCGGACGCGGGGCCGGGGCGGGGTGGAGTGGGGCGCGCCCGGCATGCAAGGGGACACCCGCGGTGTGACTCCCGCCGTGTGACCGCCAACGGGGTGCGCTGCTCGCCCCGTTGGGAGCCCTGGGGAAAGGGGGCCGGGCGCTGGGGGGCCCACCATGGATTGTCCCGGTTCTGTCACGTGATCGCGTCAACGGGCGACGGAGGGAACCCGGCCCGCCGCCCGCACCCTCTTTCTTCACGCACTGGAACGGATCACGCACATCACACGAACCTGGAGCAGCCCGTGACAACGCCGGACATTGCAGCGCGGCGCGCACTGGGGGCCTGTGCCGCCCTGATGGTCGGCGCCCTCACCCTGACCGCCTGCGGCGGCGACGCCAACGCCACCGACGACGGCAAGGGAGGCAAGAACTCCCCCAAGACGTCGACGGCGACGATCGCGATCTCGGCCAAGGACGGTTCGACGGACGCGTCCATCAACGCGACCGGCGTGAAGGTCGAGGACGGCAAGCTGACCGACGTGAAGATGACCGTGGCGGGGTCGGGGCAGGCCGTGCCGGGGGCGATATCGGCGGACGGCAGCACCTGGAAGCCGAAGCAGCAGCTCGAGCGCGGGACGAAGTACCAGATAGCCGCGACCGCCAAGGACGCCGACGGACGTACCGCGGCGGCCAACTCCATCTTCACCACCGTCACCACGGCCAACAGCTTCATCGGCACCTACACGCCGGACAACGGCACGACGGTCGGGGTGGGCATGCCGGTGTCGTTCACCTTCGACAAGTCGATCACCGACAAGAAGGCCGTGCAGTCGCACATCACGGTCAACTCCAGCAGCGGCCAGCAGGTGGTCGGGCACTGGTTCGGGGACCGGCGACTGGACTTCCGGCCCCAGGAGTACTGGAAGGCCGGCTCCAAGGTCACGATGAAGATCGACCTGGACGGGGTCCAGGGCACCAAGGGCGTCTACGGGGTGCAGAAGAAGACCGTCTCGTTCACCGTCGGGCGGTCGCAGGTCTCCACGGTCGACGCCACCACGCAGACCATGACGGTGGTGCGGGACGGCAGGACGCTCAAGTCGGTGCCGATCTCCGCGGGCAGCGCGCAGCACACCACGTACAACGGGCAGATGGTGATCTCCGAGAAGTTCGTGCAGACCCGCATGAACGGCTCGACGGTCGGCTTCGGCGGGGAGTACGACATCTCGGACGTGCCGCACGCGATGCGGCTGACGCAGTCGGGCACCTTCATCCACGGCAACTACTGGTACAACAAGGGCAACCCGCCCTTCGGCCGTGAGGGCACCAGCCACGGCTGCGTCGGCCTCGCGGACGTGCAGGGCGCGCAGGGCGCCACCACGGGCAAGTGGTTCTTCGACAACTCGCTCATCGGGGACGTCGTGATCGTGAAGAACTCCCCCGACACGACGGTGGCCCCGGACAACGGCCTCAACGGGTGGAACATGTCCTGGAGTGCCTGGACCGCGGGAAGTGCCGCCTGAGCGGCGGCTTTTAACCGAACGGCGGGCCGCGCGGGAACTTTTCGCGCGGCCCGCGCGTTTTCCCGGCGCACGTTTTCTCGGTTCCCGGACATGATGTCCGACCGAGGGGCTACGGTATGCACCCACAAGGTGACATGCAGCAACGCCGGGAGATGTCTTGAGCGTTCCGTACGAGACCGCAGCGTACGAACCAGCCGAGTCGCCCGAGTCTCCGGAGGAGCATCTCGCGCGACTCCTCGGCCGTGCCCTGAACTCCTTCGAGCTGCCCGACGAGGTGATACAGCGGCTCGACTGCGCGCTGGCGCACGACAGTTCGCTGCACTCCGCGCACCACAGCGCGGGGCTGCACCGGGAGACCTACCGGCACACCTGGCTGCTCGCCGACGGTTCGGCGCTCACGCTGTGGGAGCTGGCGCACAACCCCACACCGGGCGGCGCCCCGCAGCACGAGGTGTACGCCGACCAGGAGGAGCTGCAGGCCGCCACGGCGCGGCTCGGGCTGCCTCTGGACACGCCGGACTTCGAGATGCCCGCGCTGATGCGGCTGTGGGCGATCCCGGAGCCCCGGCACATGTTCGCCTCCGACGACTCGGCGGACCACGTGCGCAGGCTCCTGCGCCGTGCGGAGAACCCCGACCGGCCCGGCGCGGAGACGGCGGCGCTGCTGGCGACGGCGACCGCGCACGAGATCACGCAGGCGTTCGGACGGCCGGGGAGGGCCGGCCGCGTCGGCCTGAGTTACGCGCTGTACGAGCACGCGTTCCTGCTGCCGGACGGCAGCGAGGTCTCCTTGTGGGAGGTCGAGCACACGGCGACTCCCGACGGGCGGCACATGTGCGAGGTGTACCTGTCCGAGGACGCGGCCCGGGATGCCATGGAGCGGCGCGCGGCACGGCAGGGGTAGCACCGGGCGCGGGCCCGGGGCACGGGCCCGTTCCGCGGTCAGTGACGGCCGAGTTGCCGTACCAGCCCGGCGAAGGCGTCCCGTTCCGCCGGGGTCAGCTCCACCGACTCCCGCGAGGGGCCGGCCTGCGGCTGGGACGGGAGGACCGGGAGGCGGGCCGCCGACAGCTCCCGCAGGGCCTCCGCGCGGAAGCGGCGCACCAGGCGCATGACGACGATGGCCCAGGCCACGCCTGCCAGGGTGAGGGCGATGGCGCCGGCCAGCTGGAGAGTCGAGACATGCTCTGGCATGCGCTCCAGTACACACCACGGTCCGGGACTTTGGCCCCGGACCGTGACGTATCTCGCAGGTGGCGTGAACAACTCACAGCGCACCAAAGGGACAAGGCGTGGCGGTCAGGCCGCCACCGCCTGCTTCGTATCCCTCGCGGGCGTGGTGGCGTTCGCGGCCGGATCGGTGGCCGTGGTCCCGGGGGCCTGCTTGCGCATCCCCTTCAGGAGGACCACCAGGGCGGCGGTGGCACAGACGCCGGCCGCGATGGCGACCAGGTACAGGAACGAGTTGCCGATCAGCGGGACCACGAAGACGCCGCCGTGCGGGGCGCGCAGGGTGGCGCCGAAGACCATGGACAGGGCGCCGGTGAGCGCGCCGCCCACCATGGCGGACGGGATGACCCGCAGCGGGTCCGCCGCCGCGAACGGGATCGCGCCCTCGGAGATGAAGGAGGCGCCCAGGACCCAGGCGGCCTTGCCGTTCTCCCGCTCGGTCTGGGTGAAGAGCCTGCCGCGCACCGTGGTGGCCAGAGCCATCGCCAGCGGCGGGACCATGCCGGCCGCCATCACCGCGGCCATGATCTTCATCGCGGAGTCGCTGGGGTCGGAGACCGCGATGCCGGCGGTGGCGAAGGTGTAGGCCACCTTGTTGACCGGGCCGCCGAGGTCGAAGCACATCATCAGGCCGAGCAGGGCGCCGAGCAGGACGGCGTTGGTGCCGGTGAGGCCGTTGAGCCAGTCGGTCATGCCCTTCTGCGCGGAGGCGATGGGCTTGCCGATCACGACGAACATCAGGAACCCGACGATCGCCGAGGAGATCAGCGGGATCACCACCACCGGCATGATGCCCCGCAACGCCGCCGGGATGCCGATCCGCTGGATCGCCATCACCACGCCGCCGGCGATCAGACCGGCCGCCAGACCGCCGAGGAAGCCCGCGTTGATGGTCAGCGAGATGGCGCCGCCCACGAAACCGGGGACCAGACCGGGCCGGTCCGCCATGCCGTAGGCGATGTAGCCGGCGAGGACCGGGACGAGGAAGCCGAAGGCGACGACGCCGATCTGGAAGAACAGCGCGCCCCAGCTGTCGGCCTGCGTCCACACGAAGTGGTCCATCACCGACGGCGCCTTGTTGATCTTGTAGCCGCCGATCGCGAAGCCGAGGGCGATGAGCAGACCGCCCGCGGCGACGAACGGGACCATGTAGCTGACGCCGGACATCAGCCACTTGCGGAGCCTGGTGCCGTAGCCCTCGGTGGAGTCGCCCGCGCGCTCGACCGGCGTGCCGCCCGACGCGGCCGCCGGGGCGCTCGTCTCGCCACGCGCCGCCTTGTCGCGGACCTCCGCGATGAGGTCGGCGGGGCGGTTGATGCCCGCCTTCACCCCGACGTCGACGGTCGGCTTGCCCGCGAAGCGGTCCTTGTCGCGTACGGGGATGTCGTGCGCGAAGATCACGCCGTCCGCCGCCGCGATCACCGCCGGGTCCAGCCGGGTGAAGCCGGCCGAGCCCTGCGTCTCGACGGCCAGCTCGACGCCCGCGTCGCGGCCCGCGTTCTCCAGGGACTCGGCCGCCATGTAGGTGTGGGCGATGCCGGTCGGACAGGAGGTGACGGCGACGACGCGGAAGGGGCGATCGCCGGTGTCGGCGCCCTCGGCGTGTGCCGGGACGGACGCGTCCGCCGGGGGTTCCGTATTGCCCGCCGCGGCACCGGCGGAGGCCGCCACCGGGGCCGCGGCGGAGTCTTCGGAGGCGCTCACGGCGCCCTGGGCGGCACTCGAAGCCTCTCGAGCGCCCGCCCTGTCCGCTTCCGTGACCGTGCCTGTTTCCGAGACCGAGCCTGTTTCCGAGACCGTGTCCGTTTCCGTGACCGCTTCCGTGTCCGGTGCGCCACCGGAGCCGGCCGCGGCGTCCCGTGCGCTCTCCCCCGACGGCGCCTCGTCCCCCCGGATCAGCGCCGCGGCCGTCGCCGCGTCTCCCGCCGTGCGCAGCGCGGAGGTGAACTCGGCGTTCATCAGCTGCCGGGCCAGCGAGGAGAGGATCG
This sequence comes from Streptomyces sp. NPDC031379, assembly GCF_055569615.1. Classification (NCBI taxonomy): domain Bacteria; kingdom Bacillati; phylum Actinomycetota; class Actinomycetes; order Kitasatosporales; family Streptomycetaceae; genus Streptomyces; species Streptomyces sp. NPDC031379. The sequence continues at coordinate 368,244 of NZ_JBVIIT010000001.1, read as the reverse complement.
TCAGGTGGGCGTCGTCGGCACCGGCGGGGGCGGCGATCAGGAAGATCAGGTCGGCCGGGCCGTCCGGGGCGCCGAAGTCGATACCGGCGGCGCTGCGGCCGAAGGCGAGGGTCGGCTCGGTGACGTGGGTACTGCGGCAGTGCGGGATGCCGATGCCGCCGTCGAGTCCGGTCGGCATCTGGGCCTCGCGGGCGGCCACGTCGGCGAGGAAGCCCTCCAGGTCGGTCACCCGGCCCTGGGCCACCATGCGCTCGGCGAGGGCGCGCGCCGCCGCTTCCTTGGTGTCGGCGGACAGGTCGAGGTCGACCAGGTCCGCGGTGATCATGTAGCTCATCGCGGGCTCCTATGCACGCGTATCGCCCGTGGGGAGGGGCGGGCGGAGGAGGGGACGGGGGTGCGGTGGGGAGAGGTGGTCGGTGTGGGGGTCGTGGCGGTCGACGGGGAGTCTCGCCACGGCCGGTACGGAGCGGTCGTACGGGAGCGGATCGGGCCGTTCATGTCACCGGCTCCGTCAGTTCGCGCTCCAGCGGGATCTCGGTGGTGACGGTCACCGCGGCCGGGTCCAGGTCGGTCGGGGTCGGCATCACGCTGCCGGGGAGCTGGACGGCGGCGGCGCCGTGGGCGACGGCGGAGGCGAGGGCCTCCGGGCCGCTGCCGCCGGCGATGAGGAAGCCGGCCAGGGAGGAGTCACCGGCGCCCACGTTGCTGCGGACGGTGTCCACGCGCGCGCTGCCGAACCATGCGCCGTTGTCCGCCACGAGGAGCTGGCCGTCGGCGCCCAGGCTCGCGAGCACGGCGCGCGCGCCCATCCCGCGCAGCTCCTCGGCCGCCTTGAGCGCGTCGCCCACGGTCGTCAGGGGGTGTCCCGCGGCCTGCGCGAGTTCCTCGGCGTTGGGCTTCACCACGTCGGGCCGCGCGCGCAGCGCCTCCAGGAGCGCGCGCCCCGAGGTGTCCAGGGCGATGCGCGCACCCCCGGCGTGCGCCCGCGTGACGACGTGGGCGTACCAGGAGGGCGCGAGACCCCGGGGCAGGCTGCCGCAGCACGCGATCCAGTCGGCGTCGTGGGACTGCGCGCGGACGGTGTCCAGGAGGAGTTCCTGTTCCGCCACCGACAGGGCGGGGCCCGGGGCGTTGATCTTCGTGAGTACTCCGTCGGACTCCGCGAGGGCGATGTTGGAGCGGGTGGCTCCGGCGATCGGGACCGGCGCGACCTCGATGCCCTGCGCGTCGAGCAGGTCGGCGACGAGCGCCCCCGGCGCACCCCCCAGGGGCAGGACGGCGACCGTGTGCCGGCCGGCGGCGGCGACGGCGCGCGAGACGTTCACACCCTTGCCGCCGGGGTCCATGCGCTCCGTCTCGGCGCGGATGACCTCGCCGCGCTTGAGGGCCTGGACCTCGTAGGTGCGGTCGAGGGACGGGTTGGGGGTGACGGTGAGGATCATGCGCGCACTACTTCCGTGCCGCCGCGCTCGATGGCGGCGGCGTCTTCGGGGCTCAGCCCGCTGTCGGTGATCAGCAGGTCCACGTCGCTCAGGTCGCCGAAGCGGGCGAAGTGCTCCTGGCCGTGCTTGGCGGAGTCGGCGAGGAGGACGACCCGGCGGGCGGCGGCGACCGCGGCCCGCTTGACCGCGGCCTCGGCGAGGTCGGGGGTGGTCAGGCCGTGCTCGACGGAGAAGCCGTTCGCCGCCACGAGCAGCACGTCCGCGCGGATCTCGCCGTACGCGCGCAGCGCCCAGGCGTCCACGGCGGCGCGCGTGCGGTGCCGTACGCGTCCTCCGACCAGGTGGAGCTGGATGCCCGGGTGGTCGGCGAGGCGGGCGGCGATGGGCAGGCTGTGCGTGACGACGGTGACGGAGGCCTCCAGCGGGAGCGCCGCGGCGACCCGGGCCACCGTCGTCCCCGCGTCGAGGATCATCGTGCCCTCGGTCGGCAGTTCGGCGAGGGCGGCCTTGGCGATGCGGTCCTTCTCGTCGGCGGCGAAGGACTCGCGCTCGGCGAGGTCCGGCTCGAAGTCGAGGCGTCCGACCGGTATGGCGCCACCGTGCACCCGGCGGACCAGGCCGGCGCGGTCGAGGGCCTTCAGGTCCCGGCGGATCGTCTCCGCCGTGACCTGGAACTCCTCGGCCAGCGACAGCACGTCCACCCGGCCCCCGTCCCGGGCGAGCCGGAGGATCTCCTGCTGCCGCTCCGGTGCGTACATGTCCGATCGCCTCCGACTCATGCCCGAACGTGTGGTTTCACGGCGAGGCTACGCCCGGGCTTCCGGAAAGTAAACAGGTTCGGGCCACAACCGGGCATGAACGGGCTTCCTGGTTCGGCCCGGGCAGCGGAAAGGCCCGGTACCTGGTCGGTACCGGGCCGCTCACCGTGCCTGGACGCAGTCGTCGTGTCCGGTCAGGACACGAGTTCGCGCTCCTTCTCCACCACCGAAGGCTCGGCGTCGGCGGCTCCCTCCACATGCTGGGCCGGCCGCTTCGGCAGCGCGGCCATCAGCAGGAAGATCGCGCCCATGATCCCGGCGACCCACCACAGCGCGTTCTGGAAGGCGTGCACGAAGGCCGGTCCGACCTGGGCCGGGGTCAGCCGGTCGCCGATCTCCCCGAAGAACACCACCGACACGAGCCCGAGCCCGAGCGCGTTGCCCATCTGCTGCACGGTGTTGATCAGACCCGACGCGGAACCGGCGTGCTCGCGCGGCACCTCCGAGAGCACCGCGTCGGTCAGCGGGGCGACGATCAGACCCATGCCGACGCCCATCACGACCAGCGGGAGGGCCATCTGCCAGGGAGCGATGGACAGGCCGTAGCGGTGGGCCTCCCACAGGTAGAGCAGCACGCCCGCGCCCATCACCAGCGCGCCCGCCTGGAGCACCTTGCGGCCGAACCGCGGGACCAGCTTCTGCACCGACATCCCGGCCGCCGTCGACACCGCGAGGGAGAACGGCACGCCGGTCAGACCGGCCCGCAGCGGGCTCCAGCCGAGGCCGATCTGCATGTACAGCGTCCAGACCAGGAAGAAGATGCCGAGCGCGACACCGAAGACGGTCTGTACGGCGATGCCGGCGGCGAAGCTCTTCACGCGGAACAGCGACAGCTCGATCAGCGGGGAGCCGTCCCGGGCCGCCTTGCGCCGCTCGTACGCCACCAGCGCCGCGAAGACGCCGAGCGCGCCGGCCATCGAGACGTAGCCCCACAGCGGCCAGCCCAGCTCGCGGCCGCGGGTGAGCGGGTAGAGCAGCATCAGCAGGCCGAGCGAGACCAGGGCGACGCCGACGAGGTCCAGCTTGAGCGCCTTCGGGGCGCGGGACTCGGTGATGAAACGGCGGCCGAGGAACCAGGAGGCGATGCCGACCGGCAGGTTGATGAGGAAGATGGGCCGCCATTCCAGGCCGAACAGGTTCCACTCCGTCAGCAGCGCGCCGAGCAGCGGACCCGAGACCGCGCCCAGGCCGACGATCGCGCCGAACAGGCCGAAGACCTTTCCGCGTTCATGGGCGGGGAAGGTGGCGTGCACGATCGACAGCACCTGCGGCACCATCATCGCCGCCATGCCGCCTTGCAGGAGGCGCGAGGCGACCAGCATCTCCGGGTTCACGGCGAAGCCGCACAGCGCCGAGGCGAGCGTGAAGCCGCCGATGCCCATCAGGAACAGCCGCCTGCGGCCATGGATGTCGCCGAGACGGCCACCGGTGATCAGACCGGCGGCGAAGGCGAGGGCGTAGCCGGCCGTTATCCACTGGATCTGGCCCACGGAGGCGTGGGCGGTCCGCTGGATCGAGGGGATGGCGATGTTGACGATCGTGACGTCGACCAGGTCCATGAAGGCCGCGGTCATGACGATGGCCAGGGCCAGCCAGCGGGTTCGGTCGGGAGTCGGTTCGGGGAGCGCCGTCGCGGTGGCTGCGGTGTGCCCTTGCTCGGCAGTGCGGTCGATCGAGGTCATGAAGTGAAGGTAGAACCCCAGTAGGTCAGATCGTGTCCTAGATACACGGCATTCTGGTACGCATGACTACGGACACACCGGCCCGGCTGCTTCAGCTGCTCTCCCTCCTGCAGACGCCCCGCGAGTGGCCCGGCGGTGAGCTGGCCGAACGGCTCGGGGTGTCCAGGCGTACCGTGCGGCGGGACATCGACCGGCTGCGGGAGCTGGGTTATCCGGTGCAGGCCACCATGGGCACGGACGGCGGCTACCGGCTGGTCGCGGGCAAGGCGATGCCGCCGCTGGTGCTGGACGACGAGGAGGCGGTCGCGATCGCGGTCGGCCTGCGCGCCGGCGCCGGGCACGCCCTGGAGGGCGTGGACGAGGCGTCGGTACGGGCCCTGGCCAAGCTGGAGCAGGTGCTGCCGGCCCGGCTGCGGCACCGGGTGGCCACGCTGCAGGCCGCGACCACGCCGCTGACCAGCGGGGACGGGCCGAGCATCGCGCCGGAGACGCTGACCGTGATGGCTTCGACGGTGGCGGGACACGAACGGCTGCGGTTCGCCTACCGCGACAAGGACGGCAGCGAGTCACGGCGCCTCACCGAGCCGTACCGGCTGGTGTCCACCGGACGCCGGTGGTACCTGGTCGCCTACGACCTCGACCGCGCGGACTGGCGCACCTTCCGGGTGGACCGGGTCAGCGCGCCGTTCGCGACCGGAGTCCGGTTCGCGCCCAGGGAGTTGCCGGAGGGGAGCGCCGCCGAGTACCTGCGGCGCTCCATCCACCGGCGGCGCGAGACGTACGAGTTCGAGGTGCGGTTCGCCGCGTCGGCGGAGCGGGTCTCCGCACGGGTGCCGGCGTGGGTCGGGGCGCCCGCGGACGACGGCCGGGGCGGCTGCGTCCTGCGCGGCACCGCGGGCGATCCCGTGGAGTGGCTGGCGGTGCGGCTGGTGATGGTGGGGTGCGAGTTCGCGGTCCGCGAGCCGGCGGAACTGGTGACGTGCGTACGGGAGTTGGGCGGGCGGTTGAGCCGGGCGGGCGGGGTGAGCGCGGGGCGGTCCGCGCTCGCTCGGCCGTAGACCCGGGAGGTGCCGGGACTCTCCCGGAGCCCGGTCCGCCGCCACCCCCCGCCGGGGCGGACCAGGGGGTTTCGTCTGGATCAGCGTCGGACCCCTGCTGACCCGAACGAAGCCCCCTCGCCCCCCTAGCCCTCCGCCTCCCAGCCGAAGTCCCGCAGCGCGCGCAGGTTCCGCAGAGCCAGGGCCGCCGGACCCTCGGGGCCCGTGGGCGGGGCGTCGGTGGCGGCCCAGGACTCCACGGCCACCCGGACGGCGGCGCCGGCCACGGCCGCGGCGAAGCGGAGGGCCGGGGTGAGGCCGGCGGAGGCGGAGGTGACCTGCGCAAGGGGCGGGGTCACGTCCGCGGAGGCCCGGGGGGCGTCCTCGGGGGCCAGGGTCATGCCCGCGTCGGGCCGGGCGACGCCCTCGGGGGGTTGGGCGACATCCGCGGGGTGCCGGGTCAGGCCCGCGGGGGTCTGGGTGACGTCCTCAGCGCCGGGGGTGACCTGCGCGGTGGACGGGGCGTTCGCGGGGGCCGGGGGCGGGGAGGCAACGTTGTCGGGGCTGCCGGCTCCGCCCGCGCGGCCCGCGTTCTTGGTGGTGGTCAGTCGTGTCGCGAGGATCTCTCCCAGCGCTCCCTCCGAGGCCTGGCACACCTCCGCCCAGACCTTGCGCAGGGCGGGGCTGGTGTCGGCCAGGCGGATCAGGGTGCGGACCCACTCCCAGGACGCGGCGGAGACGCCGGCTCCGGGACTGAGGGTGTGACGGACTGCGTGTTCCAGTGCCTCCGGGACGGCGAGGGGGGCCGGGGCCGTACGGACCGCTTCCGTCCAACACTGGGCGCCCGCCGCGTAGAGGGGGGCGACCGCCTCTTCCTTGGTGGCGAAATAGCGGTAGAACGTGCGCGGTGCGATGCCCGCGGCCTGGGCGATGTCCTCGGCGCGGGTGGCCCGCAGGCCCTGCTGGACGAACAGGCCGGCCGCCGCCCGGGCGATCTCCATCCGGGTCTCGGCCTTCCGGCGTTCGGTGAGGGAGACCGGCGCGGAGGCGGAAAACGGCTGGTGGGCGGTGTTGCGGGTGGTGCTCATCTCGGCAGGCTATGCCCATGTGGCAGAATCTGCCATCCGACGGTCCACCCCGGGGTTCAGGTACGGGGTGGGCCGCCGTTTCCACGCGCCCACCTCTGGCGGCGCTCCCGGTCTGCCGCACGAGGAGGAACCGGGCCCCGGCGCCTGGGGGGGGGTAGGCGCCGAAGCCCGGCTCTGGAAGGTCCCGGCGCCGGGGGGGATGTGCGTCGGGACGTGGCTTCACATGGGTCGGCCTGGGTGCGATGCCGCGTGGGGGGCGGCAAGGACGACGGCCTGGTGCGGTGGGGTGGCCGATGGTCTGCCGGCCGGTGGTGCGAATGGCGAGTGGTGCGGTGAGATGGGGAGTGCGGTGAGTGCGGTTCCCGGGCCCCGCTCCTGGGCCTGGAAGGGTTGTTCCCCCGGGCCCGGTGCTTGAAGCGACGGGACCACGCCATGTTTGCGCCGTCTTTCGCCACCGGGCGCGCGCACCGCGTACACCCCGCACGCCCCCTGCCGCCGCCCGCGCTCGTTACGCCGCCGCGTCGAAGCCGGTGTCGCGGGCCAGCTTCTTCAGTTCGAGAAGGGCGTGCTTCTCGATCTGGCGGATGCGCTCGCGCGTCAGGCCGTGCTCCTTGCCGACCTCGGTCAGGGTGCGCTCGCGGCCGTCCTCGATGCCGTACCGCATCTTGATGATGGAGGCCGTGCGCTGGTCCAGGCGGCCGATCAGGTCGTCCAGTTCCTCACTGCGGAGCAGGGTCAGGACGGACTGCTCGGGGGAGACCGCCGAGGTGTCCTCCAGCAGGTCGCCGAACTGGGTCTCGCCCTCGTCGTCCACCGACATGTTCAGCGAGACCGGGTCACGGGCCCAGTCGAGCACGTCGATGACGCGCTCCGGCGTCGTGCCCAGCTCCGTGGCGATCTCCGCGGGCTCCGGGTCGCGGCCGTTCTCACGGTTGAACTCGCGCTGCACCCGGCGGATACGGCCCAGCTCTTCCACCAGGTGGACGGGGAGCCGGATCGTGCGGGACTGGTCGGCGATGGAGCGGGTGATGGCCTGACGGATCCACCAGGTGGCGTACGTCGAGAACTTGAAGCCCTTGCGGTAGTCGAACTTCTCGACGGCGCGCACCAGGCCGGCGTTGCCCTCCTGGATCAGGTCGAGCAGGGGCAGGCCACTGCGCGGGTAGCGCCGGGCGACCGCGACGACCAGACGGAGGTTGGAGCGGATGAAGACGTCCTTGGCCCGCTCGCCGGCGGCGAACAACGCCTCCAGCTCCTCACGGGTGGCGCCCGAGGCGCTCTCCTCGAACCCGTCGAGGACCTGCCGCGCGAACACACCCGCCTCGATGGTCTGGGACAGCTCGACCTCCTTGGCGGCGTCCAGCAGCGGCGTACGCGCGATCTCGTCGAGGTACATGCCGACCAGGTCGCGATCGGCGATCTCGCCGCCATGGGCGCGAACACTGCTTGCCGAGTCGGCCGTCTCGCCGGTGGCGGACTGACGACGGGCGACGGCACGGGTTGCCATGCGTGCTCCCTTGCGATGGTGGGCTGGCGGGTGGTCCTGGTGAACGCTCAGCACTCCGGGACTGTCTCTGGGACTCTCCTCGAGTGCCCTGCATCCGTGGGAAACAACGACTGGAATCCGGACAGAATTCCCAACCTGCCCCCCGATTTTTCTGATCATGCAGTACCCTGTCGGCCCCACCGGGAGGCAGGATGATGTCAGCCCCTACAGAGGTGCAGGTCAGGCCGGGAGTCGAGGGGGATCTGGAACCCCTCACGGCCCTCTACAACCACTATGTACGTGAGACGGCCATCACATTTGACACGGCGGTGTTCACTGCGGAAGAGCGCCGCCCTTGGCTGCTCTCCCACCCGGAAGACGGCCCGCACCGGCTGTTGGTTGCCACGGACGCGCGTTCACAGGAGATTCTGGGGTACGCCACATCCAGCCCTTATCGGCCGAAGCCCGCGTACGTGACGTCCGTGGAGACCTCGGTGTACGTCGCCCCCGGCACGGGCCGGCGCGGGATCGGCAGCCTGCTCTACGACGCGCTCTTCAAGGCGCTGGCGAACGAGGACGTCCATCGCGCCTACGCGGGCATCGCCCAGCCCAACGAGGCCTCCGAGCGACTGCACGCCCGCTTCGGCTTCCGGCACGTCGGCACCTACCGCGAGGTGGGCCGCAAATTCGGCCGTTACCGGGACGTGGCCTGGTACGAGAAGGACCTGTAGCCGACCCGCACTCAGCCGAACTGCACCGACCGCTTGGCCATTCCCATCCAGAACCCGTCGATCACGGACTTCTGCGCGTCCAGCTCGCCGCCCGCCTCCGCCGCGCCCATGGTGACGAAGAGCGGGGCGAAGTGCTCGGTGCGCGGGTGGGCGTAGCGGCCGGCCGGGGCCTTGTTCAGGAAGTCGAGCAGCGCGTCCCAGTCGCGGGCCTGAAGGGCCCGCCTGCCCCAGTCGTCGAACTCGGAGGACCAGCTGGGGACGCCACCGGCGTACCGCAGTGCGGCGAGGTTGTGGGTGAAGAAGCCGGAGCCGACGATCAGCACGCCCTCGTCGCGCAAGGGGGCGAGCTTGCGGCCGATGTCCATCAGGCGGACCGGGTCGAGGGTGGGCAGGGAGATCTGCAGGACGGGGATGTCGGCGGCCGGGAACATCTCGACGAGGGGGACGTAGGCGCCGTGGTCGAGGCCGCGGTCGGGGATGTCCTGGACGGGGATGCCGGGGGCGCGCAGCAGTTTGCGGACGGACTCGGCCAGCCCGGGTGCGCCGGGAGCGGCGTACCGGACCCGGTAGTAGTGCTCGGGGAAGCCCCAGAAGTCGTAGACGAGCGGGACGGTCTCCACCGCGCCGAGTGCCAGCGGGGCCTCCTCCCAGTGGGCGGAGACCATGAGGACGGCCTTGGGGCGGGGCAGTCCGGCGGACCAGGCGGCGAGCTGACCGGGCCAGACCGGATCGTCGGCGAGCGGCGGGGCGCCGTGGCTGAGATAGAGGGCGGGCATGCGCTCCTGGGCGGCGCCCCGAGCGGCGTCCTGGGCAGTGGCGGACATGGTCGCGGCTCCTGATCGTCCAGATGCTTTAACTCTCAAGCTCTTGTACGCGAGCGTACGCCTGACTTGTTCAAGTTTCAAGGAGCCGGCTCGTACAGTGGGACGCATGACTACGGCACCGGACTCCACCGCGGGGCACCGCTGGCTCACCGACGAGGAACAGCGCGTCTGGCGCGCCTACCTGCACGCCACCACCCTGCTGGAGGACCACCTCGACCGGCAGCTGCAGCGCGACGCGGGCATGCCGCACATCTACTACGGCCTCCTCGTCGGCCTCGCCGAGGCGCCGCGCCGCCGGCTGCGGATGACCGAGCTGGCGATGCAGGCGAAGATCACCCGGTCCCGGCTGTCCCATGCGATCGCCCGGCTGGAGAAGAACGGCTGGGTGCGCCGCGAGGACTGCCCCTCGGACAAGCGCGGCCAGTTCGCGGTGCTCACCGACGAGGGCGTGGAGGTGCTGCGGCGCACCGCGCCCGGCCATGTGGGCGCCGTCCGGCAGGCGCTGTTCGAGCGGCTCACCTCCGCACAGCAGAAGGCCCTCGGCGAGATCATGGAGATCGTCGCCGAGGGCCTCCAGCCCAACGAAGCGGGTGCGGACCTGCCCTGGCTCCGCTAACGGCTCACGGTCAGTGGGCCACCACCGGCACCGGCACCTCGTCCTCGACACCCTCACCGGAGGCCACCGGGGTGGTGCCCGGACGGCCGGCGTTGACGAAGGTGAAGGCGATCAGGGCGGCGAGACCCAGGATGCCGACGGCGAACCAGATCGCGGCACTGTAGCCGTGCACCATGCCCTGGAGCTTCACCAGTTCCTGCTGCGGCTTGGCGGAGGCACCGGCGATGTGGTCCTTGACGTACGAGGTGGTCGCGGACGCGGCGATCGTGTTCAGCAGGGCGGTGCCGATCGCGCCGCCCACCTGCTGCGAGGTGTTGACCATCGCGGAGGCGACACCGGCGTCCCGGGGCTCGACGCCCTGGGTGGCCAGGGACATGGCCGGCATGAACGCCGTACCCATGCCGAGGCCGAGCAGCAGCATCGCCGGCAGCAGCAGGGCGGCGTACGAGGAGTCGACCTCGAGCTGGGTCAGCAGCAGCATGCCGAGCCCGGCGACCAGGAAGCCCGGGCCCATCAGCAGCCGGGGCGCGACCCGGGTCATCAGACGGGTGCCGATCTGGGTGGAGCCCGTGATCATGCCAACGATCATCGGCAGGAAGGCGAAGCCGGTCTTCACCGGCGAGTAGCCCTTCACGATCTGCAGGTAGTAGGTCAGGAAGAGGAACAGCCCGAACATCCCGATGATGGCCAGACCCAGGGAGAGGTAGATGCCGCCGCGGTTGCGGTCGGTGATCACGCGCAGCGGCAGCAGCGGGGCCTTGACCCGGGCCTCGACGACCACGAACGCGAGCAGCAGCACCACGGACGCGACGAACATCGACACGGTCACGGCGTCGCCCCAGCCGTCGGACTCGGCGCGGGTGAAGCCGTAGACGAGGGCGACCAGGCCGAGGGTGGACAGGATCACGCCGGGGATGTCGAGCGGGGAGCGGTTGCGGCCGCCCTCCGGCTCACGGATGACGAAGTTGGCGCCGAGCGCGGCGACGACCGCGAACGGGACGTTCACGAAGAAGGTCCAGCGCCAGTCCAGGTACTCGGTGAGGAAGCCGCCGAGGATCAGACCGACGGCACCGCCGCCACCGGCGATCGCGCCGTAGATGCCGAACGCCTTGGCACGCTCCTTGGCGTCCGTGAACATCACGGCGAGCAGGGACAGCGCGGCCGGGGCGAGCAGGGCGCCGAAGACACCCTGGAGGGCGCGGGCGCCGAACATCATCGCGCCGGTGGTGGCGACACCGCCGAGCACGGAGGCGGCGGCGAAGCCGGTCAGGCCCAGGACGAAGGCACGCTTGCGGCCCCACAGGTCGGCGATGCGGCCGCCGAAGAGCAGCAGACCGCCGAAGGCGAGGGCGTAGGCGGTGACGACCCACTGCCGGTTGCCGTCGGATATGCCGAGGTCGGTCTGGGCGGAGGGCAGGGCGATGTTCACGATGGTGGCGTCGAGGACGACCATCAGCTGGGCGAGCGCGATGAAGACGAGCGCTTTCCAGCGGTTGGCGTCGCCGGCCGGTGCGGCGGCGACGGGAGCCTTGAGGGCTGCTTCGGACATGGAGGTACCCACTTCGGGACTTCGTGACGGAAAAAGAGCGCGAAAGAGAAGAAAAGGACGAGAAAACGGAACTGAGGGAGCCGAGGAGGACGGAGGCGGGCGGCTTCGGCCGCCGTGTTACTGCCGTTTGCTGCGCGTTGCTGCCGTAGGGGCGGACTGTGGTCGGGGGCGGGACTAATCGGTACCGAGTCGATCGGTGCCGGGTCGATCGGTGCCGGGTCGGCCGGCCTCGAGCCGATCGGTGCGGGACTGGCCGGTCAGGACGTGCGCAGCTCCTTGAGCGTGACGGCCGCGCCCGGCAGGGCGGAGCGGGCGGGGGCCCGCAGGCCGTCGAGGAACAGCTGGAGGTGACGGTGGACGAAGCGGTCGCCGCGGAGGCAGTCCGTGCCGGCCGGGGGCCGGCTCAGCTGAGCCACGACGATCATCAGGTCACCGACGCCGACATCGGGCCGGAGCTGCCCGGCCACCTTGGCCCGGCCCATGACCTCCTCGACGAGCTGCTCGACGCGCTCCCGGGAGGCTTCCAGGTCGGGGTGGTGCTGGTCGAAGGACTCGGAGATCATCGGGCACAGTGCGCTGATCCGCTCGTCGGCGGCGGTGTGCACGAAGCGCTCCAGGGCCGCGAAGGCGTCCCCGGTCTCGGCGAGGGCCACCTCGGCCGCCTCGGCCGTCCGGTCCATGACGGAGCAGACGACCTCGCGGACGAGGGCCTCACGATCGGGGAAATTGCGGTACACCGTGGCGTTGCCCACGCCGGCCCGACGGGCGATCTCGTCGAGCGGCACGTCCGGGCCGTACTCGACGAACATCTCCCGGGCGGCGGCGACGATCCGCTCCCGGTTGCGCACGGCATCGGCACGGGGCCGGGTCACCTTGCGCGGTGCGGGGGAGGTCGCGGTCGGCACGGCGTACTCCTTGAGACGTGGGGGGCGATCCGGGGAAGCAGTCCCCGTTTCGCTCGGACACATGGCTAAACGGGGAAACCGTCCCCGGTTATTTCCCGCCGCCGAAAAGAAGTCCTGTGACCTGAGCCACACTCACCATCCGCCGGGTTTCACCCCGTTGCGGACCGGCATTCCCACGATCGGTCTCCTCCAGCGCGCGCCCTCCACCCTGCCGACACAGGGTGATCGCAAGGGTGCAGCCGGAGACCGGCGGCTGCCGTGCAGCGAGAGGTCCATGCATGCAGCCGCAGCCGCCCCGCCGCCGCATACGCCCGCGCCGGATACGACCGCGCCGGATACGCTCGCGCCGCATACGCCCGCGCCGCGTGGCCGCCCTCGCCGTGGTGACCGTGCTGACCCTCGCGGTCAGCACCTCGGCCGGGACCGGACATCTGCCGGCGCCCACCACCTCCGGGCCCGTCGGCCTGTCCCGCTCCTCCGTGCTCTCCCCCTGCATGATCCACAGCGGTCTGGACGTGCAGATGACCGAGGGCCTCCCCACCCCCCGCGGCTACTCCCGCGCCACGGGCACGGTCCACGCCCTGACCCTGATGGTCGACTTCTCCGACGCGCCCGGCAAGGGCAACGCCATGGACCGCTTCAGCGAGTTCTTCCCGCAGACCCAGGAGTGGTTCCACAACGCCTCGTACGGCCGGCTCGACTACCGGCCCGAGACACCCGTCACCACCTGGCTGCGGATGCCGAAGACCTTCAAGGCGTACGGCATAGAGCGCGGGGCGCCCTTCGATCCCGGCTACCGGCAGCTGGTGCAGGACATCGTGGCCGCGGCCGACCCGACGGTGGACTTCCGCTCGTACGACCTGCTGAACGTGCTGGTCACACCGAACGCCGGACCGTCCGCCCTGGACACCGTGCTGTCCGTGACCTTCGCCGGGAACGAGGACGCCCCGGTCGCCGACGGCGTGCCCGTCGCGAACGCCTCCTTCGTCTACTCCCGCCAGGACGACGGCTCCGGCTCCTACGCCCGCACCGGGTACCGCGTGCTGCCGCACGAGAACGGCCACACCTTCGGCCTGCCCGACCTGTACACGCAGGACGGCGGGGGCGCCGTCGGGCACTGGGACATCATGAGCGAGGACTGGGGCGCCAACAACGATCTGCTCGGCTGGCACAAGTGGAAGCTGGGCTGGCTGGACGGCGGCCAGGTCGGCTGCGCGGCGGCACGCGGCAGCGTGGAATACCTGCTGACGCCGCTGTACAAGCCGGGCGGCGGGAAGCTGATCCTCGTGCCCGTCGACACCCGGACCGCCTACGCGCTGGAGCTGCGCGCACAGGGCGGCAACGACGAGACGGTGTGCCGTCCGGGCATCCTGATCTACAAGGTCGACGCCACGGTCGACACCGGACGCGGCCCGGTCACGGTCTACGACAGCCACCGGGGCAGCGGCGGCTGCACCCGCAGTCCCAACGTCCACGCGGAACTCTCCGACGCCCCCTTCTCCCCCGGCGAGACCTTCAAGGACCCCCGCCACGCCATCGCGGTCCACGTGGTGGGAGCGGACGAGGAGGGGAACTACCGGGTGCGGGTGACGCGGGGGTAGCCGTCGCGGAGGAGTAGGCGGGTGGGTGAGGGGGTGGGCGCCGGTCGGGTCGCCGGAGGGGGCGGTGGGGCGTCGGTGGGGTGTCGGTGGGGGCCGGCGAGGGGGGTGCGGGGCTGGGGATCAGGGGAGGGGTGCGGGGGCTGGGGATCAGGGGAGGGGTGCGGGGGCTGGGGATGGCCGGACCGGTACCGGCCGGGGTTTACCGTAGGCGTGCCTGTACGCCGTAGCCGGAGAGACGATGCCCGCGAAGACCGCCCAGGATTCCGGCGACCGTGCCGAGGACGGGCCGTCGGCCGAGACGGTCGAGCCGCCTGCCGAGGCGGTCCCGGCGGCTGCCGAGGCGGTCCCGTCGGCTGACCGGGCGAGCGAGCCGCCGGCCGGTGCCGCTCCCTCCTCCGACCGGGCGAGCGAGCTGCCCGCTGAGGTGGTCGGGCCGCTGGTGCGGGGGGTCGGGGTGCTGCGGCGGCTGACGGAGGCGGGCGGCACACTGAGCCCGAGCGCGCTGGAGCGGGCCACCGGGCTCGCCCGGTCCACGGTCGACCGGATCACCGCGACCCTGGCCCGCATGGGCCACGTCCGCCTCGACGGCCGGGACGTCGTCCTCACCCCGCGCGTGATGGAGCTGGGCAACGCCTACCTGGCCGCGCTGCGCCTGCCCGCGCTGCTCGGCGCGCACGCCGACGCCCTCGCCGACGAGCTGGACGAGTCGGTGTCGCTCGCGGTCGCCGACCTCGACGGCATCCGCTTCATCCGCCAGGCCGCCCGCCGCCGGGCGATGTCCGTGAGCTTCCGCATCGGCGACCTGCTCCCGGCGGAACGCACCGCACCCGGAGCGCTGTTCGCGGCCGAGTGGAGGGAGGCGGACTGGCAGCGGTGGCGTTCCCGGCGGCTCCAGGACCCGGCCGACACCTCCTTCCCCGCCGTACCGCCCCGCTCCCCGTCCGCCGACGACTTCGCGGAGCGGGCGGAGCGCGCCGGGCGGGACGGCTGGGCGCTGGACGACCAGCTGATCGAGCCGGGTCTGGTCGCGGTGTCCGTACCGGTACGCGAACCGGACACCGGCCGCCTCGCATGCGTGGCGAGCGTGGTCAGTCACACCAGCCGGCATTCGGCGGCCGACCTGCGCACCGCGCTGCTCCCCCGGTTGCGTACGGCGGTGGCGGCGATGGAGGCCGAGCTGCGCACGGCACCGGCGCCCGAGCCCGGGCCGCCGCCCAGGGATCTGGCCGCGTGGACCGGCGCCTCCAAGCACGAGCTGGGCCGGGACTTCGTGGAGTCCCTGGCCCGGGGCTTGACCGTGCTGACCGCGTTCGGCGAGGGCCGCCCGGCGCTGACCCTGACCGAGGTGGCGCGGGCGACCGGTCTGTCCCGCGCCACCGCCCGCCGGGCCCTGCTCACCCACGAGCACCTCGGCCTGGTGGCGGCCCGCCCCGACCGCACCTTCACCCTCACCCCGCGTGTGCTGGACCTGGGCTTCCCGCCGCTGTCGCGCAGCACGCTGCCCCGGCTGGCCGAGCCCCATCTGCGGGATCTCGCGGGCCGGTTGCGGGAGCCGACGGCGCTGGCGGTGCTGACAGGCGGGGGCACGGAGATCCAGTACACGGCGGGGGCGGGCACGAGCCGTGTGCTGACCGTGCACATCACCGTGGGCGCCCGGCTGCCGGCCGCCGCGACCTCCCTCGGCCGGGTCCTGCTGGCCGACACCGCCGCACCACCGTCCCCGGCGCTCGCCGAGGTGCGTGGCCAGGGGTACGCGCTCGTCGACGCGGAGCTGGAGTCCGGGCTGCGGTCGATCGCCGTACCGGTGCGGGACCGGGCGGGCCGGGCGGTCGCCGCGGTGAACGTGGCCACCCACGCCGCCCGGCGCACCGTGGAGGACTGTGTGCACGACCTGCTCCCCGACCTGCGCGCGACCGCCGACCGCATCCAGGACGACCTGCGCACCGCCTCCCGCTTCGCACCGGTACCGCTCCTGTGACCCGCGCGTCACGCCCTGATCCGGTACCCTGTGGTCCGAGCCCCGGATCACCCAGGGCTCGAACGAGTTCCACGCAAGCTCCGCCTTCGTAGCTCAGGGGATAGAGCACCGCTCTCCTAAAGCGGGTGTCGCAGGTTCGAATCCTGCCGGGGGCACCAGCCAAAAGGCCCCGGACCGATCATGGTCCGGGGCCTTTGACATCTACTTTTGACATCAACGCGGGCGGTCAGCCGCGACCGGGGCGCTTCTTCCTGAGGAGCCGGTCCATGTGGCTCATGGCTTCCCGCTGGGTGTCCTGCACGACGTGCGTGTACACGTCCATGGTGATGCTGATCTGGGAGTGACCGAGGATCTCCATCACGACGCGGGGCGCGACCCCGGCCGCCGTGAGGAGGGTGGCGCGTCGTGCAGCCGGATCACGTAGTCCGACTCGTTCCACCCCTCCCCCGCCCTGGCTCGGGCGTCCGCCTGACGCATGCGGTGCCAGCGCAGGGGCGCGATGCAGAGGGCGGGCAGCGGGACGGCTCGGCGCCGGCGGCTCTCAGGGTCGTCGTCGTAGAGGACGCCCCCGGCGGCGCTGGGTCTGCTGCCGGACAACCTGGCGGCGGGGGTCTACCAAGTCCCTAGAGAACTAGCGCGGTCGCCCCACCCATACTGGTGGAGATTCCGCTCTTCGTGGTAGTAATCACCCGTTGGCGAGTATGGCAGGACCTTCGACCATGTCTGGCCCATATAGTTCACATGCTCGAAGAGTTCGGTTACCGCGGTTCCAACCATTTGGAATGACGAAATTTCGTCATTGTCTCCGCCCAGTTTTGTGCGCCCCCAATTCTTTTTCACGTTGAACAAATGACCCTCCAAGTTGATGTGTTTGAAGAAGCCGGTCAACGGGTTGGGCGGGCCGAGCAATGTATTGGATGTCGAGGCGTCGTCGCCCCTGGGAAGGAAGCGTCTGTCTTGCAGGTACTGCTCAAGGCGTGTGACCTGCCGCCAGCACGCGTATAGCTGCCGATCGTCGACGGCCAGCAGGTGGTCACCGGTCAACGACGCCACGAAGTGCAACTCCTGGCCGTTGAAGCGCACAATGTCTTCGGGGTCGTACATCGTGCCATTGAGGATGAATGGCACCTCTGGGACCCTCTGCACAATGGCTTTGACCAGGTCCTGTGGTGTCTCGTCCGGGATGTTGTCAAAGTCCAGTGCCTCACCGGCGTCCTGCGCGGCTCTAAAACCCTCGCTCAGCGTTGAGAGAAGGTCGCCTGTGGACTTGATTCCGCACTTCTCCAGTTCGGCGACGCTGTCTTGAATACTCGCATCACCATCCACGATCGCAGAAAGCAACGTCAATGCCTTGTTACCAGTGGGACCGGTCATTGTGACACACCTTTGTTTATGTGGTGCGCTGACGCGTACCACCTGCACCGCGCAGCCATGCTGCGCGGAAATCATGCAGTCCGCAGTAAAGAACTAGACAGCGGGTCCCCGCAGCGGCTGCGGAGATGCCTCGCTTGGCCGGCGCGGCTATCATCCTTGCCACGGCTGGCTTCACTCAGATAGTCCCGCGCGCATATGCGGACTGCAACCGCAGCGCTAATCCAACAGGCAATTATTGATTACTTGACAGCCTGTTTCATCGACGTCTGACTGATCGCCCCAAGGCTCTTATAGATTCGCCGTTTTCTTGTGAACGTGCTGACCTACGGGGGTCTCTCGCTGGCGGCCGCACCGCGAGCGCCCGTCGTCGGTCTACCGGTCGTCCGCGATTGGGGGCACTGTGCCGGCACTGTGCGTTCCCGCTCACGGATCGATGTAGCTCAGCGGGCGGGGATGTCTGGATACGGCCGCGCGGACAGTGCATGGGGATCGCTTGTACATGCCGGTCGTGGCTTCCTCGTCGAGCGAGCGAAGCTGGGCAAGCTCACCTCGTACACCGGGCTCAACGTGACTCTGGCCAGGCGAACAGGCTGCCGTCCCTTCGACTTCGAGCGAGCTGACGAACGGGCCGCGATGGGGTATCTGCTCGGACTTATCGTGGAACGAGACCAGGAAATCGCCCCCTCAGACCCGCCTGTCATGCTGTCGGCCCTGGTGAACTACCTGGGTGCCAACGGCGCTGGCTCGCTGCGCTGCTCGCCCCCCGCGAACAGCAGCCGGAGGGCGTCCGCGACGTGCCGGGCCGCTTCGGCATCCAGGGAGACACCCTCGCCCCTCCCCGCCGTACTCCTGGCACCCTCGGCGCAGCCGCTCCCGTTGCGGGCGGCGTACGGTTGGAGTACCGAGGGTTTCACGCATTCCGGCCGCCACGCCGGGTCGTCCTCGGCGAGAGTTGAATCCGGGCCGCCCCAGTGGTCGGCGCGGAGACGGGTCGGCATCATGTCCGCCGCGGTCGAAGCAACTGCGCGCAAGCTCTGCATCGCTGCGCCGGCACCACATACCCGTACCGGCCCGGGTCCCTGCCGAGGGGAGGCGTGATGGCCCTTTCCCGGCTGGACATCCATCGGCGGAACCGAGGGGAGCGGACGCTCGTCACGCTCGCCGGTGACATCGGACCGGCCACGACACCGCTGCTGCGGGCCGCATTGGAGCAGTGTCTGCTGGACGGCGTCACTGTCATCGACGTCGACCTGACCACGGTCGGCTCCTGCGACTCCAGAGGCTTGGACGTCTTCCTGTCGGCGTCACGGCGCGCCGGCCGGGTACACGCCTCCCTGCTGCTGCACCACCCGTGCGCGCAGATCACCCAGCTCCTCGCAGTCACCGGATCTGCTTCGCTGCTTCTTGCGGCCCCCGGGGGTCCCGTGCCGGCCGCCGTGCTCGGCGACCTCACGAGTACCGGGACGCGGGCGCCTGAGGAGCTCGTTCGTCGGTCGGATCAGCCGGTCCTCAAGGACGGGATCCGCCTTCGCCGGCTGACCCGCTGGCAGGCCGAGGATGCGCGCGAGGACATCGCCGACCTGGCCGCGGAGTCTGTCGCGGGTACCTCCGGCGAGGCGTGCCACAACCGTGGAGACGTCCTGCGCTGCCTGGCGGTCAGTGCCCACCACCCCGGCTTCGCGCTGCTGCTCGCCGAGACGACGGTGCTGGTCGGTTGCGCCTTCGGTTTTCCGGTGGGCCCTGACAGTTCCGGGCGCCGGGGGTTCGACGGAACGCTCCAGGAGATCATCCAACGGCTCACTTCCCACGCCCGGTTCGTGGTCCTCACCCAGGTCGTGGCCCATCCGCACGCTCAGCACCGCGACATCGCCCGTCGTCTGCAGCAGCGTCTGCTCACAGTCCTGCACTCCTCCCTTGGAGTCGCCCTGCTGCATCCTGCCGACCGGGCGGGACAAACCGCATTCTCGAACTGGGGCTGGCAGAACATGGGAGAGGTCGTCGGGCTGCCCGGTCCTGTCGCCCCCTGCGTGTTGATCCTGCTGGGGGAAGGGCTGTCCCCTGAAGTCCGATGATCAAGCTGAGGGGCGATGGGCCGGCGGCCGTACCGGCGGTGGGGTCACTCCACCCGTCGTCTGTCGTACGGACGTAGCTGCGGGCGATGGCTGCGCGCCGCGCCGTCCCCCCACAGCCGGGAGTAGCCTGGCACGTACCGAGAGCTTTCGGGCGCACGACCACGGCGGCGCCGTTCCCGGCGAGTGGCAGACACGGGCAGCCGGAAGCCGCCTGGGACGGGATCGCACGATGAACGCCATCACCAAGCCCGCCGAAGGTACGACCCCAGGTGACGCACACACCTACCGGATGCCCTTGCCCCGGCTGAACCTCACCCCGGACGTCAGCCACGGCCCGCTGGACGGAGCGTGGTGGCCGCGCTGCGACGCACTGGAACTGGAGCTGCCCGCGCTGGTCGGCTCCTTGGATCCGAGCGTCGGCACCGTCACCCACGTCACCGTGGGGACCGCCGCCTGGCCCGATGCCCCGCAGAAGGTGATGGCGCCCGGGCATGTGATCGAGGTGGTCCTGACCGACCTCGCCGCCGAGGCGCACGCCATCACCGTGGACTGTGGCACCGTGGGACGCTGGGAACTGCTGGTGATCCCACCGGACGAGCCGGCCGGAGCGGCTACGCGGCTGCTGTCCGCTGCCGCCGACCCCGGGAACCCGCTGTCGGCTCCGCGTCTGCTGGCACTCGTCGAGAACGGCCTCGACGGACAAGACACATGGGAGTCAGAAGGAGGACCAGGGCTCAGGTGAGAGGCCCCATGCGGTCGGGCCCACGTGACCCGCCGGCCCAGGCGTCGAAGACCCTTGACGGAGCGATGACACTGGCAGCCCCTTCGTCGTCCCAGCCCGCCGTCCCGATCGGCTCGGATCATGGCGGGTGAGGAGATGACGGCCCCACGGCGCGCGGACCGCTCCGAGAGCTTCGGGGAAGCTCTGCTGGGCGAGGTCCTCGATCGCGCGCATGAACTGCCGCCCCATCTCATCGGGCCCTTGGTCGCCGACGTAATGGAGCGGCTCGGGGGCCGCCGACCGCAGGTGCTGCTGCAGGACTACGGACAACTTCTGCTGGTACCCCTGCCCGGCGACGGCCTCACGGACGGCGAACCACAGGTGATCGACGACTCCGAGGCGGGCCGCTGCTTTCTCGACGCTCACCCCGTCGAGCTGCCCGAAGACGACGGCGTGCGGGTCCACCTGCCGCTGCTGGACGGCGGCGACCAGGTCGGGGTCATGGCAGTGACGTTGGACAGCATCGATGACCACGACCGCCGCATCCTGTGCAGGATCGCCGGCCTGGTGGCCGACCTACTGGTGACCAAGCACGCCTACTCCGACCTTTTCTTCCGTGTCCGACGCGGTGAACCCATGAGCGTCGCCGCGGAGATCCAGTGGTCCCTGCTGCCGCCGCTGGCGATGATCATGCCTCGGGTCTCCGTGGCCGGGATCCTGGAACCCGCCTATGACGTGGCAGGTGACAGCTTCGACTACGCCCTCAACGGAGACGTCCTCCACGTGGCCATGATCGACGCGATGGGGCACGGACTGGACGCTGCCACGATGGCCACCGTGGCCATCGGTGCCTACCGCCACGCCCGCCGCGGCGGCACCGGCCTACCGGAGATCTACGCCTTCATGGACCGCGCAGTGGCGGACCAGTTCGGCCCCGAGCACTTCGTCACCGCGCAGATGCTGCAGCTGGACACCACGACCGGCCATCTTCAGTGGGTCAACGCCGGACACCCGTCACCGATGCTCATCCGTGATCATCGCGTCGCGCTCCGGCTGACCGGTCCGACGACCCTCCCTGTCGGCTTCGGCGGTCTGGAGCCGCAGCTGAGCGAGATGAAGCTGGAACAGGGGGACCGCCTCCTCTGCTTCACCGACGGACTGATCGAGGAGCACGAGACCGGGGAGGAGGAGTTCGGGGAGGACCAGCTGATCGACTGGGTCAACCAGTTGGACAGAACCGGCCGCGGGATCCGGGCGGTGGCGCGGTCCCTGTCCCACACGCTCAAGCGGGCGCGGGGCGGACACACCACGGACGACGCGACTCTGCTCCTGGTGGAGTGGCGCGGCTGACCTCACCGCCTTCGTGCGGTACGGCTCCGCCGGCTACGGCTCGCTCGTCAGTCCGGCGGCACCTGCGCGCTCCCGGTGTCGATGAGAATCCGTTCCGCCTGGGTGACGTTGTCGGCCCGGACGGCCTGAGCCATCGCGGCGCGGGCGGCCTCCGGTGCCGCGTCCGGCGGAACCACCAGCAGCGAGAAGATGTCCTGATCGCCGCGAGTGATCAGGACGGTGTCGTCGCCCACCGGAAAGGAGTCGATGTGCACCACCCGGTCCTCGACGACGATCCGTGTCGGGAGCCCTTCCCAGGCCGCGGTGTCCAGCCCGACGCGCGTGACGGGGCCGAGGTGGCCGGTGAGGGCGCTCAGCAGCGCGGGCAGCTCGGCACCGATGTCGCGCGACCGCGGCCACCAGGCACCATCGAGGACGCCTTCACGCGCCTCCGTGGTCTCCAGGCGGAGCAGCGCACACCCCGGCTCCACGGCCTCGTGAACGCCACTGGGCAGATGCCGGGAAACAGGCCGTGCATCGGAGCCGGTCATGAGGATCACCCGTATTCGGGAATCGGTGCGATCACGGGACTCGCCTCGCCCTTTCGACGCTACTCCTCGTGCCATGGGCAAGGATATTTCCAGAATCACCCCGTCCCGGTAGTTGTCAAGTCAAATAAGAAGTTCGCATTGCTATAAACCTTGTGGTTCCGGTTTCCTGCGTTTGGTCGGGTCGTTGATCCGAGCCTGGTCGTGGACGCGCTTGCGAGCACTTCGCCACCGACATCCCGATCCCGGACACCGGAGCCATCGAGACCGACCTGCGGGCGCTCGCGCGGGCGCTCGCGCAAAGCATGGCAGGCCCGGTGGGCAGGGCCGTGCAGACCGCGATCAACTCCGACGCCGGCCGACTGCCGGAGATCGCCGAGGCGCGGCGACGGGTCTTCGCCGACCGGTTCCGGCGGGCCGAGCCCGTGATCACCCGCGCCATCGCGCGAGGCGAACTCCCGGCAGAGACCGATCCGGTCGAGCTGCTCGAAACGCCGGCCGCTCCGATCTACTTCAGGTTGCTGGTCAGTGCCGAGCCGGTCGAAGAGGGCACCGCCGACCGGGCCGTGCGGATCACGCTCGCCGCCGCCCGCGCCAGCGCCCTGACAGAGGACTCCGCAGTAACCGTCAAGGCGACCGAAGCGGACGCCGGCCAGGCATGAAGGGCAACTGCCATTCAGAGCAAGCCATCGCTTTTATCATGCTGCGGATGGGATTCTGTGATCAGGTTCACTCTCCCCGCAGTGGCCGAATACACACCAGAGCTGTGGCTTAAATTAATCCCCACAGCTATACTTAAGCGGCTCTGCAATATGGAGGGTGACCATGATAAGCAAGCCTGGTGATTTCTTCGTCGGACGACAATCCGAGCTCGATGAACTCAATCGGTGTGCACTGCAGGCGCAACAAGGGAGACCTTGGCTCGTTTGGGTCCGTGGTGAATCTGGCGCAGGGAAGACAACGCTTCTCCGCCAGTGGCTACGCAATGACGAGGCGCAAGCATTCAGGGTACTGACGGCACGATGCGCCTCATCCGAGCAGGAATTTCCATATGGGCTTGTCGAGCAGTTGCTGCGAAAGGTACCACCATCCCTCTTGCAGGGAACTTTTCTTGAGGACGGCACCGTTCCCGAGAACGCTGCCCCTTTCCGTGTCGGCGCGCAGCTTTTGGAAGTGCTGGGGCTTCTTCAATCGCAAGGTCCAGTTGCCATAGTCGCAGATGACATACAGTGGGCGGATCGCAACTCCAAAGAGGCGCTCGGGTTTGTGCTGCGCCGACTGGAGGCCGACACGGTCATCACGATCCTCTTGCTCCGAGGGACCAGCGAAGAAAAAATCGTGGATTCTCGGGACCCCTTGATCGAGGAAGGGGTTGAGAGGGTATGCCATGTGCCGCTTTCCGGATTCTCCGTCGAAGAGGTTTCACATCTCGCCGAGCATTCACTTGACCAGGTGGATCCGCACACTGTAGAGAACCTTGCAAATCTCACCCGCGGGAACCCACTCTACGTCCAGATGCTCATCCGAGAACTTGAGCGCACGTCTGCGGTCTCACGCCCAGAGAATGCCGAATTTTCCCCGTCCCTCGCTTCCGTCATAAGCCATCAATTGGCGAATGTCCCACAGACATCGCGTCGCCTTGCCGAAGCTCTCGCAGTTCTGAACGGTCGCATTCCTCTGCTGACGGCGGCAGCAGTCGCAGGAGTTTCCGAACCATCTATCGCCATGGGGCCCCTGCTAACGGAAGGGCTCGTCGAATGGATGCGGGGAGACCCCGCAGCACCTGTCTCAATCCGACACGAACTGCAAAGATCGGCAATCTACGCCTGCCTGTCACCGGTCCGGCGAAAAGAGCTTCACGTCAAGGCAGCGGCAGCTCTTCCCCGTGACGCTTCCTGGGAACACCGAGTAGCTGCAGCGGACTCTGTAGACGGCGCACTCAGCCATGAGCTGGAAGAGGCGGCCAACGAGCAGCTTCATCTCGGCAACGTCAACCGCGCAGCGACTCTGTGGCTATGGGCTGCAGATGTGGCAAGCTCCTGCACAGAGCACGAACGCTTGCTTCAGTTGGCCGCGGCACACTTGCTTTGGATCGACGAATTCTCACGGGTAAAGCCACTACTGGTCGACATACAAGCCTGCACTCCGTCTCCCATGCGTGACCTCATATTGGGTGCCTACGCGGAGAGCCGGGGGCGTTTGAACGAGGCTGCGCCTCTGCTCACCCACGCATTGGATGCCGAAGAACGATCAACGGCCCCCGAGAGAGTCAAAATTGCCGGCATGGCTGCCAGCTGGCTTGGTCTTCTCGAACTGCTCCGCGGAAACGGGCCGGCAGCCGTGAAGGCATTCGAGCGTGTTCTGTCCATCAATGATGTCAACTCGGCGATCACATACCGAGCGAAATCTCACTTGGCCTTTGCTCATACGTTCGTTCATGGACCTCGGGCGGGGCTGGACAGCCTAACCGAATTCCTTGAGTCAGGCGACGACGCCCATCATTTCCTGTCCTTCCCTCTGATGTTCCGGGGGCTCTTGTATTCTTTCGCAGGAGAATTGAACGCGGGCATCCGTGACGTCTCCGAGGCGCTGGACATGTCGCGTCTGAGCGGACGACCGGCGATGGACGAGTTCGGATTCGTATGCCTTTCTTCCGCTCAGTTTCTGCTCGGGAAGTGGGACGAATCCTCAGTAAGCGCGAGAAACGCGTTGATCATTTCTTCCAAACGTGAAAAGCCGTGGGCTGCAGCCATGGGACATGCGGCGCTGTCACTCACCTTTAGCGGTCGCGGTGATTTTGCGCAGGCTCAGGAACATCTCGACATCGCACAGGCCGAACTCGGCAAATTTGCACCCAGCTGGGCAGTCCCTTTCACCTGCCTTGGGAATGCAGTGCTCGCTCACGCACAATCGGACACCGTACGGCTATTGTCGATCCTTGAGCCGCTCACCCATCCCCCTCTGTCGGGTCCTGCTTCACACTTCCAGGTATGGTGGCGCGCACTCTACGCGGAAGCTCTCATAGAGAACGGTCGCTCATCAGAAGCTGAAGCAGAACTGAGGTATGTGCAAGAACTTGCACGAACAGCACCCTCCCTGAGGCTTCCAGCCGTATGGCTTCACGGTAAGTATGTGGAGTCCTGTGGCGACAAATACGGGGCCATGAAGATTTATCAGTCGAAAGCCACCCGAGCGAGGGACCCTGATGACTCATTGATTTACATGGCCCTCATCCAACGCTCCCTGGGAGGCTGCCTCAAATCCGTAGGCCGTGCTTCGGACGGCGACATGTGGATCGAGCGCGGAGAGGGCACGCTAAGTGCGCTGGGCGCCAAGCCGTACATCGCGAGCGCCTCACAGGTGCACGATTCGGATCCGCTGGCCGACCTCACGCCGCGAGAACGGGACGTAGCTCACCTCGTCGGCCGCGGAATGACCAACCGGGAAGTCGGAGCAGAACTCTTCGTCAGCGCGAAAACGGTGGAGTATCACCTGGGGCACATCTTTACAAAACTCAATATAAGTAGTCGCCGGCAACTACGTGATCTGATCCTCGATCCACCGCGCGTGCTCCGATCTTCGACTTCGGGTGGGCCTGTGCGGTGATGCTTCGGTGCCTGGGCAGCGGTCAGGGCGGCGTCGTTCTGCGTTTTGTCTACCTTGATCACGCGAAATCTGTGCGGACGGCCTGCCAGAGTGTGGGGCCTGGGGTTGGGCGGCGATGAGCCGGTTGGGGTTCTTCTTGTCGTACGCCACCGGGAGCGTGATCGTCCGCGGACTGCCCAGCAGATCTTGCTCCTTGATCTGGCTCATGAGCGCGACGAGGAACTGCTGCTGAAGGCCGATGCCGCCGAGGTCGCTGCCGTCTCCGATGCGCAGGCAGTGCCTGGGTCGAGGGAGGCGTTGGCGCCCGCGCGGGAGTCGGAGCCGAGGACGAGGATGTTTAGTCCTGAAGCGGCGAGCACCATGGCCGCGACAAGCACGCTCAACGCGATCAGGACCGCGCGGCCTCTGCCCCGGCCGGCTTGGAGATGTGGCTCATCCTGATCCGAGTCCTCGCTCGACGTGCCCCGGACAGTGGTGTGCAAGCGGGACCGTAGGAAGGACAATCCGTACGGCCCCGCTTCCCGGGCGTGCTACCAGTCCTGGCCGTGGGGCCAGGAAGGATCCAGATGCTCGTCCTGGGAAGGACCCGGCTGCTGGGGTGCCTGCCGGGGCTGCTCGACGGGTGTGGAAGATCCCCACGCCACCCGCTGCTGGGAAATGCTCCAACCCTGCTGGTAGAGGTGAGATGTGGGCAGTGGCAGCTCTTGCACAACGGCCTGGCGCCGCGGGGCGGTGGTGCGCGCAAGTGCGGCACCTTCCAGGCGCATCAGCTGAAGTGTCTCGGTCACCTTCTTGTCGGAGTAGGGGTCTTCCTCTTCGAAGATCTCCGTGACCTCCGCCTCGGCTCCGCCTACGGACACCTCGACGCCTGCCTGCCGGGTGCCCCAGCTGCCCTTGCCCAGCGTGAGCAGGGCGTAGAAGCGCAGCGGGGTGAGCAAGAACAACTGGATCAACCCGTACAGCGGCGCGAGTAGGAACATGCCGAACCGCTTGGCAAAGCCCATGCCGCGGCGAGGGAAGTCGAGGTAGCGCACGTTGCGCAGGTACCCCATGAGGACCATGAAGACGGCGTAGTCGCCGATGTGGTGGAAGAACGAGGTGGGGTGGAGGATCGGCAGGATGAACAGCGAATAGACCATCGCCGTGCCGAAGAGGAGCCACAAACCCAGTTCCATGCATGTCAACCAGAAGGCGGGGCGGTACTTCTTCTGGTGCCCGAACGCCCACAGGGACTCGCGGAAGAACGACTTGTTCCAGCGCACCTGCTGGCGCAGGAAGTGCGCCAGCTTCTCCGGCACCGCCGTGTAGCCGACGGCAGTCTCCTGGAAGACGACCTGGCCTTCCATGAGGCAGTAGTTCGTCATCCGGCGGTCGTCGCCGAAAACGGCGGGCTTGCCCAGGAACTGCTGGTTGAGGAAGTCCGGGAGGTATTTGCGTACCAGCGTGCCCCGGTAGGCGGAGAGCGCCCCGCAGCAGCAGAGCACAGACTTCAGCCGCGAGTACGCGGCCCGTTCGAAGAGGAAGGAGTTGCCGTACCTGAGGTCCTGCAGGCGGGTGAAGATGTTGCTGTCGTGGTTGAGGGCCAAGACCATGCCGGTGGAGGCCATGACCCGCTCGTCGGCCAGCGGAAGCAGCAACTCGCGCACGGTGTCGCGGGCCAGGATGGTGTCGGAGTCCACACACAGGAAGATGTCCGAGTACGGGGCCGCCTCGAAGCCCAGGGCCAGCGCCTCGCGCTTTCCCTTGTTCTCCGGCTGGACGCTGACGGTGTACTTCACGCCCGTGGCTTCGAATTCACGGCGTAGCTTCTTCGCGACCCGGATACCGCCGGGATCCGCGCTGCAGTCGTCGATGATGTGGACCTCGTTGGGCAGCCGGCTCTGCGCGAGTAGGCTCCGCAGGCCCTGCTCGAACATGACCGGATCCTCGTTGTAGATCGGGATGACCGCGGTGACCCACGACTGCTCGAGGTACTCCAGCCCCTGCTGGTCTGCCTTGGCCGGACGGTAGAACAGCGCCATGAACATCTTGATGGCCAGCAGGCCCATGGCGCCAATGGAGTACAGGTGCAAGGAGCCCGCGTCGAGCCGGGTGAAGATCAGCGCGGCGAACCCCACGAAGAACAGGTACGACACCTTCAGGTGTCTGCGTCTGCGGTGTCTTTGACGGCTGTCGTCCTCGGCCGCCCCGGGTATGAACGTGTCGTCGGCGGTCACAGCTTGACCACCCTGGGGTGATCGGCGGACTTGCCGCGAGTGTCGAACAGGAGCCGGGCGCGGTCGGCCAACAGGGCGAGGTCGATCTCCCGGTGCGGCTGCAGCAGGACGGTCAGATCGGCCGACTCGGCCGCCGCCAGGTAGTCCTCCACCCGCTCGACCGGGCATCCACCCACCGTCCAGACAGGCACGTGAGGGTCGAAGTAGGCCAGTCCGGCGCCCCGGGCGCTCAGCTGCTCGGCCACCGCGAGCGCGGGGCTTTCCCGCTGGTCGGAGATGTCAGGCTTGTAGGTCACACCCAGCAGCAGGATGCGCGACCCGCGGACCGCCTTGCCCTGATCGTTGAGCAGGTCGGCCGCCCGGTTGACCACATGCACGGGCATCCGCTGGTTGATCTCCTGAGCCAGCTCCACGAAGCGGAACGGAATGCCGAGGGAACGCACCTTGTAGGACAGGTAGTTGGGGTCGATAGGGATGCAGTGGCCGCCGACTCCCGGGCCGGGGTAGAAGGGTGCGAACCCGAACGGCTTGCTGGCCGCGCACCGGATCGCATCCCACAGATCGACGCCGATCTCACGGCAGAACATCGACATCTCGTTGACCAAAGCGATGTTGACGTGCCGGTAGGTGTTCTCCAGCAGCTTGGCCATCTCGGCCTCGCGCGTGCCCTTCGCCTGCACCACGCTGCCCACGAAACGCTCGTACAGGGCGCGTGCCGCCTTGGTGCAGTCGTCCGTGATGCCGCCGACCACCTTCGGGGTGTTCTCCAAGCCGAAGCGGGGGTTGCCCGGGTCTATGCGCTCGGGGGAGAAAGCCAGATGGAAGTCCCTGCCCGCCCGAAGGCCACCGGCCTCGAGCCGTGGCCGCACAACCTCATCGGTGGTACCCGGATACGTCGTCGACTCAAGTACCACGAGGGTACCCGGAGCGAGATGGGCGGCGATGTCGTCGACCGCGGCGTGCACCGCGCCCAGGTCGGGAGAGCCGTGGTCGGTGAGCGGGGTCGGGACGCAGACGACGACCGCGGCGCCGCCGGCGATGGCCTCGGCACTATCGACCGCCTCGAAGCCTTGGTCCAGCATCGTGCGAACCTCGGCATCGGTGACGTCGTCGATGTGCGAGCGGCCAGAGTTGAGGCCGTCGACCACCTGACGACTGCGATCAAGTCCCACGACGCTCAGCCCAGCCGCCGTAGCGGAGCGGGCCAACGGCAACCCCACGTATCCGAGCCCGACAACAACAAGATCCACCGCAGTGGGTCTGCTCACCTTCGTCCCCAACCCTGTTCCAACGGGCACTACCTCGGCTCAGCCGAAAGCCCGACTGCCTCGTTTCTAGGCGTTCCGTGTACAGGGCACATCGGGGGTTCTCCCTAGTCGCACACCCGCTCGACCTGCCGGCCTGGATGCCCATGCTCGCCCTGACCGGCCAGACCGGCTCCGGGAACCGCGCCGCCTGCGGTTTCGCCTGCTCCCCGCGGCCGGTCAGCTTGTCACTACCGGCCGTCGCCGCATCCTCCGCCTCGCCCGCCACGGGCCCTGGGCTCGTGAGATCACCACCGCCCTCGAACGGCTTGCGCTGCTGCCGAACCCCGGATGACCAGCGGATTCACCTGTCCCTGCGAGAAGAGGACCGGCCCGGAGCAGTGGAACCCGGCGTCCACCCGAGACGACACCCGGGCCCTCGGCCTGCCCACCCTCCGCCATCGACAACGAAATGGGCCCCGACTCCGTCGGGGCTCCTCACGAAAGATCGAGGCTAGGGAGAACCCCCGATGTGCCCTGTACGCGGAACGCCTAGAAACGAAGCAGTCGGGCTTTCGGCTGAGCCGGCTTTCTGCCTCTTTGCACCACTACTACGGCCACCAGGCGGGCCGCGGCCCCATCCACCACGACGCCCACCACGACGCCCACCACGCCTCCCACCTCATCTGCCCGCCATCCGCTGCCCCCGACCTCTTCCAACGGAGCAACCATCGTGGCCATCACATCGTCTGCGCCAAGACCATCCGCCCGCCGCCTCACCGAAACCGACTCCCGGGTACTGCGACCGGCCGCCATCGGCATCGGTCTCCTCGCGAACCTCGCGTACGTCCTCGTCCTCACCGACGTCGCCGGGTACGACCTCAGGACTCCCGCTGTGTTCGGTCGGCCGGCCCAGTCCATCCCGATCAGCGTGGTGATCGCCGCCTCCGTCGTCCCGGCGCTGCTCGGCTGGGGACTGCTGGAGCTGCTGGAACGATTCGTCCCACGGCGGGCCACTGACATCTGGCAGGCGCTCACAGCTCTGGTGTTCGTCGCCAGTCTTCCCTTCAACGGGGCCGGCGTCACAACGTCCGACCAGCTCCTGCTGGCCCCGATGCACCTGATCGTCGGCGCGGCGGTGATCCCGGCATTCGTGAACACGCCACTGCGCCGATCCTGACGCCCGGCTCAGGCTGTCCGAACAGTCATGCACCTCAATCGCAGGGAGCATCCCAGGCTCCGTCGCTCCCGCGGTCGGCTCGACGTACCGAGGATGCGCAGGTCCACGGCGATGTCGTCGCCGCGGTGCATGGCTTCCAGATCGCGGCGCATACGGGCCTGATCAGCCGGTGATGCCGGGACGTTCCTCGACGACGCGGCCGCTGTCACCAACCTCCGGGGACAGAACACCTAGTCCGCCGGGGTGTGCGACTAGGGAAAACCCCCGATGTGCCCTCTGCGCGGAACGCCTAGAAAGGAAGGCGAGGAATCGGGAAGCCACCCAACTCAAGGTTTGATCATCATGTACGCCTGGAACGACCCTGACAGCCGTCTCGTCTTCGACGGCTCGCCCATCCTGACTCCGGTCGCCTCCTGTCCGGCGTACGGCACAGCGGGCCGGCCCGGCCCGCTCGACTGCCTCTTCCGCACCATGCCCGGGCCCCCGGTACCGCCCGCCGCGTTACGGCACGGTCGCGTTGAACGCGCGCCGAGCGCGGCGCCCAGGTAGCCGTCACCGACGGTTCGCGCAGCCTGCCCACCCTTGTCTCAGCCCTGCGTTCAGCTCGTCTCGATCATTCCGTGGGGCCCCGGCGTCAGGGACGTGGCCCTGGGCATTTCAGTGCCGGTGATCGCCCCGCCGGTTCGGCGTGCCCATCACCCTCGGCCGCAGCGGTGAAGCCTGCGGACAGCACGGCAGCCCATCTCCTCCCCGAACTCCCGACGGTGCACCGCGCTGTCGAATCCTGCCGCGCAGCGGCGGGACCGTGGACCGACGCATGACGGAGCATTCCGATGACCACCCCACCCACCCGCCCGGCCACCCCGGATCTGCGCCGCACCGCATACGCGATCGGCGGTGCTGTCCTGGCCACCACCCTGCTGTGGACCGCCGCCCACATCCTGGGCGTCGAACTCCGCATCGGGCCCGGAGGCGGATGGCCGAGCCAGGCCGTCGACCTGCCCCTCGTCGCCGGTAGCACGCTCGTCGTCTCCCTGCTCGCCTCAGCGACGCGAAAGGCACTGGACCGGTTGACCGACCCGGCCCCCACCGTCTGGACCCGACTGGCCGTCACCGTGTTGCTGGTGTCACTGGCGCCACTGACGTTCGTTCCGGCGTCCGACGGCGCCAGGGCCACCCTGGCGCTGATGCATCTGGCCGTCGCCGCCGTACTCATTCCGCTCCTGGCCCCGGCAAACGCCGATTGACCCAGGACACGGCAACAAGCCGAAGACGCCCCATCGATCCACTGACTGGCCGCGCTACCGGCCCGAAGAACCGGATGCGGAGCCCTGGGGCATTCGCTCCACGTCACGTCTACCGGCTGTCCGCCGAATCGAGGTTCCGTCATGTCTGCTGCCCGTCTGATCGGGGCTCTGATCCCCGTGTCCCTGCTGGTGATCTCTGCGGTGGGCACCTGGTGGGTGCTGCGCCAGGAGCGTTCCCGGCCGTCGTCGTACACCCGCCGTGGGGTGCCGGGGCATCTGGGTGGTGAGCCGTCGCTGGAGGAGTGGCGGCACATGTCCACGAAGGCGCAGAGCACGTACGACACGGCGGTGCTGGACGCTGCCGAGTCCGCGGAGGCGACCGCGGACCGGTTGGCGGATTGAGTTCAGGCCTCACCTCGCCTTCCCGCCGGAGACAAGGCGGCGCGATTGGTCACACCTCGTGGCCAGCTGGATGGCTTGTGGACCTGTACGTGACGCCGCACCGCATACGCGATCGGCGGTGCCCGTCCTGGCCACCACCCTGCTGTGGACCGCCGCCCACATCCTGGGCGTCGAACTCCGCATCGGGCCCGGAGGCGGATGGCCGACCCAGGCCGGGGGCACAAGGGAACGCGGGCGGTCACGGACGGCCGGGCCGCCTCCGCAGCAGGCGGTCCATGTGGCTCATGACCTCGCGTCGGGCCTCCATGGACGACGTGGGTGTACTGGCCGAACCAAGCGGACGACGGAAACCGGCGAGAACCCCTTCACGACCCACAGCGTCTTCCGTCGGCAGGGGCCGGCGCGGTCCCAGCCGTCAGTTCGTCTGTCCGGTGCCAGGGCACACCCATGGAGCTGTCACGTGAGCACACCCCCACCGCCGTCCTGGCCGCACTGCCAGCAGGGCGCCGACCCAGCCACCGATCCGATCGGCTGCCGTGGCATTCACGTTCCAGGCCATCCCATGTGCCTCGCCCACCTCACCGAAACCGATCGCAACGCCTTCCTTGCGAGCCTGGCACCCGGCGCCGATATCGACCACCGCGGCACCCCCTTCACCCAACACCTACTCAATGCCCTCCTCGATGCCCTCCGCGACCCCACCACCCACACCGCCCACGTCCAAACCGCCCGGTTCACCGAGGCGCAGTTCCTCGGCCCCGCCATGTTCAGTGGGGTGCAGTTCTCCGGCGACGCCCACTTCCGCGGGGCGCAGTTCTCCAGCATCGTCGTGTTCAACAGGGCGCAGTTCTCCAGCACCGCCCGGTTCACCGAGGCGCAGTTCTCCGGCCCCGCCATGTTCAGTGGGGCGCAGTTCTCCGGCGACGCCCACTTCAGCGACGCCCAGTTCTCCACCATCGCCACGTTCGGCAGGGCGCAGTTCTCCGGCGATGCCTGGTTCGGAGCGCAGTTCTCCGGCGACGCCCACTTCAGCGACGCCCAGTTCTCCAGCGACGCCCACTTCGGCAAGGCCCGGTTCTCCAGAGACGCCTGGTTCGGCGACGCCCA
Organism: Streptomyces sp. NPDC031379; assembly: GCF_055569615.1. Classification (NCBI taxonomy): domain Bacteria; kingdom Bacillati; phylum Actinomycetota; class Actinomycetes; order Kitasatosporales; family Streptomycetaceae; genus Streptomyces; species Streptomyces sp. NPDC031379. The sequence continues at coordinate 335,441 of NZ_JBVIIT010000001.1, read as the reverse complement.
GTTCTCCGGCGACGCCTGGTTCGGAGCGCAGTTCTCCGGCGACGCCTGGTTCAGCAACGCCCAGTTCTCCAGCGACGCCTGGTTCTTCAGGGCGCGGTTCTGCGGCGACGCCTGGTTCGTCAAGGCGCAGTTCTCCGCCGACGCCCGCTTCGGCAAGGCCCAGATCTCCGGCCTCGCCGTGTTCGACGGGGCGCGATTCTCCAGCGACGCTCGGTTCGGCAAGGCGCAGTTCTCCAACGACGCCCACTTCGGCGACGCCCAGTTCTCCGGCGACGCCTGGTTCGACAGGGTGCGGTTCGAGGGTGTGCCAGTGCTGGGGCCGCTGGTGTGCGCGCGGCGCATGCACCTGTCCGGGGCGGTGTTCTCGCTGCCGGTGACGGTGGAGGTTGCGGCGCGGGAGGTGGTGTGTGAGCGAACGAGGTGGGAATCGACGGCCACCGTGCGGCTTCGATACGCGGCCGTGGACCTCACCCACGCGGTCCTCTCCGCCCCCTTGGCGGTCATCGCCCACACCAGCCCCTTCTCCACCGATGCCGGGCCTGTGAGCGAGGATCTGATGGCAGGCCCGGAAACCGTGCGGGTCACCTCCGTACAGGGTGTGGATGCCGCGCACCTGGTCCTGACCGATACCGACCTGACCGACTGCCTGTTCTCCGGGGCCTTCCACCTCGACGAGATCCGCATGGAAGGCCGCACCACCTTCGCCTCTCCACCCACCGGCCTTCACTGCCGAGGCATCTTCTTGCCAGCGCACTGGACCCGACGCCGCACCCTGTCCGAGGAACACCACTGGCGCGCGCAGACCGCCAGGCAGCCGATCCTTCCCGCCGGGACCACGCCCCCGGATGACCAGTGGCGCCCTGGCCCGCACCACCCCGACCCCCACCTCACCCCCGACCCCGTGGACGTCGCCGCTCTCTACCGGCAGCTGCGTAAAGCCTTCGAGGACGGCAAGAACGAACCCGGCGCGGCCGACTTCTACTACGGCGAGTGCGAGATGCGCCGCCACGACTCAACCGGCACCCCGAAAGTCGAACGCCTCCTGCTATGGGGGTACTGGCTGCTGTCCGGTTACGGCCTGCGTGCCTCCCGTGCCGCCGGCTGGCTGCTGGCCGCCATGTCCCTCACCGTCCTGCTGCTCATGGGCTTCGGCCTGCCCACCCACGAGCCCGACCCTGCCACCACCGGCACCCTCCACGGCAGCAAAATCAGCCTCGACACCACCACCCCCGCCCCCGCCCTGCCCGGCGGGTGGACCAAACGCATCGCCTGGGCCCGCGCAGAGAAAGCCACCCGCGTCGCCGTCAACTCAGTCGTCTTCCGCTCCAGCGGGCAGAACCTCACCACCGCCGGCACCTACATCGAGATGACCTCCCGCCTCCTCGAACCCACCCTCCTCGCCCTCGCCGCCCTCGCCGTACGCGGCCGCATCAAACGCTGACCACACCAAGCAGCGTGCGCGGTCTCCTCCCCACGAGTCCGGTCGCTCCGTGCGCCCCCGTGCACTCGGTGCGGATCCGGCCCGCTCCGGCCCCGGCCTCCCGCAGGAGGTGACGCTGCGTCATGTACAGCTCCTACGGCTCCCAGGCCTGGAGCAGGTCGAAGACGTGTCGGTCGCCGTCGAGTTTCAGGGAGTCCAGCGGAATACGGCCGTACAGGGCGAGGACCAGCTCACCGGCCGTGCCCAGGGCGGAGGCGACGGCCACGTCCGGGCCATCGCCGGCAGCGGTGTCGGGCATCGTGGCGGGCGTGGGCGGACAGGCGGTCCGTGCGCCGTCGGCGGAGAGCGAGAGGCGCCAGGAGCGGTCCTCGGTGGCGTGGAAGTCGACGACAGCGGGCTTGTGCGGCCAGGCGCTCGTCCATGCGCAGCAGGTGGACAGGAACTCGCCGACACCGTCGAGTGCCACCGCGTCCGGCAGCGGCTGCGGGGCGCCCAGGGTGATCTGGGCGTCGTAGGTGTGCACCGCGGCCTCCCGGAGCTGGTGCCGGGCGACGGCACCGCAGGTCTGCAGCGACTCCGAGGGACCCCACCTCGTCCAGCACCCGCGGTCCGGGCCGGCCTCCCGCAGCGCGTCCAGCAGCCGCTGCGTCGATGCGGCCGACCAGGCCGGCAGCGCCTCGCGTTCCCGAGGCTCAGCCTTGGCTGCGTCCGACGCGGACTCGGCGGGCGGGGCGGCAGCCGGGCCGGTGGCGACGCCGGCGGCCCAGCGGCGGTGCACCCCACCCAGGTGCTGCACCAGATCCAGCAGCGTCCACTCGGGGCAGGTCGGCACCCGCACGTCGAGGCTGGGTGCGGAGGCGACCGCGGCCCGGAACGCGATCGACCGTTCGTCGATCAGCCGCAGCAGAACGGGGAACTCGAGAGTCTCTTCCACACCGGTTGTCCATCACCGTGGTTCGCCCACCGACACGCGGTTTTCCCCGCCGCCGCGGAAGGCGCACGGCAAAGCGAGCCACGTGTTGCACCCCGCGCGGAAGTCCGAGGCGAGGCGGTATTTCCGGTGTGTCGCCACCCTGACGGGAAAATCGTCATCGGGGCGGATTCCAGGGTATGGGGGACGGCGTCGAGGTAGCGGAATCGGATTTCCACCAAACCCATGGGCGTGCGGCTCTCTTGACGCTGTGACACTTTCCGGAGCCCCACCGCTTAGTCAGCGAGGCTTGATGGCCTCCTGAAGAAGCAGTCTTCGTCCGACTTGGTCCTCAATACGGCGCATCTGGCGCGTGGTTGAGCGGCCGAGTTCGCGAGAATTCCCTGGGGGAAACTTGACGAGAAGTACGATGCCGAGCCGCATGCTGGCCCGGACGGTGGGCGCCGTGGCGGCGATGACGGTTGCGCTCACGGCTGCCCCGCTGGTGGGCACGGCGCAGGCCTACAGCGCGGAGTCGGGATCGCTGAGCTTCGGCGGAGAACCGGGCGAGCCCATTTCAGGTGGCCGGTCCTACGGGTACACGGCTGGGGCGGTCCAGATGTTCGACGTTCAGGGCAGCAGGGACGAGAACGGCCTCACCGTCGCGGTGGATGTGGAACAGGGCACGCTCTGGCGTCTCATCGTCGCCGCTCCCGACGGTCAGAAGCTGACGGAAGGCACCACGTACACCGGGGCCAGGCAGTGGCCCGACGCCCAGCCGACGGATCCGGAACTGGTGTTCAGCGGCACCGACAACGGGACCGAGAAGTGGTGCAGCACCAACTCCGGTTCCTTCACCATCGAGCACATCGCTTTCGGGCCCTACGGCTACGTCCGCGCACTCGACGCCACCTTCGAGCAGTACTGCAACGGATCGACGGTGCCTCTGCGCGGTGAGGTTCACGCGGTCATGCCCGGACCTCCGGCCGAACTCGCCGTCGGGGTGACCACCGACCCCGACGGCACGGTGGACGCCCCGGACGGTCGCGTCACCGTCGGTGGCACCGTGACGTGCAACAAGCCTGCCGGCGTCTCGCTCACCGGACAGGTCTTCCAGATCCAGAAGAAGGCGACGCCGGCCGCGTCCTACGAGACGACCGTGGCCTGCACCCCGGGCGCGCCCGTCCCCTGGTCCGTCACGCTGGCCAGCCAGGAGCCCGGCACCTCGTTCCAGCGCGGCACCGCGACGGTGCGCAGCCGGGGCCGAGCCGATGACCGGGACTACCCGGTGACCGTAGACACCGGGCAGCAGGACACGCAGGTCACACTCTCCAACGCCTGACCTCGGGCGGCCGCAGGGCCGTCAGCGGCCGGCGGGCGCGCTCCACCACGAAGCGGACGCGCCCGCCGGCCGTGCGGTCGTGCGGTCGTGCGGTCGTGCGGTCGTGGGACGGTGGCCTAGCCCGACGCCCCGTCTCCGGGGCGCCAGGCGGACTCGACGCCGTGCCACGCCGACGGGCCGCCCAGGGCCCGTAGCAGGTGTTCCTGCGAAGGGTCGAGGGATCGGCGAGCCGCGTTCACGAAGTTCGTGTGCGCCTCGTACAGGCCGCGGTGAATCGGCCGCAGCTCTTCCAGATCCGTCGGCTGCCGGCCGTGGAACAGGATCGTGAACTCCTCGATGCCGTCACAGATCCGCTCTGCCGCCGTCATGGCCTCCGGGCTCGCCACCAAGGACATCGAGTGCAGGGCCGCATTGAACGGTCCCCAGGTGACGGCGGGTGGGCGTCTGTCCACGAACGCCTCACGGAGTTCCATCTCCACGGCGCCGAAGGCTTGGAGGAACTTCTCGTAGGCGGCGGTGCGTGCGCCCTGGAGCCACTGGCGGTTCTGGCCGCGCCGCCCCACGACGCCACCCGCGATGACGCCCACGACGGTGGCGGCGACACCTCCCACGGTGGATATCAGCAGGCCCCACGGGGCAGCCATGTCCCGCTACCCCTTGTGCCGGTAAACGACCAGATACCGTTCGTTGCCCACGAGGTGGGTGAAGACACCGACCCCGGCGAAGTCGGCGACCGCTACCTCCTGCGCTCCGGGCAGCGGCTTCGGGGTGCCCGTGGCCAGCGAGAGCTGGACGGGGGCGGTGGTCCCGGTCAGGCTGTCGCCCTTCGTGAGCGAGGTGCCGTAGGCGGTGCCGTCGTCGGTGACGGAGACGAAGTCGAGGGGCTTGGTGTCGTCGGTCTCCTCGAAGCAATAGCCCTTCTTCGACCGGAGGTCGAAGGCGAGGTGGTCCGAGACGAGGTACCGGCCGTTCGGGGAGAGCGCGGAGTCGGGTGCCTGCGCCGACCCGATCAACGGCTTGGCGCACAGCGCGGACGCCTGGACCTGGCCGGTCCTGCCGTCGAGCACCGCCCACACGTTCTGGCTGCCCCCGTTCTTCTGCCCCCAGCGGGCTATGAGGTGCCCGCCGGTGCCCGGCCATACCGCACCGGTCGCGGGATCGGCCTCGGCCGGCGCGATCCGGTCGTCGTCCCAGGAGCCAGGGACTCCGAACGCGCCCGCGCCCTCGTTGAGCACCACCGGATCCCGCTCCGTCAGGGCGGCGATCTCATTGCCGTAGGAGCACGACGAACAGCCGGGCGCCTTGAGGGAATCGGTGTCGTACGAGGCGGTGCGGCCCGTGACCACGTCGAGGGCCACCGTGCGCTTGTCGGTCTGGGGTATGAGAAGCCGTTCTCCGCCGTCGCTGACGCGGCCCGTGCCGTACTCGGTCGCCGGAACCTCGACGTGGTGCGTGGGCACGACCGCCTCGCCCGAGCCGTCGGCGGCGTAGACGTCCACGGCGTACGCCTGCTTCGCCTTGGTGAGGGCGTCCTCGCCCTTCTCTCCCCGGGACCAGGTCACCAGGTACTCCTTGCCGCCGGCGGGGACGGCGAACACGCCGGGCGCCTCGCCCTCGGACAGGTCCTTGAACGGCTTGCCCGTCCAGCGGATCCGACCCGTCCCCGCATCCCGTACGGTCACCCGGTAGGTGGCTCCCTGGCTGGTCAGCGTGGCGATCGCACCGGACTTGGGCAGTACGACGTACGTGCCGAGCTGCTTCCCCGAGAGCTGCCAGCCGCGTGAGGTGTCGTACCCGGCAGGCAGCTTGAGCTTGAGCGAGGGCGCCGGCGTCGAGGAGTGCCCGGAAGGCTTCTTGCCGCCGCCGGGGGTGTCCGTACCTCCCGATCCGCCACCGCAGGCCGCGAGTGCCCCCATGGCGACGACGGCGACGGATGCCTTGACGAGTACCGGCTTCATGCACTGCCCTTTCCGTTCCGCGGAGGACAGCCCACGAGCCGAACCGCCTCCCCCGATGGCGTGATCTTGGCGGCAAGGCTACCGCCCGGACGGTTTACGACAGCCGTGAAGAGGCTGTGACCTGCTGCTCTCAGTAACGCCTGTCATAGGAGAATGCCCTGACGGTGGCCGTCCCGCGCCTGAGCCGGCCCGCGCACCCCGCCGGCCCCGGCGGACCTCAGCCCTCGACCGCCCCGGCGACGAGCGCCCGCAGCTGCTCGGCGGTGTGGTCGAGCGGCTGCGTGCTGCGCTCGGCCCGGCACATGACGACCGAGCCCTCGACGGCCGCCACGATGAGCGCGGCGAGCTGCGCGGCCCGCTCGGCATCCACGCCGTGCGCCCGCAGCGAGGCGGCCAGCAGGCTCTCCCACTCGCCGAAGACCTCGGCCGCGGCCGCCAGAGCGGGCGGGATCCCCTCGGCCGGGGGGGTTCCTCGATGGCCACGGCGAGGACGGGACAGCCTTCGTCCGGGCCGGCGACTGAGGCACCCGGCGGCGTCAGAACGGGCGGTGCCGACCGGCACGACACGCACACGGCGTTGCGGATTCGCCTGTCACCGGCCGTGGCAGCGGGCAGGATTCTGGGCGGCGACGGACAACGGATCCGGCCGGCCGGAGGGAGTGTGCCATGGCCTACGGCACCGCGGAGTGGCCCGCGCGCAGTCTGCTGGGGGCGGTGTCGCCCGAGGCCCGGCAGGAGCTGCTCGAGCTGGGCGTGCCGACGCGGTACGAGGCGGGAGAGGTGCTGTTGAGCGAGGGCGCCCGGGACCGGCACGTGCTGTTGCTGCTGTCCGGCTTCGCCAAGGTGACGGCACGCGTGGAGAACGGGGAGGAGTCGCTGCTGGCGGTCCGCGTCGGGGGCGACAGCGTCGGTGAGATGGCCGCCATGGACGGGGCGCCGCGCTCGGCCACCGTGACCGCGTGCGGCCCGCTGACCGTCCGGGTGGTGCAACCGGCCTTGCTGCACACCCTGTTGGCCCGGCGTCCGGAGGTGCACCTGATCCTGACCGGGATCGTCGCCGACCGGCTGCGCTGGGCCAACCGCAGGCGGCTGGACTTCAGGGGGTATCCGGCGAAGGTGCGGCTGGCCCGGCTGCTGGTGGAGCTGGGCACCTCGTACGGCCGTCCGGTCGAGGACGGTGTCCTCCTCGGCTGCCGGCTGACCCAGCCCGAGCTGGCCGCACTCACGGGTGCCGCCGAGACGACCGTCCACAAGGGGCTGCGCGAGCTGCGCCGGGACGGCCTGCTGAAGACGGGGTACGGCTCGACGCTCATCCGGGACCTGGCCCGCCTCCGGGAGCTGGCGGACCTGCCACCGGACGGCTGAGCCGCACCTCCAGCCGGCCGATCCGCACCCGCCGGCCGATCCGCACCCGCCGCCGGTCCGTCCGCCCGCCGTGCTCAGCCCAGCACCGGCCTGAGCACCGTCAGCAGTCCCGCGGTCACCCCCATCACCGCCGTGCACGCGACCGCGGCGGTGACGCAGCGGTACTTGTGGACGGCCACCTGGGAGAGGAACCGGATCGTCTGGGACAGTTCCCGGCGCTCCTGGTCCGGTGTGTCGCCGACGGAGCGGTCGGGCAGGATGTCGGGGCCCGAGGCGAGATGGACGAAGCTGTAGCGGTTGGCGCCGGTGGGGCGCAGCACCCGGGGGCGCAGGGTGGCGGCGAGGAAGCCCGCGCCGGCGAACATCCCGCACAGGAAGAGGGCCAGCAGGGCACCGGCGAGCACACCCGCCGCGCCGCCCGCCGCGGCGGTACGCACGGCGGGCGGGCTCCAGGCACCGGCCGTGCCGACCAGGGCCGCCTGGGCGGCGGCCAGGATCCCGGCCTTGGTGTCGGCGTGCTGGTGGGTGGTCTGCAGAGAGGTGAACATGAACTGCGCGGGACGGCTGTCCGCACGGGTACCGGTGGACGGCATGCGGCTCCTTCGGCTGCCGGTGGGCTGAGGGTCACCTCCAGTGGGCCCGCAACGCGGTCGTGAGACCTGGGATTTCTGCGGGATTCACCGCGCCGGCGGGCCGCTTTCGTCACCAACCGGCTGAACCCGTCCGTAACTTGCGTCGACCCGGATATGTTTCCGCATCCTTCCGCATCCCGTATTTCGACGGGGTTCGCGGCGTACGGGGCGTGTACGACTGGCCTACCGGCGTCCGCGTACCGGGGGAGCGGACGCCGGTGTGTTCTCGGAGCGCGCCCGGCCCACCGTCCCGGGATGCGGCTCCACTTCGGTGAGCGGGGAGTTCGAGCATGGGAACGTTCGGTCGCAGACTGCTGCTGGCGGTCGACGCGAAGGGGTACGGCGGCGTCGACGTGGCGACGCAGCGGCAGTTGCAGGAGGCCATTCAGCGGCTGCTGGGCGAGTCGGCCGCCGCGGCCGGGCTGGCGCGGGAGCGGTGGGCGACGCAGGTCGGCGGGGACTCGGTGTTCGCGGTCCTGCCGGAGGGGGCCTCCGAGCCCGACCTCGTCGACCCGTTCATGCGGCACCTGGACGCGGGGCTGCGGGAGTTCAACCGCAACCGGGTGCGTGAGGCGTGGTTGCGGCTGCGGGCCGCCGTGCACTTCGGTACGGCCTCGCCGGCCGCCAACGGCTTCGAGGGCCGGGGCCCGGTCGAGATCGGCCGGATACTCGACAGCCAGGCGCTGAGGGCGGCCCTGGCCGAGGCGCCGGACGCCTGCCTGGCCCTCGCCGTCTCGGCGACCGTCTTCAACGACGTGATCGGGGAGGCGTACACCACCATCCGCGCACAGGAGTTCCGTGAGGTGCGCATCGCGGAGAAGGAGTACGCGGGGCGGGCATGGATCCGGGTGCCGGGGTACGACGCCAGGGCCCTCGACCTCGGCGAGGCGGGGGCGTCGGGGAGCGTGGAGGGTGGTGCGGCGACCGACGTGCGCCCCCCGAGTGCGCCGAGTGCTCCAACTCCCGCATCCGACACGGTCGTTCAGGTGTTCAGCGGCGGAACCATCCACGCCCACGGAGCCGTCTTCGGGATCTCCAAGTGACCTGAGTGACGGCTGAGGATGAACACGGAACACAGCGAGCAGAGCGCCTCGGGCGAAGGTGAGCCGCAGGCGCAGGACGACGCCCCGGACACCCCTGGCGCCCCGGGCGAGGCGGGCGAGGCGGGGGCGGCGGCCCCGGAGAAGCCGGAGCCGAAGGGCGAGCCGCAGCGGGACGCGACCGCCCCGGCCGCCGGCCCGCCCCCCGGCCAGGTGCACCACAACAACGTCAACCAGTTCTTCTACGGGGAACTCAACGCCTCCCGGCCCCTCTTCGGCATCGGCACCGCCGACTCCGACAACGCCCGCCGGCGCGCCGTCGGCCGTCTCGACGCCGGAGAGGCGGACGCGATCCTCGCGCCGTACGTCAAGCCCTCCCGCTGCTTCGAGGAGGCGGCGGACGCCCTGGTGCGGGACGGGGTCGTGGTGCTGGTCGGTCCGCCCGGCTCGGGCAAGCGGTCCGGCGCGGTGGCGCTCGTCGCCGAGGTCGCCGAGCGCACGGAGTACGTCGTGCTGTCCCCGGGCCGCAGCCTGGACGACCTCGCGGGCGGCCGGGTCGCGTTCGAGAAGGGCGTCGGCTATGTGCTGCTCGACCGGATGAACGAGGACCTCTCCCAGACGGCGGACTTCGACTGGCGGCGGGTGCGGGACACGGTCCGGGAACACGGCGCGCACCTGGTCGTCACCACCGTGCATCCGGTGGACGGCGGTCTGGTCGAGGCCGTGCGGCACGTGCCCTGGCGGCTGCCCGACCTCGCCTCCGTCCTGCGGGTGCGGCTGGTGCGGGCCGGGTGCGCCCGGGACGCCGTCGAGCGGGCCGTCGCCCTGATGCCCGCCGGGTGCCGGGTCGCCGAGGTCGCCGCGGCCGCCGAGCGGATCGCGCGGGGCGCCGAGCCGGCCGGGATCTGGCAGGAGTACGGCAGCAGCGCGGCACAGCCGGTGCGCGACTGGTTCGCCCAGGACCGGACGCCGCAGGAATGGGCCGAGGTGACCACGCTGGCCTTCGTCAACGGCGCCGGCTACCGCGACTTCGAGACCTGCCAGGAACGGCTGGAGTCCTGGCTGGCCCCCGCCTTCCCGGCGCCGCTCACCGAGGAGGAGCACGCGGAGGCCGCCCGGCGGACCGTCGACCGCCGGCAGTCGCTGAGCCGCAACGCCCTCGTCGGGGTGGAGGAACTCAAGGACGGCGCGCTCACCCGCACCGCGCTGGTCTTCCCGCACGCCCACTACCGGCAGTGGGCACTGCAGGAGCTGTGGACCAAGCGCTCGACACCGTTCTGGAACGGCGTACGGGACTGGCTGACCGAACTCGTCGGCCGGCAGCCCGGCCTGGGGACGCAACTGTCCGTCGCCCAGGGGCTCGCCCTGCTCACCCGGCCCGCCTTCGACGAGGTCGCCGACAACTATCTGCGCCCCTGGGCGGCGGGTGCCGCGGGCCCCGCCGGGCAGTCCACGGCCACCCTGGTGCTGCAGTGCATGTGCCTGGACGAGAGCCTCGCCGCCACCGCCCTGGGCGTCGCCCGCGACTGGGCCCGCTCGCCCGATCCGGCGCTGCGGTCGACGGCCGCGGCGGCGTTCAGCGGGGCGCTCGGCGTGCGCTTCCCCACCGACGCCGTCACCATCCTGCTGCGGCTGGTCGTCCGCCGCGGCGGCCTGCCCGTGGACGCGTCGTTCGCGCTGGCGGGCCTGGTCGCGGTCCTCGGGGAGTGCGGGCAGGACACCGGCGCGGTGTTCCGGCCGCTCGCGTACCGGCTGCGGGCCCAGCGCGGGACGCTGACCGGGCAGCCCAAGGAGAACACCCTCGACGCCGTGCTGACCGTCCTGCGGGCGCGGGACGCGCGCACCGGCCGGCGGATGTGCGCCGGGGTCCTGGAGCGCGACCCCCGGCAGACGGACACGATCGGCGAGTTGTGGGCGGGCGTGCTGGAGAACCGGCCGCGCCGGTCCCTGGCGGTGCACGGCCTGTACGCCACGGTGCGCGACCTGCCCGCCGTGGCGGCGGAACCCGCGCGGGTGGCCGACGCCTTCGGCCGGTCCCTCGGCGCGGCCCTCGCCCCCGGTGACCGGCCACAGCTGGAGAAGGCCCTCCGGCAGGTCGCCGTGCGTGCCGACGAGGCGGCCACCCCCCTGATCGACACCTTCCTGACCGCCGTACTGAGCACGGAGGACTGACACGCATGGCTGAGAAATACCCGCTCGTCGAGCAGCGGGAGTACGGGCGGCCGGAGAAACGCGGCGGCATCCTGAAGAAGCGGGCGATGCGGGACGACGCGGAGCTGCCCCGGCTCGCCGCGCACCACGTGCGGGTCTTCCGGGTCGGCGAGGAGTACGTCGAGGACCAGGGGCAGCTGAGCGCCGACGACCCGGTGGTGGTCGGGGCCAGCTCGGTCACCGTGGTGGACCGGCGGGTCGAGACACCCGTGCTGGTGGAGACCCGTATCCCGTCGGCGGAGGCGGGCGAGTTCACCGTACGGACGTGGTTCTACTGCACGGTCACCGACCCGTGCGCCGTGGTGCGCGACGGGGTGACCGACGTGGAGGCACTGCTGCTCGCCCATCTGCGCGAGGTGCCCGGCCTCACCGAGGACGGCGGCGACCTGCTGTTCGTCGACTCCGCCGCCGTGCGCGCCCGGATCGACGCCCGGCTGACCGCGTACCACGAGATGCGCCCGGCCGCCGTGTCCGGGATGCGGGTCCGGCACGGCCTGATCGAGGTCCTCACGCCTACGGAGATGTCCGCGATCGTCGAGGACATGGCGCGCGACCGCCGGGAGCGGGAGCGCGACCGGCAGCGCGAGGAGCTGGAGCAGCAGGCGGCCCTGGACCGGGCCCTGCGCGAGGCCGAACTGGAGCTGAAGCGCGAGGAGATCCGCAACCTGAAGACGATGCGCATCGAGCAGAACCGGCAGGAGGAGCAGCTGGACAAGGAACGCAACCGGCAGGAGTACGACACGCTGCGCACCCGGTACGAGCGTCTCAGCGGCCTGGAGCAGCAGGAGCACGACCTCACACTGGAGGGCCGGCGCAACCGGTTCACCCGTGCCGAACTCGGACAGGACTTCGAGCTGATCGGCTCCGATCCGCTCGCCGCCGCCTTCCTGGCCTGGCGCAGCGGCGACATCAACGCCGACGAGGTGTTCAAGCGGCTGCACGCGGCCGAGAAGGACCGGCACACGCGCAGGGACGACCGTCTCCGTCTCGACCGCGAGGAGGACCTGCGGCGACGCACCCTGGACCGCGACGACCACCGCTGGGAGGTCGAACGCGACGACCAGCGCAAGGAGCTGCTGCGCAGGGAGGGGCGCGACGAGACGGCCGCCGACCGTGCGGAGGAGGCCCGCCGCTGGGACCTGGAGCACGAGGACCGGTTGCGCCGGCGCCAGGAGGAACGCACCGACGCCGAGCGGCTGCAGCGGGACGAGCGCGAGTGGGCGAAGGAGCAGCTGGCGGCGCGCGCCGACCTGACCCGGCAGGCCATCGACCGGGGCCTCTTCGACAGCACGGCCTACGACGCGGGCGCCTTCATCAACAGCGTCGGCGACGTGCCGTACAACCAGCGGCAGCGGGAGGCGCCCGCGACGGATGTGAAGGGCGAGCTGCACCGGGGCCCAGGGCAGGCCCCGAAGGGTGAGGCGGCCGCACCCGAGAGCGACGACGACGGGTTCGACCCCGCCAACCAGGAGGCCCACCTTGGCAACTGACACCCCGCTCCACGTCACCGCCGACGTCTCCGTCGACGCGGACCGGGGCTCCGCCCGCCCGGCGCCGCTCGCGCCCGGTCCGGCGGCCCGGCTGCGCCGGCTGATCGGCATCGAGGAACCGCTGCTCGCCTGGGTGCCGGAGGAACGCACCCGCTACACCTGGTACGGCGCGCTGGTGGTGAACACGGCCCTGCTGGGGGCGCTCTCCATGACCCTGGCGCTCGCCAGCTTCCGCTCCGACCTGCCCCTGCCGGTGGTCATCGCCGTGGCCGTGGTGTGGTTCTGGGTGGTCCTCGCCCTGGACAGCTGGCTGGTCTCCAGCACCCACGGCTCCTCGGTCAAGAAATGGACGCTGGGGATCCGCTTCTTTCTCTCGGTGCTCCTCGGCCTGTTCATAGCCGAACCGATCCTCTTCCAGATCTTCGACAAGGAGATCCGCCAGGAGATCTCCGTGGGCAATGAGCAGAAGGTCGCCGAGTACCGGGGCATGCTCGTCTCCTGCAACCCGACCGACGGCGCGTCCACCACCGGCCGCCCCGCGTGCGGCCGGTACCAGCTGAAGGTGGCGGGCTCACCGGCCGAACTGGCCCGGCAGATCAGGAGCAACACCGCCCGCGCCGCGGCACTGCGGACCCAGGTCGACGCGATCAACAAGACGCTGGGCGACAAGATGGCCACCGAGCAGCGGCTGTGCGGCCCGAAGTACTGGATCTCGCGGAACGGCGTCCGGGACGTCACCATCACCTGCGAGCGGGCCCGCAAGGCCACCTCCGAGTACCGCGCGACCAGCAAGGTCGACACCTACGAGAAGCAGCTCGCGGACCTGACCACCGAGTCCCAGGCCCTGGCCGCCCGCAAGGACAAGGCGGCCGGCGACTACCAGCCGCTGCTGCAGCGGGCCATCGACACCAAGACCCGGAAACGGGCCGCCGACCTGGACACCGACGGCATCCTCACCCGGGCCCACGGCCTGAAGGAGGTCGCCCGCTCGGACGGCTTCGCCCTCTTCCTGACGGTCGTCCTGCATCTGCTCCTGCTGTGCCTGGACGCCATGCCCGTCCTGGCCAAGGTGCTCAGCGGCGCCACCACCTACGACACCCTCCTCGGCGCCCGCTACACGGCGAGCCGCCGGCTGTACGGCGAGGAACTCCAGGTGCAGCAGGCGTGCGCGCGGCTGGAGCACGAGGTGCAGCGCCACCGGGTGGAACAGGACTCCACCGACCGCATGCGCCGCCTGGAGCACGAGTACCAGCGGGCCGAGGCGGAGCGGGCGGCGCGGGAGCGGACCGAACTGGAGGCGAGGATGGACCGGATCCTGCGGGCCCGGAGGGCGTAGCCCGGTCCGCGCGCCGGTGCGCCGGGCGGGGGACGGCCTCGGCCGGCGCCGTCCGGCCGCGCGGCCCGCTCGGCGACGTCACTGCCGTCTTCTTTACGTTTCCCTGACGCCCGGGGCGCATCCACCGGCCCCCGCCCCGGTGTCCTCCCCGGTGTCCGCAACGGACGGAAGTCGCGTCGGAGATGGGAGTGCCATGGAAGGCACCGTCGTCGCAGTGGTGGTCGTGGTCCTGCTTCTGCTGATCGTGCTCAAGAGCGGGATGCGGGTCGTGAACCAGGTGGAGCGCGGGGTCGTGTTCCGGTGGGGAAAGGCGCTGCCGAGCCACCGGCAGCCGGGCATCACCTTCCTCATCCCGTTCGCCGACCGGATGCGCAAGGTGAACGTGCAGGTCGCGACCATGCCGGTGCCGACCCAGGAGGGCATCACCCGGGACAACGTGTCGGTGAAGGTCGACGCCGTCGTCTACTTCCGGGTGACCGACCCGGTGCGCGCGGCCATCGAGGTGCAGGACTACGTCTTCGCCGTCGGGCAGGTCGCCCAGTCCTCCCTGCGGTCCATCATCGGCAAGAGCGATCTGGACGACCTGCTGAGCGACCGGGAACGGCTGCACGAGGGACTGGCGTTGATGATCGACAGCCCGGCCGCCGGCTGGGGCATCCACATCGACCGGGTCGAGATCAAGGACGTCCAGCTCCCGGAGTCGCTGAAGCGGTCCATGTCGCGGCAGGCCGAGGCCGAGCGGGAGCGGCGGGCCCGGGTCATCACCGCGGACGGTGAGTTCCAGGCCGCGCAGCAGCTCGCCAACGCCTCGCGGATCATGTCGGACACCCCCGAGGCCATGCAGCTGCGGCTGCTCCAGACCGTCGTCGAGGTGGCCGCCGAGAAGAACTCCACCCTGGTGATGCCCTTCCCCGTCGAGCTGCTGCGCTACTTCGACCGGGCCACGCAGAAGATCGACGCCGAGATCAGGACGGAGACCGTTCCGGCACAGGCTCCGAGGCAGGCTCCGGAGCAGGCCGCACCGGAGTCCGCCGAGCGGCCGTAGCCAGCGCCAGGGTCACGCACACCGAGCCCGCCGCCATCACCGCCATGGCCGCGGCGGGCGAGGTGAACTGGGCCACCGTCCCGGCCAGGGTGGCGCTCAGGCCCTGCAGGCTCAGCATGCCCGCCGAGTGCAGTCCCAGGGCCTGCCCGGCGAGTTCGCCCGGGGTCAGCTCCATCAGCCGCTCCTGCTGGATGAGGCTCGCGCCGAAGCCGGCCGAGGCGACCGTCACGCACACCGCCGCCACGGACAGCGGCGGGTGCACGGAGAACACCAGGTACGGCGCCGCCAGCAGAAGCAGCAGCGGGGTGGCCAGCCGGCGGCGCACCGCGGGCCGCAGCAGCCGGCCGACCGTCACGTCCCCGGCGAACATGCCGAACGCCCCGCAGGCGAACAGGGTGCCGGCTGCGTGCGGGGCGTACGACACGAAGAGGGACTCGCAGCCGACGACCATGCCGTTGGGCAGCCACAGCCCGAGGTAGGTGAGGCGGCGCGGCCGGGACGACCACAGCGCGGCGTTTGCGCGCCGGGTCGCCGACGCGGAGGGGCGGCCCTTGGTCCGGGGCGGGCGGGCGCTCAGGCCGAGCCGCAGGACGAGCGCGGCCGTCAGGTACAGGGCCGCCGCCAGCAGCAGGCACACGCGTGGGGAGAACGCGGCCAGCAGGGCGCCGCCGGCGGCGTACCCGGTGATCTGCAGCAGACCGCTCATCATGTTGAACAGCGACCGGCCGGGCAGGTAGCCGTCCTGGTGGAGGATCTCGTTCAGCAGGCCCCAGCGGACCCCGCCGCCGAGCGAGGCGACCACGCCCAGCAGCAGGACGACGGTGAGGAGCGCGCCGGTCGGCAGGCCGGGCAGGGCCTGGACCGCCGTACCGGCCGCGAAGGCCAGCGAGATGACGGTGAGGGCCGTACGCGGGGGCAGCCGGTCGGCGCCGGAGAGCAGGAAGGTGGCGCCCAGCACCTGGGCCAGCGAGGGGCCGAACATGCTCAGCGCCGACAGCAGCGGGGAGCCGGTCGCCCGGTACACGAGCGTGCCGAGGGCCAGTCCTGCGACGGTCCCGGCGGCGTTCTGGGCGGCGGCGCCGAGGAACAGCGGGGTGAACTCGGGCGTGCGGAAAAGGGATCGATAGCTGGGCATGCCCGGAGTCTCGGGCGGCCCGGCGCGGGCTCGTTATTGTTTCGCGGTACGGCGAAAGGCCGGCCGGCCGTGGGGGGGGATCTCTTGGGATGGTGGCAGCTCAACGCGGACACCCTGGCTCACAGCCGGTTCGTCGTCTCCCCGTTCGCCGAGACCTTCGCGAGCCTGAAGCTGCTGCATACCGGGCAGGGGACGCATCCCGGTGAGCACGCCTGGCTGGGCGCCCATCTGCCCGCCTACCGGGCCCGGCTCGCGGCCGACCCGGTGACGGCACGACTGGTGCGGGCGGGGCTCGGCCGGGACTGGACCGCCGACTTCCTGACTCCCACGCCCCGCGAGGGCGAGAGCGTCCCGGACGGGCTCGCCCGGATCCGGGCCACCCCTCCCGCGGACGCCCGCGCGCACCTGCGCACCTCCCTCGCCGGTCCGCTGCCCGCCGTACTGGACCGGGACGATCTGCCCGAGCGGTCCGCCGTACTGCTGGAGTGGGTGTGGGAGGAGACCGTACGGCCGTACTGGGAGCGGCGCCGGCGGGTGCTGGAGGCGGACGTGGTCGCGCGGACCGCGCGGGTGAGCCAGGGCGGCTGGGCGAGCGCGCTGGACTCGCTGCGGCCGGGCGGGACGCGCTGGCTCGGGGACAACCGGTTCCAGATCAACCTGCACGAGTATCCGCCGCGCGAGATATCCGGTGCGGAGCTGGTGTTCGTGCCGGTGACCGCGCAGCGGACGGGGTGGGTGTCCTGGGAGGGGCGGGAACGGTACGCCGTGGTCTATCCCTGCGCCGGTGTGCTGGCCGGGGACGGTGACCGGGCGGTGCCCGCGGGTCTGGGCGCGCTGCTCGGGGCGGCCCGGGCCGGGGTGCTCGTGCTGCTCGGCTCCCCCATGAGCACCAGCCAGCTGACCGCCGTGACCGGGCAGGGGCTGGGCTCGGTCGGACGGCATCTGAAGGTGCTGCGGGAGGCGGGGCTGGTGGAGCGGCGGCGGGCCGGACGGTCGGTGCTGTACGTGCGGACCGCCGCGGGTGACACCCTGGTCGAGGCCGGGCAAGGGGCCCGTAACCCGCCGCGGCTAGCATCCGGGCATGACGACTACTGACCACAACGTGCTGGATGTCGAGATCGGAGCCCTCACCGGCGGCTCCGCGAACCTGTCGCAGTACGCGGGCAAGGCCGTGCTCATCGTGAACGTGGCCTCCAAGTGCGGCCTGACCCCGCAGTACTCGGGCCTCGAGAGGCTCCAGGAGCGGTACGCCGAGCAGGGCTTCACGGTGCTGGGCGTGCCCTGCAACCAGTTCCTCGGGCAGGAGCCGGGCTCCGCCGAGGAGATCGCCGAGTTCTGCTCGGCGACGTACGGGGTGACCTTCCCGCTGACCGAGAAGGTGGAGGTGAACGGCGAGGGCCGGCACCCGCTGTACGAGCGGCTCGTCGGCTTCGCCGACGCCGAGGGCCACACCGGGGACATCCGCTGGAACTTCGAGAAGTTCCTGATCGGCCGGGACGGCGAGGTCGTCGCGCGCTTCTCGCCGCAGACCGAGCCCGAGTCGGCCGAGGTCGTGGCGGCCATCGAGAGCCGGCTCGGCTGAGCACCGCTTGACCTTGCCCCAGGGGCAGGGACGAACGTCCTGCGCACCGGGCGGAGAGGAACCGCCCGGTGACGGAGGAGCGAGGGAGCCGCGCGTGGACGAGGAACTTCTCACCATCGGCGCGTTCGCCGCGCGGGCCCGGCTGTCGGCCAAGGCCCTGCGGCTGTACGACCGGCTCGGCCTGCTGGCACCGGCCCATGTCGACGTGCTCAGCGGCTACCGCTATTACCGCGCCGATCAGGTCGAACGCGCCCGTCTGGTGGCCATGCTGCGGCAGCTGGACATGCCGCTCGCCCGGATCGCCGAGGTGGTGGGGGCTCGGGGCCCCGACGCCGCCGACCGGCTCGCCGCCTACTGGGCGGACGTGGAGACCCGGGTGGCCGGGCAGCGGACCCTCGCCGAGTACCTCCGTGGACGACTGTCGGGGAGGGACTCCGAGATGTACGAGAAGTTCGTGATCGACACCGTGGACGTACCGGCGCAGGTCGTGATCACCGAGTCGCGGCACACGCTGGCGGACGAGCTGCCGACCTGGATCGGCGCGTCCCTGGGGCGGCTGGAGGCGGCCGCACAGGAGTGCGGGGGCGTCACGGGGGCACCGTTCGTCGTCTACCACTCCGAGGTGTCGATGGAGAGCGACGGACCGGCCGAGTCCTGTGTGCCGGTGGCCGACGAGGCGGCGGCCCGGGCGTGGGTCGAACGGCAGGGCCGGACCTGGGAGACGAGGGTACGGGTGGTACCGGCGGAACGGCTGGCCCGCACCCGGATCACCAAGGCGCAGGTGGCCCATCCGCAGATCTTGGCCGCCTTCGAGGCCGTGGAGCGCTGGATGGCCGCGGAAGGGCTGGAGGCGGCGGGTCCCTGCCGGGAGGTCTACTTCACGGACTGGGACGCGGCCGGGCCGGGGGACCTTGTGTGCGACGTGGCGTTCCCGGTGGTGCGATCCACGGGGACGGCGTGAGCGTGCCCGGAGACAGAAGGTGCCCTCTCGGCAAGGACGGCGACTGGTCGAGAGGGCTCTCCTGGTGGTGCTTGTGCAGTTGTCCTGGCCGGACGGTGTCGTCCGACGCGTCTAGGAACGGGGGTCAGTGAGGACCCCTTACGCCTTCACCGAGGAGACGAAGGCGTTCCACGCGTCGGCGGGGAAGGCCAGGATCGGGCCCTCGGAGACCTTGGAGTCGCGGACGGCGAGTTCGGCGACGGTGGGCGACTTGACCTCGACGCAGGCGCCGTTGCCCGCGGAATAGGAGGACTTCATCCACGTCTCCGAAGCGCCCTGAATCAGTGCCATGTCCACTCCTGTTACGAGTTGCAGTAGTGCGGTTCACGCCAACCCTGTCGTCTGATTGGCGTGATCGACGCTACCGGGCAACCGCCCCCGCTGGAGGAGCCGTTCACTCGACCGGATGGCATATTCCAGGTGAGCCTTCCACTGGAGTGGATCGACGGTGTACGATCCCGCACCCTCTGTGACAGCGGCTCATTCGGCGTAGTCTTTGGCCCGTTTCGCAATGAACTGCCGGGATTGCTCCACATTGAGGGACTGTGCCCGCAGATGCTCGTACATCACGGCGTACTTCTGCACGTCCTGCGCCTTCTCCAGGTACAGGTCGCTGGTGACGCCCTCCAGGTACACCACGCTGGAGTCGGCCGCGTCGGTGAACTCCAGGATCGCGTACTGGCCGTTGAGGCCCGGGTGCGCGCCCACCTCGAAGGGCAGCACCTGCACGGTGACGTGCGGCAGCTGGGACATCTCGATCAGGTGCTCCAGCTGTTCCCGCATCACCAGCTTGCTGCCCACGACCCGCCGCAGCGCCGCCTCGTCCAGCACCACCCACAGCCGGAGCGGGTTGTGCTCGGCGGTGATACGTTCCTGTCGGCGCATGCGCACCTGTACGCGCTTCTCGATCTCCGCCGTGGACGTCTCCGGCAACGCGCCCTGCACCAGGGCCTCCGCGTAGGCGCGGGTCTGCAGCAGACCGGTCACCAGCTGGGGTTCGTACACCCGCAGCGACTCCGCGTCCGTCTCCAGGCCGATGTACACGCTGTAGGGGATGTCCCCGAACGTGTGCCACCAGCCCTGCTGTCGCGAGTCCCGGGCCATCTCCATGAGCGAATCGACGATCCGCTGGTCCTCGACCTCGTAGACACCGCACAGATCGCGTACATCGCGCTGACTGATGCTCCTGCGGCCGTTCTCCAGACGGCTGATCTTCGACTGCGACACGAGCAGCCGCTCCGCCACCTCTTCGGCCGTCATGCCCTTGAGCTCACGGAGCCTGCGCAGCTCCTGGCCCAGCCGGCGCCGCCTGACGGTGGGATTGACATTGGACGCCACGGGACGTGCACCTCCGGCTGCCTGCCTGTTACTTGACTTTCCGTATCTGCTGTTGAGCAGACTGCCACCAAGGTGCTTTCTACCGCTGGCAAACCGTGGATATGCGGCGCGTACGCGTCAGTTCGGGCACGGACTCGAACGACGGGGGCCGCCGGGGACGCAGCCGAGCGGGGCGGCGAGATCACAGGGATCTCACCGCCCCGCTCGAACCAGCGGCTCCCGAAACGGGTCTGTGGGGACCGGGTTGCGGCTCAGTGGGCCACGGCGCGTGCCATGGACCCGTGGTGCGACTGCATCGGAACCCCGCGTGCGGGTTCCGCGGCGGACCTGGCTCCGGGCCCGGCCGGCCGCCCGGCCGAGGCCGGGCCGCGGCGCGGCTGTGCGGCCGCACCGTTCTGCACGTCCATCACGGCGTGCGCGACGAGCCCGCCCATCGGATCGTGCCGGATCAGGTCCCGCAACCGGGACCTGGACGAACGCCCCTCGTTGCCGGGGTAGAGATGCTTGCCCAGTCCGACGGCGTGCGCCAGGGCGGCGAGCGCCGCGGTCCGCGGGTCCGGCGGTACGCCGGTGCGGATCGCGGAATCCAGCCGGGCTCGGATCTCCCGGCTGATCTCGTTGTCCGTCGCCTGATAACGCGTCGTCGGCAGCACCCCGCACATCTGGCCGGCCACGGCATGCACCATGCCGCACCGCTCCAGATGCGAGAGATACGTCTGACGGAGCCCCAGCCGGGGCCCGCCGATCCAATGGACGGCACGCACGGGAGCGCCGCGCCTTCGCAGCAACTCCAACGCGCAGTCCAGAGTCGGATCTCCTGTCGGCCGTGGTACCACCACGGCGATACGATCCCCGTCTGGGGCTATCCGTCCGGCCAGCGCCAGCTCCACTAGCTGTGCTCCGGCCAGACCGAGGTCGAGCGACTGCGGCTGTGCAGTGGTACCCGTGGTCGGGTCCAATGCCAGCAACAGAAGCTCCTCCGGAAGTGTTCTGCGGCTCCTGCCCATCCATGCCTCCCCGCGTGGATGAATGACAGGGTGACCCCTCTCACATTGGTCTGTCGAGGGTGCGTGACCGGTTCGTGAGGGAACCGGTAGGTATGTCGTTCTCGTCTACCACAGGGGCCAAGCCCTCACACAGGACACTGGTACATGGTTCGGACAGGGCGCGCGCTGAGGCGTGCGGCGCATGGAGGAGGCATCGGTGGCGGGCGAGTCCCCCGACAGGTCGAAGCAGCGCGAGTCGTCGGCGGAACCGACGTCGGGGAGCGCGGGTTCGGTTCCCGAGGCGCGCGATCCGCGCCTCGCGGTCGCCCGCGAAAAGGATTCCTCGAACGGAGGCGCGGCGGACACCGCGACGAAGGTGCTGTCGGTACGGGACGTGAAACGCCGGACCGCGCCCACCGATCCGAAGCAGGCGGAAGCCCCGGCGGAGGATGAGGCGACCGACGCCGAGCCCCAGGAGACGCCCAAGCAGGACGCCGCCCTGCGCGAAGCGGTCTCGGCATGGGTGCGCGGGGCGGACGCGAACGCAAAGCCGGCCACGGAGACCACCCCCAAGTCCGGCACGAAGGCCAAGCCCGAGGCGGACGCGAAGCCTGACACCGCCTCCGACACGGACACGGACGCGGAGGCGCCGCAGGCCGAGGCGGACGCGAAGCCTGACACCGCCTCCGACACGGACGCGGACGCGGAGGCCGCCGACGGCGAGGACGCCCCACAGGGGCCACCCGCGGCCGACGACGAGACCCGCACGGGTGGTGCGGGCGGGAAGGACACGGACGC